>CAYQKW010000032.1:0-20636 GCA_964418245.1 uncultured Oscillospiraceae bacterium
TAATCAATATTATACAAAAATTAAAATTAACGAAGCAAAGAAACTTATACGAAGCAATATATACAGTTTTTCCGAAATTTCCGATATGCTTAAATTTAATAATCCTCATTATTTTTCACGAGTATTTCGTCGCTGTGTTAATATGACACCGAGCGAATACAAAAACTCCGCAAAACTGAAATAGTATCGGAACAGATGCTTATTCCGACATTTTCATATAATCGCATAAACAACAATGCACTGTGCGGATTTATACAAAAACAATATAAATATATGAATTCACAATATCAAAAAAGGTTGCCGAATAACTCGACAACCTTTTTTTAATAACAATAAGCTAAATTATTTAAGTTCAACTTTTGCGCCTGCATCTTCAAGTTCTTTCTTGAGAGCTTCAGCTTCATCTTTAGGCATAGCTTCTTTAATTGTCTTAGGAGCTTCGTCAACAATTGCTTTAGCTTCTTTAAGTCCAAGACCTGTAGCAGCTTTAACGATTTTAACGATGTTAAGTTTTGATGCACCGGCATCTGCAAGAACAACGTCAAATTCAGATTTTTCATCTGCAGCTGCTGCGCCGCCTGCTGCACCGCCCGCAACTACAACAGGAGCTGCTGCGGATACGCCGAATGTTTCTTCAATTGCTTTTACAAGTTCTGATAACTCCAATACTGTCATTGATTTGATTTCTTCAATCATTGTTTCGATTTTACTCATTTTTATTTACCTCCGATTTTTTTATTTTTATGTTAATTATTCAGCTACCGGAGCTTCCGGAGCCGGTGTTTCTTCAGCCGCTGCCTCAACGGGAGCTGCCGCTTCTTCAGCCGCTGCTTCCGCAGGAGCTGCTTCTTCTGCTGCTGTCTCTTCAGCCGGTTCTTTTTCCGATACTGCTTTTATTGCAAGTGCAAGGCTTGCAATGATTGAATTAAGACCGCATGCAAGTTTTGTTAAGAGAACATCTCTTGACGGGATGTTTGCAAGTTCTTCAACTTCTGCAACGGATAATACTTTACCGTCGGAGAATCCGGCTTTAAAACCGCCGATTTCAAGACCTGCATTCTCTTTTAAGAAATCTTTAAATACTTTTGCAGGAGCAACTTCATCATCATTTGAAATTGCAAGAGCCGTTGTTCCCTCAAGAACGTTTTCAAGTCCTTCAAGACCGGCTTCTTTAACCGCAAATCTCAAAAGCGTATTTTTTATTACGCTGTATTCAACGCCGGCTTCTCTGAAGTTTCTACGAAGATTTGTATCTTGTTCAACGTTTATACCTTTGTAATCAACGATTACGCCGGAAGCTGCGTTTTTTAATTTTTCGGTAAGCTCTGCAACAACCTGTTTCTTTTGTTCTAAAACTTTTGCGCTTGGCATACCATTCACCTCCTATTACTTTACATTTGGAGTACATATCAAAAAAGCACTTTGCCCGAAAGACAAAGTGCGATAACTCTTCTGCACTCCTCGGCAGGACTTATCTTGATGCCTGCTGTCTTTGGAATTTCCGCATACGCGGAATTATATAATTTTTACCGCAATGCGGCATTATATACATTTATACAGTTATAAAACAACTGTTAGTCCATGCATTTGGACGGATTGATTTTCACTCCGGGACCCATTGTCGAAGAAACGGATACGCTTCTTAAATACTGTCCTTTTGCTGCTGCCGGTTTTGCTTTTACAATTGCTCCGAGCAATGTGTTAAAGTTATCCGAAAGTTTTTCTTTACCGAAAGATACTTTACCTATAACACAGTGAATGATGTTTGTTTTATCAAGTCTGTATTCAATTTTACCGGCTTTAATATCGTTAATGGCTTTTGTTACGTCCATAGTAACCGTACCGGCTTTCGGGTTAGGCATAAGACCTTTCGGACCGAGCACCTTACCCAATCGACCTACAACACCCATCATATCCGGAGTTGCAACTATTATGTCATAGTCAAACCAGTTTTCATTCTGGATTTTCGGAATGAGTTCTTCCGCACCGACGAAATCCGCACCGGCATTTTGAGCTTCTGTTGCTTTATCACCTTTTGCAAACACAAGTACGCGGATTTTTTTACCCGTACCGTGAGGCAATACAACCGCACCTCTAACCTGCTGGTCGGCATGACGCGAGTCAACACCCAGTTTTATGTGAGCCTCAACTGTTTCGTCAAATTTTGCTTTCGACATTTTAACTGCAAGGTCAAGAGCATCTGCCGGGTCGTAAAGTTTGGATTTGTCAAGAAGCTTTACACTTTCCTGATAATTTTTTCCTCTTTTCAATTTTTTTACCTCCTAAGTGGTTTTACGAAATGTTATACTTTCTCCCACGTTTTTAGAACCTTTAAATCAAGGTTTCTCAGTCGCCCACAACAATACCCATGCTGCGCGCAGTTCCCGCAATCATACTCATTGCCGCTTCAACGCTTGCAGCGTTAAGGTCAGGCATTTTCTGTTCTGCGATTGCTTTTAAATCAGCTTTTGAAACTGTTGCAACTTTCGTCTTGTTGGGAACCCCCGAACCGCTTTCAATTTTACAAGCTTTTTTAAGCAAAACGGATGCCGGCGGTGTTTTTGTTACAAACGAGAACGATCTGTCTGCATATACTGTTATAACAACAGGAATTACAAGACCGGCGTCTTTAGACGTTTTTTCGTTAAATTCTTTACAAAACTGCATGATGTTCACACCGTGCTGACCGAGTGCCGGACCAACCGGTGGTGCAGGAGTAGCTTTGCCTGCCGGAATCTGCAATTTTATAAAACCTGCGATTTTTTGAGCCATTGCTCGCACCTCCTTAAATTAATGTGGTAATGGCAGATGCTTTTGCATCCTCCCACTATATAAAACGTAATAACGAATTATATCAATATCAGCTTATGGGTTCTACTTGGTTAAGTTCAAGATCGACTTCGGTTTCTCTGCCCATAAACAAATCCACGAAAAGTTTGACTTTTCCCTTTTGTGCATCAAGCTCCTGTACCTTGCCGAGATAACCGCTGAGCGGACCGTCGGTAACCCTCACGGTGTCTCCGACTTCAAAATCGACACGTACACTCACCTTTTCAATCTTCATATTTGCTATCTCCGCATCTGTCAGCGGAATCGGCCTTGATTCCGGACCGACAAAACCGGTTACTCCGCGAATACTTTTCACGGCATGCCATGCATCGTCGGACATAATCATTTTAACAAATACGTACTGCGGACACAGCTTTCGCTGAGACGGCCGCGATCCTTCTGTTTCAACCGATTCTTCATACGGTATGCTCGTTTCCAAAATCTGTTCCTGCATACCTCGGTTTTCTATCATTTTTTTGATATTAGCCTCAACCTTTTTTTCATGACCGGAATAAACATGGATTACGTACCATTTTGCTTCGTTTTCCATATATCAAAACAAGCGGTAAGCCGCTTTCCTCCCTTTCGTTTAATCCCGGATTTATTTTGTAATCAATTTATCGACACCTGTCATAAGCACCCAGTTTACAAGTGAAAGAAATGCTCCGATAACAAGAACCGATACTATTACAATGAGTGTATCTTTACCGATTTTTTCGGGTGTAGGCCAAATTATCTTTTTGATTTCCGCTTTGATTCCTTTGAACCATTTAACCGTAGACTGTCCGAGTGTACTGAAAAAGCCCTGCTTTTTCTCGTTATCTTTAGCCATAATATCGCTCCTTTTTTATTAATTCAAAGAAATTATTTTGTTTCTTTGTGCAGCGTGTGTTTTTTGCAGAATCTGCAATATTTGTTCATTTCCAATCTGTCGGGGTCATTCTTTTTATTCTTCATTGTGTCATAATTTCTCTGTTTGCATTCGCTGCAAGCAAGTGTTATTTTTACTCTCATTTTTCTTCCTCCAATATGATTTTCTTATCGTGCAAAAAAAAAGAACCCATTTAGGTTATTTAATTATACCACATTTTTTCACATTTGTCAATAGCTTTGTACAAAATATTTATATAAATTATTATAACTTATTTTTTGTATTTTTTCTACTTCAATTTTACACAAATATAATTTATTTTTTGCGAGTATGTTTGTACATAATGGCAAACACACCCGCAAAATTCATCTCACATCAAATCCGGCCGACTTATAAATTCGGTTACGCACCCCGTCGCCCATGCCGGCTTCCTCCGGCATTTCACACAAAATCTCATCAACTCCGAATTTATCAAAATCACGCAGGGCCGAAAACATACCGGCCGCCATTTCCGCCGCATTCTTTCCCCAATATATAATGCAATCGCAGTCATATGAAGCTCCCGTTTTGCAGAAAACACCGGTTTTTATGCCTCGGTTTCTGTTTTCTTCAAGGGTTTTTATGATTTTTTCTTTTGCGTTTCCTTCAAAAACAACAACCTTTGCTTTCGGTGCATAATGCTTATATTTCATTCCGGGACATTTCGGCTTGAAATTTTCTGTATGCGGTACGTTTTTTTCTTCCGAAATATCCGGCAGAACCTCTTTCAGCATTTCATAAGTAACTCCGCCGGGCCGCAGTATCGACGGCGGCACCGAGGTTGTATCGACTATTGTCGATTCTATTCCTATATCCGAATTATCGGATTTTATAATCATGTCAATACGCCCGTTCAAATCATCAAAAACATCTTCAAATCTTGTCGGGCTGGGACGCCCGGAAATGTTGGCACTCGGTGCGGCAATCGGTGTGCCGGCGGACTTTATCAGCTTTCTTGCCGTTTGGTTTTCCGGCATTCGCACGGCAACCGTTTTAAGCCCGGCGGAAACAACATCACCGACAATTTCTTTTTTCTTTACTATAACTGTGAGCGGTCCCGGCCAAAACTTTTCGATTATTTTTTTTGCATTTTCGTTTATGTATCCTGTTTTTTCCGTCATTTCCATATCCGACACATGAAGTATCAGCGGATTATCCGACGGTCTGCCTTTCGCCTCGTATATCTTTTTAACCGCCGTTTCGTTAAACCCGTCGGCACCCAGCCCGTATACCGTTTCCGTGGGAAAAGCAACAAGCCCCCCGGCTTTTATTGTTTCCCCGGCTTTTTCAATATCTTTTTCCGTAATTATTTCGGTTTTCATCTCATCATCCTTCTCACAACATCAAGATGCTTTTTTATTGCCGCCACACATATTTCAACTTCGTCTTCGGTATTATATCTTGAAAAACTGAACCTCAACGCACTGTCAACATATTCCGGTGCAAGCCCCATTGCCGTAAGCACCGGTGACGGCGACGGCGAGTTTGACGAACATGCCGAACCGGACGAAACCATTATCCCTTCCGATTCGAGCATATGAAGCATAACCTCGGAACGAGTTCCTTTAAACGATACGTTGATGATATGCGGAATTGTGTTTTCGCCGTTTATCTTTATATCACTCAAGTCCGAAATGCCGTTTAAAAATCTTTCTTTAAGTTTTTTTGCGTGTTCATATTCCAAAATTCTGTCCGCCTGTTCCGCCGCGGCTCCGAAGCCGGCAATACCCGGCAGATTTTGTGTTCCGGGGCGCAGTTTTTTTTCCTGACTTCCGCCGAACACGCGCGGAGCTATGTTTACTCCGTTTTTTACATACAGCGCACCGCACCCTTTCGGTCCGTGAATTTTATGACTGCTTATGCTTATCAAATCCACGTCTTCCGGTTCTGCTTTTGTGAACGCCTGTACCATATCGCTGTGTATAAGTGCGTACGGTGCCTTTCTTCTTATAATTTCAACCGCTTCTTTCATCGGCATTATACAGCCGGTTTCATTATTGATATGCATGATACTGACAAGTGCCGTATCGTCATTAAGCAATTCTTCAAGATGATTTAAATCTATTATCCCGGACGGCAAAAGATTTATTGTTTTCACATTAAATCCTTTTTTTGCAAGTTCTCTCATGGGCGCGGAAACCGCCGGATGCTCCGCTGCGGAATAAATAACGGTTTTTCTTCCGCCGCCGCGCAAAGCACCGCCGAAAACCGCCGTATTATCGCTCTCCGTTCCGCCCGATGTAAAATATATTCGTGATTTTTCCGTATTAAGCTTTTCTGCGATTTTTTCTCTTGCATTTTCCATTATCTTTTCCGCTTCCAAACCTGCGCTGTGCAGTGAAGACGGATTGCCGTAAACCGCGGTCATTGCTATGTATGCCGCGTCCGCGGCATTTTTGCATACCATTGTGGTTGCGGCATTGTCGAAATATATCATTGTTTCGCCTCCGAATAAATTCATCAATTGTCGAACAGAGATTTAATTTCGTTCAAGCTCATGGACGAAATAAGATTTTCTCCGGTTTCGATAACGCTGTCTATCATATTCTGCTTAACTTTTTGCAGATTACATATTTTTTCTTCGATAGTACCTTTTGTAATAAGCTTAAGAACCTGCACATTCTTTGTCTGTCCGATTCTGTGGGCACGGTCGGTCGCCTGATTTTCAACCGCGGGGTTCCACCACGGGTCGTAATGGATAACCATGTCCGCACCGGTAAGGTTAAGACCCGTTCCGCCGGCTTTCAGCGATATTAAAAACACATCACAGGCACCCTCGTTAAATTCGTTTACCATATTTAGCCGTTCGCGGCTTTTGGTGTTGCCGTCCAGATAAAAATGGTCTGTTCCGCTCATGCGAAGCATTCCCGATATAATCGAAAGCATTGAGGTGAACTGCGAGAAAACAAGTATACGATGCCCCGACATAACCGCTTCTTCGATTATTTCTTTAAGCATATCAAGTTTTCCGCTTCCGCCCTCGTAATTTTCTATAAACAATCCCGGATGACAGCAAATTTGCCGCAATCGTGTTATTATCGCAAGTATTTCTATTCTGTTTCTGTTAAATCCGCCGTCCGCCGAAAGTATATCTATTTTATTTTTCGCCTCGGATGCATATGCCGCATAATACGAACGCTGTGCCGGTTCGAGTTCGCACACCATGTAACTTTCAATTTTTTCCGGCAGCTCACTCATAACCTGAGATTTAAGTCTTCTTAATATAAACGGTCTTGTGTGGCGCAGCAAATCTTCCAATGCCATGCGGTCTTCTTCTTTTATAATCGGTACTTCATAAGTTTTTCTGAATTTATGTCTGCTGTAAAGGTACCCGGGCATTACAAAGTCAAATATCGACCAAAGCTCTGTAAGTGTATTTTCGAGCGGAGTACCCGTAAGTGCAAAAAACGAACCTGCTTTGATTTTTTTCACCGCTTTGGCGTTTATTGTATTCGGATTTTTGATATGCTGTGCTTCATCTATAAAACAATATGCAAACTCATAGTTTATGTAATTGTTTATATCTCGCCTCAAAAGTCCGTATGATGTTATAACAAAATGATAACCGTCAATATCACGTTCCGTGTGAATACGTTCCGACGGTGTGCCGGATATTATAACTGTTTTTGCCTGCGGAGCAAATTTTTCAATTTCAGACTGCCAGTTGTAAAGCAGTGATGTCGGTGCGACAATCAGCGTTGGTTTGTGCGTATTTTCATATTCGCTCATTACAAAAGCAATTGCCTGCAAAGTTTTACCGAGACCCATTTCATCGGCAAGTATGCCCCCAAGCTTGAATTGCGCCAGCAACTTAAGCCACTTAAACCCAACCGCCTGATACGGACGGAGTATTGGTTTCATATCGTCCGGAACTTCAAATTCTTCCATATCAATATTGTTGAATTTATCTATAAATCCGTCAAAATATTTATCACGCGAAAGATTTATACCGTCGCTGTTTAAAGTACTCAGGAAAAACGCACGGCTGAGCGGTGCTGAAAACGATGCGTTGTTTTCAACATTTGCATCCAACTCGTCTATAAGCTTCACCGTACTTTTGATTCCGTTTGCTCCGAGGTCTATAAACGAACCGTCTTTAAGACGGTGGAACTTTTTCTTTTCTCTTACGGAACGCAGAACGTCCGCAATTTCTTCTTTCGATATATCATCGAAGTTCATATCGAACTCAAGCAGATTTCCCGAAGAAACACTCACACCTATACTGCTTCTCGACGGTGCGATAACACGCTGATTAAACGTATCGGAATAATATATTTCCCCGAACTGTTTTAATGCGGCAACACCTTCGGTCAAAAAATTATATATTTTTTCATCGTCATAAATATAAAGAAAACCTTTTTCCGGATGAAATCCCATTGCCGCCGCCGTTCTTATAAAATTGTTTTCTCCGCGCCTGTCACGCAACAAAACCTTTCCCTCAATTATCGGTTTTTCTCCGGCAAAATGATTGAACTCGGTGTTTTCATAACAAAAACAAGCTTTAACTTTAATATAATCCTCTTCGGTTTTATCAATATAAAGCTTAACCGACAAATCACCCATTATAACATCGCGTTTAACATTTGCGTCAATTTTCAGTTTTGCCGCACTTCGCAGTTTGGGCATGAGATGTGTAATGACTTTTGTTTTATCTTCGGGCAAAAACGTTATATACGGTTCGTTCATCGTGTTATAAGCTTTCATGAGTGCCGCAATGCATCCTGCCTGTTCAATTGATACAACATAAATATTATCGTTGTACAAACACACTCCGCAGTCTGCCGAAATCGGCTGTATCATAAGGCAATCTTCAAAATCTATTCTATATTGATTGTCTGTTTTCGACAAACTCAAATCAATCGGAATATTATCGTTGATTATTTTTGTATGCGGATTATATCTGCCGTCTATAAATATATCCGCATTAACATTTTCCAGTTCGCGAATGGCGGCGGTTTTAAGGTTTCCGGTAAGCTCAAATTCTTTTTGCTGTGACGAAAGTTCCGGTTTCTTTCGCGATGCAACCACAAGAAGGTTTATAAGCCCTTTGATTTCCGGTTCAAAAACGTGACGGCTGTCATCAAAAACAAAATTTTTACCGTATTCTATATTCCCGTTTGTTCCGATAACGTCAAAAAGCTCGTATGCATTTTTAACCACATAAAGCTTGTCTATCCCGATTTTAAAGCCCATTCTTGCCGTAAATTCTTCCGTATGCGTGTTTATATACAACTGCGGCACAAGCTTCACGGTTTGCCGTGCTTTTGTTATTTTAATTGAATGTATATCCAAAATCAGCTGACGTGACGCCGTAATTTCTTTGGTATCCATAGTGATGTTCCCTTATATTAAGTATATTTGGATTTTTTAAGGAACCCATAAACCTTTTCTATTTCAGAAAATATGCACAGGTGTTTGCTCTTCTTCCGAACTTATCAGCAACATCAAATCTCACATACACATCTTCGTTCGGAAATATTTTGAAATGTGCCGTGTTTTCACCCTCCGGATTCTTCGCCGGCTGTTTTTCCACTCGCCGACCTTTGGTTGAAATCACTGCATATTCGCCTTTTTCATAAGTGATATGCGCAACATTGTCTTCAATGTAAAGACTTTTTATAACAGGACCGAAAGAAGTGTAAAAATTATGATTTTCCAATGCGTTTATAATGTCTTTATACTTCAGGCTTTCGGCATTTATCACAGTATATCCGCCGCAGGTATCCGCATATGAATGGTTGTCGTCGCCGGCAACACAGGCAATTTTTTGTCCGCTCCGCAGAAAATCATCGTATGCATTTATATCATATTCGTAATACCCGTTAATTGCACAGGAATGATTGTAAATCTCAACTCCCCACAATCCTTTGTATCCCAAATAATCCGCCGCATTTTCAAGCGACCACCTCGGATGATTGTACGAAACCAAAAAACCTCCGGCATTTGCCTTTTCTATTATGTCGTTTATCCCCTCGGCAGAGTATTCCCTTTCATATTCGCCGCAGGTATGCACAATTGAACCTTCTTCAACATTATCCTTATAATGGTCATACTGAGAATTATAACACGGAGTATCTGTATTCGACGGATTTTTTGCATATAAATTAAGATGGCACACTTTCATATCGGTCTTTTTGAGGGTCGATAAATTTTTAAATTCTTTTATCGCAAGTTCGCATGCGGTAATCGCCAAAAAATTTTCGTCGTTAAGATGTGAATTATCAATCAAATGTTCATGGTCGGTAAACGCAATCACCGAATATCCGTTTGCCTTGTAATGTTCTTTCAGCTCTTCAACCGTCATTTCTCCGTCGGATTTTGTACTGTGACAATGCATATTTGCTTTGTAAAAATTTTTATCCTCACTCAGTAATATCTTTTTCATAATTCAATCTCTTTTCTGTTAATATTAAAATTAAACAATAATGCATTTTTCATAATTGCGCAAAACCGCAATGCTGCATATTCTTTCGGTCTCTGCAATCACAATTTCGGACGATTTGTTTGCAAACATCGAAAACCTCTGCCGCCGCATCATAAATTTTGTCAAGACTTTTCTTCAATCTACGTTCATTTCAAAATTAATTTATGAACTTTTTGGCATTGAAATCATTTTCGACAGAATTCGGGCGTCATCATTAAATTCAGATGAAAACACAGCAAGTTCCCCAATATATCAAATGCTTTTGAATAATAAAATCATATCATGCCGTAAAATGCCGAGTATGCTTTATATGCCATGTATATATCAGCTTTTGAGGCTGTTTCAAACGGAGAATGCATAGAAAGTATCGCAACTCCGCAGTCGATTGTTTCGATATTTAAGTTTGCCGCAAACTGTGCCACGGTTCCGCCGCCGCCCTCGTCGACTTTTCCGAGTTCTCCGGTCTGCCATGCAATGCCGTTGTCATTAAATAACTTGCGGATTTTATACATAAACTCCGCCGATGCATCATTGGAGCCGCTTTTTCCTCTTGCACCCGTATATTTAGCCACGGCAATCCCGTGTCCCATGAGCGGAGTGTTGTTCTTCTCGTGAACACTCGGATATATCGGGTCGAATGCCGCACTTACATCTGCGGAAAGGCATGCCGATACCGAAAGACATCTGCGCAGTTTGAGGTCGTTATATTCCTCTTGCATCGCTATTAGTTCCGCAAAAGTATTTTCAAAAAACTTCGACTGCATACCCGTGTTGCCCATTGAGCCTATTTCCTCTTTATCCGCAAGGAAACATACAGCCGTTTTTTCGGGTATTTTATCCATATTCAGCAATCCCTCAAGCGCCGGATATGCACATATTCTGTCGTCCTGACCATATCCGCCGACAATGCTTCTGTCTAATCCCACATCGGCAGGTGCAAATGCCGGATACGCTTCAAGCTCCGCACTTATGAAATCTTCTTCGCATATGCCGTATTTTTCGCAGAGTATTTTCAATATATTTTCTTTAACCGAGCTTTTTTCGTCTTTTTTAAGCGGAATTGACCCTATAAGTATATTCAGCTGTTCGCCCTCCACAATTTCGGATGCTGATTTTTTCATCTGCGATGAAGCAAGATGCGGCAACAAATCCGTTATACAGAAAACGCAGTCATCGCTTGACAAATCCACGTCCAAAACGCCTTTTTCGGTTACAACCGTACCGCTTATTGCAAGCGGAATTGTTGTCCACTGATATTTTTTTATTCCTCCGTAATAATGTGTTCTGAAAAATGCCGAGCCTCCGTCCTCATAAATCGGCACTTGTTTCAAATCCAATCTCGGCGAATCTATATGTGCCGCAACAATATTGCAGCCGGCGCTAACTTTTTCCGTACCTATAACGGCAAGAAAAATATTTTTTCCCTTATTTTCAAAATAAACCTTATCTCCCGACTTAAGATTGCTCATCTTATCGACAGGCTTAAATCCGGCATTTTCCGCAAGTTCCTTTGCATATTTAACACATCTGCGTTCCGTAACTCCGATTTTTAAAAACTTTTTGTATCCCTCTGAAAAAGACATTATATTGTTTTTTAAATTTTCGTCCGCTTCTTCCCATATGTTTTTTGTTTTAAATTCTTCCATTGTTTTATTCCTCCCGTTCATAGAGTTCTTTATATTTATCGTAATATTTTAACGTTTTTTCAACATATGTTTTCGTTTCTTTAAATTCTATTTGATCCATATCAAATTCGCCCGTCTCGGATTTTTTAAGCCATTTTTTAACATTTCCGCCCCCCGCATTATACGAAGCAAGCGCAAGTATTAAGTTTCCGCCGTTATCCTGCGTGAGTTTTGATATATACCATGTTCCTATATTTATATTTGTTTCCGGATTGTATATATTAAAATCGCCAGGCATATCCATTTGTTCCGCCGCCCATTCCGCCGTTTCGTCCGTAACCTGCATAAGCCCTTTTGCATCGGCGTGCGAGCGTGCATATTCGTCAAAAGAACTTTCCGCTTTTATTATTGAATATACCAAATATTTATCCACACCGTATTTTTCCGCAGCCGTTTCAACATATTCGGAATATTTCATCGGATATATATATTTTTTCTCTATATAACCGTGTGATAATACATATATAATAACAGCGGCGGCAAGTATAAAAACAATTTTTTTAAGTTTCAACAATAACGCTCCTTAAATCATCAATATTCCCGTTATTTTCCCACACAATATCAGCTTTTGACACAAGAAATTCCTGTGATTTTTGTGACGCAAGCCTTTTTTCGGCAAGCTCGGTGCTTATTCCGTCCCGTGCCACAATTCTCTGTATTCTTATTTTCTCGTCTGCCGCAACAACCGCCGTCTTGTCGCACAACGCAAGTATTTCCGGACAATCGAACAGCAGCGGCGCATCTATAACAACCCGTTCGTTTTTATGTTCCTCAACACGTTTTCTTATTATTTTAAAAATTTCCGAATGAGTTATTTTATTCAGTTTTTCAAGTTTTTTCTTATCACCGAAAACAACCTCGGCAAGCATTTTTCTGTTCAGTGTTCCGTCACTGTTCAAAATCTCTTTTCCGAAATACGAAACAATTTCGTTATACGCCGGTTCCCCCGGAGCTACAATATCTCTCGCAATTTTATCCGTATCGATAATATATGCCCCACGTTCGCGGAGTATGACGGCGGCAGTTGATTTTCCGCCGCCGCTTCCGCCCGTAAGTCCAAGCACTTTACCCTTTCGCGGCATACCAGCTCTCTCCTTTGTTAATATCAACCGTAAGCGGCACACTCAGTTCCGCCGCCTGTTCCATGTTTTCACGCAGAATTTTCACGACTTCGTCCGCTTCCGGTTTATATGCTTCAACAATAAGTTCGTCATGTACCTGCAAAATCAGCCGTGATTTAAGATTTTTTTCTTTAAGTGCATTATACACCTTAACCATGGCAAGTTTTATTATATCCGCCGCACTGCCTTGAATCGGGGTATTGAGTGCAACTCTTTCGCCGAAAGACCGCACCGCAAATTTTGAATCTTTAAGTTCGGGGATATATCTGCGGCGTTTCATTATTGTTTCCACATATCCTTTTTCCTTTGCGCTTTCAACAATATTTTTCATATATTCTTTTATTTTCGGATAATTATCCAAATACCCGTCTATATATTGTTTTGCCATTTTCTTCGTTATTTTCAAATCGCCCGCAAGCGCAAAATCGCTTATGCCGTACACTATTCCGAAATTCACCGCTTTTGCGTTTGAACGCATTTCGCTTGTGACCTCTTCCAACGGAACGTTGAACACCTGCGATGCCGTGATTGCATGAATATCCTCTTCGGACTTGAATGCGTTTATCATGGTTTCATCACCGGAAATATGCGCAAGCACACGCAATTCAATCTGCGAATAATCGGCGTCAACCAAAACATAATCGGAGTTTTGCGCCGTAAACATTTTTCTTATTTCACGTCCGAGTTCCATTCGCACCGGAATGTTCTGCAAATTCGGTTCGGTGGAACTTATACGTCCCGTTGCCGTAACCGTCTGATTGAATTTTGAATGTATTTTTCCGTCCGCTCCGTTTATCACATCAATCAAACCGTCCGCATATGTGCTTTTCAGTTTAACAAGAGTGCGATATTCCTTAATATAATTTATTATTTCGTGTTCATCGGACAGTTTTTCCAGCACTTCCGAATCCGTGCTGTAACCGGTTTTTGTTTTTCTTATTACTTTAAGCCCAAGTTTTTCAAACAAAATCTCACCAAGCTGTTTTGTTGAATTTATGTTAAATTCTTCGCCGGCAATGTTGTATATTTCTTTTTTGCAAAACTCCACCGAATCTTGCAACAGTTCCCCGAAAGCCGCAAGGCTTTTCGTATCCACTCTGAATCCCGCCGTTTCCATATCCGCAAGCACTCGGCAAAGCGGAAATTCAACCTCGTAAAGTAGCTGTTCCTGTCCGTTTTCCTTAACGCTTTTTTCAAGCCGTTTTTTTAATATGAACATTCCCTCGGTTAAATTATACCCGTATTCGGCAAGCTTCTCCTCCGCAATTTCAAGCGGCGAAACCTGTTTTTTGCCTTTTCCGAAAACCTCTTCGTAAGTTTCAAATCCGCATAATGCACCTATATCATAATTTTTTCTTGTCGGCTCATCTATATATGCCGCCACCGACGTATCAAAAACATTTCCGTTTATTTCAATACCGTATGCTCTCAAAAGAACTATATCCTCTTTAAAGCTGTGCGAAATTTTATCCGCACCGCAGGTAAAAATCCCGGCAATATCCTCAATGGTATAATTGGCAAACAGTCCCTCTCCCGGTATGAAACAATAATGTTTATGCTCCGTCCGCACGCTGACAGCGCACGGCATACCGCCGTTCAAGAACAAATAATATGAGAATTCTTTTTCGGACACAATTTCGTCCGTTGCTTTTTCCGCTTCCGATTTTGTGTTCAAAACAACCGTTTCCACCTTTTCGAGCGTTTCTTGTTTCACCTTTTCCGAGGGCTTTAAATTGAGTTTTTCCATTATTTTTGAAAATTCAAGTCTTGTTAAAATCTCTGTAAGTTTTTCTTCGTTATACGGTTTTGTTTCAAAATCTTCAAGCGTATTTTCAATCGGTACTTCTGTATTTATTGTCGCAAGAAAATAGCTTAAATATGCCGATTCTTTCCCGTTTTCGATTTTTGTTTTAACAGCACCTTTCAGATTGTTTATATTTTCATAAACTCCGTCCAATGTTCCGTATTCGTTCAAAAGTTTAACCGCCGTTTTTTCACCTATACCCGGTACACCGGGGATATTATCCGAGCTGTCGCCCATAAGGCTTTTCAAATCTATAACCCGATTCGGCATTATGCCGTATTTTTCTTTTATCTTTTCCGGAGTCATAAGCTCCGTTGAGGTTACACCGAATTTTGTTGACGGAATTGATATATGCGTATTTTCGTTTGCAAGCTGCAGAGAATCCCTATCGCCCGTAACTATAAGACATTCCACGTTATCCGCTTCGCATTTTTTCGCCACCGTGCCGATAAGGTCGTCCGCCTCATAGCCCTCAAGGCTTATGCACGCAATGTTCATTGCGGCAAGAACCTCTTTTAAAACAGGCATCTGCACACGCAGTTCCTCCGGCATACCTTTTCTGTTTGCTTTATATCCGTCATATTTTTTGTGACGGAATGTCGGTGCTTTCAAATCGAAAGCAACAACCGTATAATCCGGATTTTCGGATTGTGTGTATTTAAGAAGTATATTAAGAAATCCGTAAATCGCATTTGTATAAAGCCCGTCGGCGGTTGAAAGCAGACTTACGCCGTAAAATGCACGGTTTACAACACTGTTTCCGTCAAGAATAAGTAATTTTTTCATTTCAGTACCTCTAAAATATCGTTATGAATTTCCAATACGCTTCTCGGATTTTCTCCGTCACTGCAATTAACAACATCCCAGCCGAGTTTTTCCGCAAGACGCATAGCTTCCGCATATGTTGCTTTAAGATATGCAATATCTTTTTCGTGAATATCTTTTTCGGCTTCTCCGGTTGCTTTGTTTGCACGATTTTTCATAAGCTTTACGGCAATATCCGTCGGCATATTCAAAAATATAACCTTATCCGGTCGCGGCAGTCCGAGCAACTCATATTCGTAGTGTATAAGCCATTCCACAAATTCATCTTTGCCGTCCGTGAGCTTGCTTGCCTGATGAATCATATTGGATGTTGTGTATCTGTCTGCAATTATCAATCCGCCGTTTTTATAAAATTCCGCAAAATCCGTTTTGTACGATGCATATCTGTCCGCCGCATAAAACGTTGATGCGGCATATGGATTCACATCCGAGGCGTTTTTCCCGAAATCTCCGCGTAAATACATTTTAACAAGTGCCGATGATTCGCTTTTGTAATTCGGAAATTCAACACGACGGCAGTTTATGCCGTTTTTGTTGAAATATTCTTCAAGCAAACGGCTCTGTGTTTCTTTTCCGCTGGAATCAAGCCCTTCTATAACAATAAGCTTACCTTGCATATTTAGCCCTCTTTTCCGCCGCTTTGCCGCAGGACATTTTGCCCTCCGGGCAAGGTCCGAACGCACACGGCGGACCGCATTTTTTAAATATTACCGGGCAAACCTCTCTTACGAGTGTGAGCATTTCATCGGCAAGCGCACGTATTTCCCACTGTGCCCGTTCGCAGATTCGATGTGAAAAGAAATTATACAAACTTCTTGCGTTCATTGTCATAACAAGTTTTGTTTCACAGGCATTCGGCAGCACATATCTTGCATCCTCGATAGCCTTTTTTTCTGCTTTTTTCTCTTCTATACCTTCCGAGAGGTATCGCTGTTTCAATTTATCCGCAAGTTTGTTGTAATCCTCGGTATCACGTTTCATCGCTTCTTCAAATATCTTTTTTGTTTCATCATCGGCGGCAATTTCCGGCGGCATAATATATTCAAATTCACCCTCGGTTACATATCTCTGCGATTTAACACTGTACGAGGCAATGCGATGACGTGTAAGCTGTGCCAACAGGCTTCGGCTCACACCCTCAACGGCGAACGTAAACGAAATATGTTCAACAGGACTTTCGTGTCCGAGGCTCATAAGCATATTTAAAAACTTTTCGGTTTTTTCGTCTGTCAGTCCATCGAAAATATCTGTTGCCGGTGCGTTTGAATAACAAAGTTTTGCCGCTGCTGCAACAACCTTTTCGGGATTCGGCGTATGTGCAATAAGTTCGACTTTCATATTGAACAGCTCCTTTTATTTTGAAAAAATCTTATTTTTTATTACGGTTAATATAAATTTCGGAAGTGCCAGCATTCTGAAAAATCTCTTTGGTTCGCATACAAGTCGGTAAAACCATTCGAGACCGAGTTTTATGTATATATCGGGCGCACGTTTGACAACATCCGCATAAACATCAATACAGCCGCCCAAACCGAGAGCCGCTCCGGCATTAAGTTTATCTCTGTTATCATATATCCATTGTTCCTGTTTCGGGCTTCCGATACACACAAAAAGAAAATCCGGATGTTTTTCGTTAATGTCGGCGATGATTTTTTCTTCTTCGGCTTTGTCGAAATATCCGTCATGCAATCCAACAACGGTTATGTTTTTATATTCTTTTTCGATTGCCGTTTTTGCCTTTTCGGCAATACCGGGAGCCGCTCCGAAAAGATACAGCGTATTCCCGTTTGACGTTCTGAGTATTTCTCTTGAAATATCATATCCCGCGGCACGTTCTTTTATTTTATTCCCGACAATTCCGGAAGCATATACAACGCCTATTCCGTCCGCGGTTCTCAAATCCGCACTGTTTATCACTTTTTTAAATTCTTCGTTTTTGTATGCATTATATATTATTTCCGAATTTGGTGTGAATATATAATGAAACTTGCCGTCCTTTATCAAATTATGTATATATTCCGCCGCCTGCGGAATATTCACTTTGCTAATATCAACACCGAGTATATTTACGTTTTCCATTATCTTTCCCCTCTTTTTATCGCATCTGCGGATTTAACATCTTCAGACATATCGTTTGATGTTATTGAAACATATTCTCCCACATTCAGCAGCACGGCGGTTTCGTCTGCCGATGCCGATATGCGGAAATAGCACTTGTTTGTGTCAAGTTTTATATAATAATACGTGTTGCCGTCTTTAACGGCGGAACGTATATCAGTGACAACCCCGGAATATTCGCTTTGTTCGGTATCTGCCGCAATGCTGTTGCTGCTTAGAAGATTTATATACTTTTTTCTGCATTCCTCAACGGTTGTGCCTGTCGATACAATCTGATACTGCTCCACATTCACCATTGCATACATTTTCACAAGATTTGCATTATCTTTAAGCGACATAAAATATGTCGGCTGAGATGCAACATTCAGCAATATCGGAAACGTCGATTGATACTTAAGATTTTGCACAACACCTTCCGCAGATGACCTTGCGGATTCTTCCGTTGCTCCGGGAACGGGGTAATATTTTGTTTCTTTTGTTCTCTGGTTGCACAGTATAAATCCAAGATTTGACCTGTCGCCCGTCACCGAAGTTATACCCGTATATACATACACATCATCGTCAATCGCGATATAATTATATCCGCTTGTGGTTTTCGTTACATTTTTCTGTCCGAAAACGGAATTAATATATCCGTTCACGTATGTGCCGTAATAATCATACTGCTGCATCAAAAGCTCTGCCGGATATACCGCATCAACCCAAGTCGGGGGCGTTTCGTAATATTTCGATGCGCCCGTAACAGCATCCACAAGAACCGCTCCTTTTATATCCGTACCGCCGAACAGCCCTATTGTTTTAACAACTCGCGGACAAATCCAATACGGTCTGCCCTCCTCGTCTATCTCGAAAATCGGTTTTGAAAACATATATGACGGATAATTAAACCGTATATGCCTTTTCAGATTTCTGCCGAAATGTTCTCCCGGAGAATATTTCATTCCGTCCTTAAGCCGCACCACTGCCGCCTCCTGCGTTACCATATCTATAACAACATATGCCGGAAGTCCGTTTTTTCTGTTCATAAGCCATTTCACGGTATCGCCGTATTCAAGATATGTCACTCTCACCGGGCGGTTTTTATAATTAATCTGCGTATATGCATCCGTAACCTCAAACTGACTCACCACATCCGAAAGTTCTCCCATTTTTCGGTCGCCCAGCCGTTCTGCCGAATCTTTGTCCAGCATCGGTATGCTGTCAAAAGATATTTCTTTAATATCCTCAGTAAAACTGCCTTGTTCCACGTCCATAAGATTTCTGTATGCTCCCGCACGCAGTATTTGTGCCGATGATACCGTTCCGACAGCAACGGTAACAACAACCGCCGCAATAATCGCAAGCGGAATTACCGACCCTTTTTTAACATTCTTTAAATATCCGCCGATACCGTTCGGACGTATGCCCGAAAACACTGCCGTTAAAACAAGATATAACGCACACAAAAATATCAGTCCGCTGTAAAATTCGCCGGAATGAAAATTCAGTGCCGGCAAATCAACATAAAAGTATACCGCCCCGGCAATCAGCGTTATGCCGATTGAAGCAAGAGTTGCTTTTAACGGACGTTTTTCATCGTATTCTTTGTAATCCACAGGTGTCATCTCCTTTATTTCAAACATAAAAATGCAAACCGAATATCTATCTTATTATTATATCAAACTTTTGCCTTTTTGTCAATCAATTCTTTCAACTTTTTAAGTGCGGACGATATTGTCCCCACATCATCTATAAGTTTTTCGTCCGCCGCCTCTTTTCCGTATAAAATTGTGCCGGCATCGTTTGCAAGATTTGATGTTGTCATCATGAGCGAGTGCAAACGTTCTTCGGATATGTCGGAATGCGCGGTTACAAAATCAAGTATACTGTCCTGCATTTTTAAAAGATATTCAAAACTCTGCGGCACGGTTATTATCGTTCCGCTCATTCTGACAGGATGAACTATCATGGATGCCGACGGGGCAATAAACGAATAATCCGCCGATACCGCCAGCGGAACGCCTATGCTGTGTCCTCCTCCCAGCACAAGCGAAACGGTTGGTTTTTCCATACCGGCTATAAGCTCTGCTATAGCCAGCCCGGCTTCAACATCTCCGCCGACCGTGTTTAACAATATCAGCATACCGTCAATGCTTTCATCCTCTTCAACCGAAACAAGCATCGGAATAATATGTTCATATTTTGTGGTTTTTGTTTCCTGCGGCAAAACGCTGTGTCCCTCAATCTGCCCAATCACAGACAAGCAATATATGTTTCCGTGCCGTCCGCACAGCCGCGCACTTCCGTAATCTTTTATGTTTTCGGACTTTTTCTCATTATCGCCGTTGTTTTTTTCGTTCTTCATAAAGACCTCCGCAAATTTATTTTTCTTTGTTTATGCTGTGAATATCGGGATAAATTTATACATAAAAAAAATTTTGTCAAAAAATTTTAAAAAATATCTTTTCAAATCATAAATTTTATTGTATAATATTAATCAGAGGAATTTTTACAAAACTTGATTGGAGCAAAACTATGGCTAAGAGCAAATCCGTATATATGTGCAAAGACTGTGGATATACAACCGCAAAATGGATGGGCAGATGTCCGGCATGTCAGGCATGGAACACCATGACGGAACAGGTTGTTACCGAAAAAAAAGAGGGGCGTGTGTCTGCCGGTTCTGCCGTTGTCAAACAGCTTTCGCAGGTTATTACCGAAACCGAAAACAGAATAAAAACAGGCAGTGCGGAATTTGACCGCGTGCTCGGCGGAGGTTTGAGTGTCGGCTCACTCGTGCTTGTTGGCGGCGACCCGGGCATAGGCAAATCCACGCTTATATTGCAGACTGCGGCATATTTTTCCGCAAATCATAAGGTGCTTTATGTTTCCGGCGAAGAATCCGAAACACAGATAAAACTCCGTGCCGACAGAATAAACG
>CAYQKW010000033.1:0-20589 GCA_964418245.1 uncultured Oscillospiraceae bacterium
GTACGTCAACGCAAGTTGGTGCAACCGATTTCATTTTCCGCACAAACGCCGTGCAAGCAATAATTCCTAATTCCTAATTAAATAATTCCGCCCCTACAGGTTTATGCGTTACCTGCGGTTCTAACAGCTAACCACTAACATCAACCAATCACATCCGTTCCCATGAACGGTCTTAAAACCTCAGGAACTGTAACACTTCCGTCGGCATTCTGATAATTTTCCAAAATTGCAGCAACCGTTCTGCCTATGGCAACACCCGAACCGTTCAATGTATGGACATATTTTGCTTTATCTTTTACATCATTTTTAAATTTGATATTTGCACGTCTTGCCTGGAAATCTTCAAAGTTTGAACATGACGAAATTTCAACATATCTGTTATAGCTCGGCATCCAAACCTCTATATCATATTTTTTTGCGGCTGTGAATCCCAAATCGCCCGTACAAATATTAACAACTCTGTACGGAATACCCAAAAGTTGAAGCACACTTTCCGCATCTCTCACAAGTTTTTCAAGTTCCTCATATGAATTTTCGGGATTTGCAAATTTAACAAGTTCAACTTTATTAAACTGATGCTGTCTTATAAGACCTCTTGTATCTCTGCCTGCCGAACCTGCTTCCGCACGGAAACAAGCCGAATATGCAACGTGTTTAATCGGGAGTGATTTTCCGTCCAAAATTTCATTTCTGTAAAGATTTGTAACCGGAACTTCCGCAGTCGGTATCAAGAAATATTCGTCCCCGGTTGTCTTGTATGCATCTTCTTCAAATTTCGGCAGCTGTCCCGTTCCGACCATACTTTCTCTCAAAACCATATACGGCGGAAGAACTTCGGCATATCCGTTTTTCGTTGTATGAGTGTCGAGGAAAAAGTTTATTATCGAACGTTCAAGTCTTGCTCCCAATCCTTTATAGAAAGTGAATCTTGAACCCGATACTTTTGCGGCTCTTTCAAAATCAAGTATTTTTAAGTTTTCGCCTATATCCCAATGAGCTTTAGGTTCAAAATCGAATTTTGTAGGTTCACCCCAACGTCTAACTTCAACGTTATCTTCATCTGTTTCACCAATCGGAACAGTGGAATGCGGTATATTCGGAATTGTCATCATGATTTTTTCGAGTTCTGTTTCAGTATCTCTGATTTTTGCATCCAAATCTTTTTCTTTTTCGGATATTTCTTTCATTTCGGCAAATATGGGTTCAACATTTTTTCCCTCTTTTTTCATAACGGGAATTTGTTTTGAAACCTCGTTCTTTTTGGCTTTAAGCTGCTGCACTTCATATTGCATTTTTCTTCTGTCTTCATCAAGTGCAATGGCTTTATCTATGTCGCCTACATTTTCACCTCGTACTTTCATAACCTCCATAACGTGGTCATAATCTTCTCTTAATACTTTAATATCAAGCATTTATATTTCTTCCTTTCTTAATATGTTTACAATTTTATTCAGACTTTCGTTATCATAAAATTCGATTTCAATTTTACCTTTATTTTTGCCCTCGCTGATTTTTACTTTTGTTCCAAGTGCACTGCTTAAAGCATTTTCAATTTCGGCTTTTGCTATATTAAATTTAACCGTTTTTTCTTTATTTTCTTCGGCTGCCTGTTTTTTATATGTGTTTACATAATTTTCGATTTGTCTTACGGATAAATCTTTTTCAATTATTTGATAAGCAATTTTTTCCTGTAAATCTTTATCTTCCACAGCAAGCAAAGCTCTTGCGTGTCCTGCCGATATTTCAAGCTGCTCCAACAATTTTTTTACATTTGGTGCAAGATTCAAAAGTCTTAATGAATTTGTTACCGCCGAACGGCTTTTTCCGACTTTTTTACTTACTTCTTCTTGTGTCATTTCAAATTCTTCGATAAGCCGTTCATATCCCATAGCTTCTTCAATTGGATTCAAATCTTCACGCTGGAGATTTTCTATAAGCGAAACCTCTGCAACAGTTTTATCGTCATAATCTTTTATAACCACAGGAATATCCGAAAGACCGGCAATCCTTGCGGCACGCCATCTTCTCTCCCCGGCTATTATTGTATAAAACCCGTTATCGTTTTTTCTCACGGTAATTGGTTGAACTATCCCGTGTTCGGCTATTGAATTTGCTAAAAGCTGTAATTTTTCATTATCAAAAACTTTTCGCGGCTGATTTACATTGGGTTCAATTTGAGATAATTTAAGTGTATTTACTGCATTTTCCCCTTTAATTTCCTCGGTATTCGGAGGAATTAAAGCATTCAGCCCCTGACCTTTTTTCCCGAGACCGCCTTTTTTCACCTTATTTCAACTCCCTTTTTAATCTTCGTTAATTGCAATAACTTCTTCTGCCAATGATTTATAAGCTTCCGCACCTTTTGACGATGCATCATACACATTTATCGGTTGTCCGTAACTCGGTGCTTCGCTTAATCTTACATTTCGCGGAATTATACTTGCATACACTTTTCCGGGAAAACAACTTTTAACTTCTTCCACAACCTGAACACCTAAATTTGTTCGTGCGTCCAACATTGTTAAAAGTATTCCCTCTATGGATATATCAGGATTTAAACTTTGTTTTATTTTTTTTATATTATTTGTGAGCAAGCTTACTCCCTCAAGTGCAAAATACTCACATTGTATCGGAATAAGTACGGAATCCGCCGCTGTTAGGCAATTTATTGTTATAAGTCCCAGAGACGGAGGACAATCAATAAATATATAATCAAAATTATTTTTTATTGATTTTAATGATTTTTTTAGTTTAAATTCTCTTGATTCAATTCCAACAAGTTCAATTTCAGCACCGGCAAGTTCTTCGGCAGACGGACAAAGCCATAAATTATCAAAATCCGTTTTAACAATAATATCATCAGCTTCTGTATCGTTTATAATCAGATCATAAACCGTGTAATCGTTATTGATTTCAAACCCCACACCGCTTGTTGCATTACCCTGTGGGTCTGCATCTATAAGTAAAACCTTTTTACCCTCTTTTGCTATTGCGGAAGATAGATTTATTGACGTTGTTGTTTTTCCTACACCGCCTTTTTGATTTGCAATTGCTATTATTTTACCCATAATAATTCTCCGATAAATCAATTTTTTAATATATGTGTATAAATATATTATACCACTTTTTTATGTTTTTTTCAATACCTTTTGCATATTTTGTTGATTTTTTAATAAAAATGTTTCACGTGAAACATTTTTATAATTTAATATATTATTTTTCACAAAAATTACAAAATAAATATATGTTTTTACAAGCATTGTATGGTAAATAGACTTGTGTCCTTATAATACACATATTTTTCCGGGCGGACAGAGTCGTCCGCCCCTACGTGGTTGTGTGTTGCCGTGGGTTTGTACTGGTTTCATTTTCCACACGAACATCATACAAGCAATAATTACGCATTCCTAATTCCTAATTCCTAATTAAATAATTCCACCCATACCGGGTTTGTGCGTTGCCATGAGTTGGTGCAATTTAATTTCATTTTCCGCACGAACAATCGTGCAAGCAATAATTACGCATTATGAATTAAGTATTTATATTTATATAAAAAAGCGAAATGTTTCACGTGAAACATTTCGCTTTTTAAATAATTTATTCTTCCGTATTATCTTCCGTTACATCGTCAATTTTCTCTTCACTTTCAGGTTCAAGAGTTGCCACTGCCGATACTTTTGTATCCTCTGTAACTTTTATAAGTTTAACTCCCTGTGATGGTCTGCCGCAAACTCTTATTCCATCGGAATGAATACGTATAAATATTCCGGCAGAAGTAACAATAATAATATCTTCATCATTAATTGTCTTAATAGAAACAACTTTGCCGGTTTTATCCGTAACAGCGTGACATTTAACACCAAATCCGCCTCTCGACTGAACTCTGTATTCTTCATCAATAACTGTTCTTTTTCCATATCCGTTTTCCGTAACCGTTAATAAATATTTTCCCTGACTTGCAACTTCCATACCAACAACATAGTCGCCGTCACGCAATTTCAATGCCTTAACACCTCTTGCGTTTCTGCCTACTTCCCTAACGTCGTTTTCATTAAACATAATAGCATTTCCATCATGTGTTCCGACAATTATGTTCTGATTTCCGTCTGTAAGTCTTACTTCAATAAGTTCATCGCCCTCATCCAGATTAATTGCTATAAGTCCGCCTTTCACCCTGGAATTATATTTATTAAGTTCAGTTTTCTTTATAACACCGTTTCTTGTTATCATTATAAGACTACGGTCATCAAATTCATTAATGGGGATTGCCGTGGTAATTTTTTCGCCCTCTTCCAACTGAAGCAGATTAACAATTGCCATTCCTTTAGACTGTCTGCTTGTTTCGGGGATTTTATATGCCTTTATTTTATGCATTCTCGCTTTATTTGTAAAGAACAAAATATTATCATGCGATGATGTTATAAACATACCCTCGGCAAAATCTTCCTCACGTGTTGTCATACCCGATATACCTCTGCCGCCTCGTCTTTGACTCTTATATGTTTCAACCGACTGACGTTTGATATATCCAAAATGTGTCATACTGATAACATCATCTTCAACCGGAATTAAATCTTCTATATCAATATCATAATCCGATGCCGTTATCTCTGTTTTTCTCTCATCGCCGTATTTATCTCTTATTGCCGTAAGTTCTTCTTTTATTATTTCAAGTATTTTTCTTTCGTCTGCAAGAACTTCTTTAAAATATTTAATTTTTTCCATAAGCTCGGCATATTCGTTCTCGATTTTCTCAATTTCAAGTCCCGTAAGACGTCCGAGACGCATATCAACTATAGCTTTAGCCTGTATTTCGCTGAGTTCAAAACTTTCCATAAGTTTTGGTTTTGCTTCGGCTTCGCTCTTTGAACCTCTGATAATTTTTATAACTTCATCAATATTTGCGTTGGCAATTCTCAAACCGTCGAGTATATGTGCTCTCGCTTCGGCTTTTTTAAGATTAAATTCGGTTCTTCTTTTAATTACATCCTCTTGATGGTCAAGATAATATCTTATCATCTGATAAAGATTCATAACTTTCGGCTGACCGTCGTGAAGTGCAAGCATAATAACACCGAATGTATCCTGCATCTGCGTATATTTATACAACTGATTCAAAACAACATTTGCATTTGCTTCACGCTTCAAATCAACCACAATACGCATACCTTCTTTACCCGATTCATCATTCAAATCGCTTATTCCCTCAATAACTTTGTTTTTAACAAGGTCTGCAATTGATTTAATAAGTCTGGTTTTATTAACCATATAAGGTATTTCGGTTATTATAATTGCCTGTTTGTTTTTCTTTTCTTCAATCTCGGCTTTTGCACGAACAATAATTTTACCTCTGCCCGTTTTATATGCCGCTCTTATACCTGCAACACCATATATAATACCGCTTGTCGGAAAATCAGGACCTTTTATATATTCCATAAGTCCATCAACATCAATTTCCGGATTATCTATCATTGCAACACAGCCGTCTATAACTTCTTTTAAATTATGCGGCGGAATATTTGTTGCCATACCAACCGCAATACCTGATGACCCGTTTACCAAAAGATTTGGAAATCTTGACGGCAAAACAGCCGGTTCTTTTGTTGTTTCATCAAAGTTAGGCGTGAAATCAACTGTTTCTTTATCAATATCCGTGAGCATTTCCATTGACATTTTCATCAATCTTGACTCGGTGTAACGGTATGCAGCCGGTGGGTCTCCGTCAACCGAACCGAAATTTCCGTGTCCGTCTATCAATGGGTATCTTAATGAAAAATCCTGCGCTAAACGTACAAGTGCATCATAAACCGCAGCATCACCGTGCGGATGATACCTACCCAACACGTCACCGACGGTTGTCGCACATTTTCTGTATTGCTTGTCCGGCGTTATTCCGTCCTCATACATTGTATACAATATTCTTCTGTGAACAGGTTTCAATCCGTCACGAACATCAGGCAATGCACGTCCCACAATAACGCTCATGGAATAATCTATATAGGATTTTTTCATTTCCTTACTGATTTCAACGGGTATTATTCTCTGATTTTCATATGTATTATTTTCCATTTTTACATTCCTTTCTAACCCGTATTATACGTCAAGATTTGTTACGTATTTTGCGTTAGCTTCGATAAATTCACGTCTCGGCTCAACCTGGTCGCCCATCAAAACCGTAAATATTTCATCTGCAGCAACAGCATCTTCAAGAGTAACTTGAATCATTGTTCTTGTTTCGGGATTCATTGTTGTTTCCCAAAGCTGAACAGGGTCCATTTCACCCAAACCTTTATAACGCTGAACTTTTGCATCCTCACCTATTTCTTTCAAAGCTTCAGCAAGCTGTTCATCGTTGTAAGCATATTTTTCATGTTTACCCTTAAAAACCTTAAACAAAGGCGGCTGCGCAAGATATACATTTCCGTTATCTATAAGCGGACGCATATATCTGAAAAAGAAAGTTAAAAGCAGCGTTCTTATATGGGCACCGTCAACATCGGCATCCGCCATGATAATAACTTTTTCGTATCTTAATTTTTCTATATTAAAATCCTCGCCGATTCCTGCGCCGAGCGCACGTATAACAGGCTCTAATTTATCGTTGTTTATAACTTTATCAACACGTGATTTTTCAACATTTAACATTTTTCCCCACAGTGCCAGAATAGCTTGGAAACTGCTGTCTCGTCCGCCTTTGGCACTGCCTCCCGCGGAATCTCCCTCGACGATATATATTTCAGTTCCTTTAGCTTCTTTTATACGGCAATCCGCAAGTTTTTCCGGCATAGAAAGTCCGTTCAAAGCCGTTTGACGTCTTGTATTTTCTCTTGCACGTCTTGCGGCATCTCTTGCACGTGATGCAAGCATGGATTTTTCTATTATAATTTTACCAACGGCAGGATTTTCTTCCAAGAAAGTTTCCAATTTATCCGTAACGGCACCGTAAACCAATGTTCGGATTTCGCTGTTTCCGAGTTTGGTTTTAGTCTGACCTTCAAACTGTGCTTCACGAAGTTTAACGCTGATAACCGCCGAAAGCCCCTCTCGAACGTCCTCACCGCTCAAATTATCGTCTTTTTCTTTTATTAAATTACGTTTTCTGCCGTAATCGTTCAAAACTTTTGTGAGTGCGGCTTTAAATCCGGCTTCGTGAGTTCCTCCCTCGGCAGTATTTATGTTGTTGGCAAAACTTAAAATATTTTCGCTGTATCCGGTTGTATACTGCATTGCAATTTCAACCATGGCATCATTTTTTTCGGCTTCAAAATAAATAACATTTTCATGAACGGCTTCTTTGTTTTTATTTATAAAATCGACAAACGATATAATACCGCCGTCATATTTATATTCCTCAACCGTTTCGGGGTCTGTGCGTTTGTCTGTAAGCACAATACGCAATCCTTTATTTAAAAATGCCTGTTCACGCAGTCTTGTTCTTAAAACTTCATATTCAAAAACCGTTGTTTCAAATATGGTATCATCCGGCCAAAAAGTAACCTTCGTTCCCGTTTTGTCCGTATCACCTATTGTTTCAAGCTTTTTAACAGTTTTACCTTTTTCATAACTCTGCAAATATATGTGTTCGCCGTCGCTTATTTCAACATCAAGTTTGTTGGACAAAGCATTAACAACAGACGCACCGACACCGTGCAATCCTCCCGATACTTTATATCCGTTTCCGCCGAATTTACCGCCGGCATGAAGTATTGTAAATACAACCTCAACCGTCGGTATTCCCATTTTATGATGAATGCCTATAGGTATTCCTCTGCCGTCGTCGGTAACCGTTACGGAATTATCTTCGTTTATATCAACAAGGATATTTTTACAGAAACCGGCAAGAGCTTCATCTATACTGTTGTCAACTATTTCGTATACCAAATGATGAAGACCTTTTGATGAAGTGCTTCCTATATACATACCCGGTCTTTTTCTTACAGCTTCAAGACCTTCAAGAACTTGTATGGAATTTTCATCATAATTTGAATTTACTGTTTGATTTTCCATAATTTTTCTCCTAACATTTATTTTCAATACAAACAAATCAATTTATAATTTATAATGCATAATTATTCAATTGAATAAGTTTGTAAATTTTTTATTTGAACAATTTCATACACAAAAAAATTTTGTGCAATGCTTGTCATTTTATCTTAAATACATTTATTTTATATATAATTCCGCATTCCTAATTTCTAATTTTTATCAAATCCACCTTGCGTTGTTTGAACATACCGCCGTAGGACTGTAGGGGCAAGGCTCTGCTCTGCCCGTATATTATGCATAATCCCATTCTGCGGCACAATCCTGTAGGGGCGGACGACTCTGTCCGCCCGTCTGACGTATTTCTTTATCAAACCGACAAACATATGGCAAAAAAACATATTCGTTATTGTAAATATTTATATATTACATAGATGTTATACAACCATTGTCCGGGCGGACAGGGTCGTCCGCCACTACGGTTTGTTTAATCAATTTATTTTTTTCATAAACACCGTGTAAGCATAATTATGCATTATGAATTATACATTATTTAAGTTTTAATATAAATTTTTTCTTTACTTGCTTCTTCAAACCGTTTCAGTAAAGTTGATGTGGAAATCGGCGAAATATATATTTTTGTTTTTCCTCTGTATTCCGTGATAACAAACGACTTCGGCAAATCCTCAAGCGATACGTTTATAATAATTTTCTCGATTTCTCCCGAATTTAAAAACTTTTGTGTTATTTTTGACGTGGTTGTATTTTCAAAATCAAAAATCGCAATAATATCTTCTGTAAATACGTTTACATCGCCGCCCAAATGCAAAAACATTTTTCACTTTCCTTTCACATTTTTATCCGACCGGATTTATTTTTCCGGCACAAACATTATAATAATGCGAATTTTCATAAAACCTGAGTTTTTCCGCATCCGTACAGGTTATTATAACTTGTTTATCTTTTATTCTGTCAAACAAAAAATTTCTTCGATTTTCGTCAAGCTCGCTTGCAATATCATCAAGAAGCAAAACCGGATATTCACCCGTTTCTTCAAAAAACAGCTGTGTCTGCATAATTTTAAGTGCAAGCACAACACTCCTCTGCTGTCCTTGTGATGCAAAACTTTTTGCATTTTTTCCGTTTATGTAAAACAATATATCATCTCTGTGCGGCCCTATAAGCGAACAGCGGTTATTAATCTCGTTTTCTTTGTTTACATAAAGTTCTTCAAGAAAATTTTGTCTTATTTTTTCCGCATTTTCACTTTCGTCGGCTTTAACCGAACTTATATATGCAATTTTCAGCAATTCGTCTTTTCCGGCAATTTGCTTGTATATATCCGATAAAACAGGTTTTATTCTTTTTATAAAAGAAATTCTGTACCAAATCACTGTACTTCCATATTGGGCAATTTTTTCGTTCCATATATCAATCAAATCTGTATTGTTATCCTTCAAAAGCTTATTTTTCTGTTCAATGGCTTTATTGTATAAAGAAAGTGTATGCATATATTTTATTCTCATTTGCGATATACACAAATCCATAAATTTCCGCCTGTTATACGGTCCGTCTTTTATTATTGAAAGCTCCTGAGGGGTGAAAAGCACAGTGTTCAATTTTCCTATAAAATCAATTCTTTTCGGGATTGGAACTTTATTCACAAATAATTTCTTTTTTTCACCCAGAATAACTTTATTTTCGTTTCTTCTGCCGTTTTTATTATAAAAAACAGACACAGACGCATTATTTTCGCCGAACAAAATCAGTTCTTTTTCTTTTATAAATTTAAAACTCTTGCCCATTGATGCCAAAAAAACCGATTCTATGAAATTCGTTTTTCCCTGCGCATTATCACCGTAAAAAATATTTGTGCCGTTTATAAGCCGTATATTTTCTTCACGTAAATTTCTAAAATTACATATGTTTACATTATCAATATACATCTTTTTCAATATTAAGAATTATATCTCCGTCATCGGCTTTTATAACCATAATATCTCCCGGATATATTTTTTTGCCGCGCTGAGTAACTTTTTCTCCGTTTAAAAATATAATTCCGTCATCTATCATTATTTTTGCTTCGCCGCCCGTAAGTGCGATTCCCGAAAATTTCAAAAGCTGGTCGGCTTTTATAAACTCTGTTTTAATTTCAACGGTGTTCATTTGTTCTGCTCCTTTTTCTGTCGTGTTTTCGGGCGGACAGAGTCGTCCGCCCCTACGGTTTATGCGTTGCCACTTCCGCATTAATTTTTATCTTATCATTACCGGCAAAACAATAAACACAAAATCATCACCGTCAACAGGTTTTATAACAGTCGGTTTTTTATCCCCTGTTATCTGTATAAGAATATCTTCTCCGTCTGCCGCTTTAAGAGAATCCATCAGATATTTACAGTTATATCCAACCGTAAAATTTTCTGTTCCCTGTGAATTTGCCGAAAGAGAATCAGACATTTTGCCGCGTTCCGTATTGCACATAACTTTTATTAAATCGTTGTCATATATAACCCGTACCGGTGTTTTACTTCCGTCGGATTCCGAAAGCAGCGAGGCTCTGTCGACGGATTTTAAAAATTCACTCAGATTAACTTCGGCACTGTATAAACTTTCTTTCGGAATGAAAGATTCATAATTTATAAATTCCCCTTCTAAAATACGAGAGAAGAATTTGCAGCCGTTAAAAGAAAACAATACGTTTTTCTCTGAAACAGCTATTTCTATATCTTCAACGTTGCCTATTATCTTGCATAATTCATTGAGCGATTTTCCCGGAATAACGCACGAAAATTCAGGATTTTCCGTTTCTGTTTTAACAGTTTTCAAAGCCATTCTGAAACCATCTACCGAAACGGCTTTTATTTCGTCTTTTTTAAATTCAAATTTAACCCCGGTTAATATAGGTTTTAAATCGTTCTGCGCAACGGCAAAAGAAGTTTTTCTTACAAGTGTTATAATATCGGCACATTTTGCACTTATTTGTTTTGTATATTGAATATCGGGTATCTGCGGAAAATCTTCGCCCGGTACCGTGTTTATATCGTATACTATCTCGCCGCACGATATTGTCATCACGTTGTTGTCGCCTGTTTCAAACGTAACAACTCCGTCGGGCATTCTGCGCATAATTTCGCAAATCATTTTTGAATCAACGGCAGCTTGACCTTGTTTCATAATGTTTCCGGGAACACTGCTTTCTATTGCTATTTCAAGGTTATTTCCCGTTATTTTAATTTCGTCTCCGGCATCTATCAAGAGTGTTTCCAATATAGGAAACGAAGTGTTTGAAGCCGAAGCTTTCGATGCCGCGTTTATGGCATCTGAAAAGTCTGTGTTAAGACAAGATATTTTCATATGTGTCAGTCCTTTCATGTATGTATATGTATATATTAAACAGTAGTAGTTATAGGGGTATCGGAAAATGTGCAAAACACAAATTTATGTAATAATAATCGACAAAAATTATCCAATACCTATGTGGAAAACTATGTGTATAATGTGGATAACATTAAATAACATTTTTTCACTTATATAAGTTATCCACAAAATCTTATCCACAATTGATAAAATGTTGATAAAAATTTGGATAACTTTAATTTTGTTTTATAGCGGTTATAATATTTTCGTAATCGTTTTTCAGCACCGACCCTTTTTTAATTTCGGATTCAATGAGTTTTATTGCGTGCATAACCGTTGAATGGTCACGATTAAATTCCGTTCCTATTCTGTTGAGCGAATAATCAAGAAGCATACGGCATATATACATTGCCATCTGCCTTGCAACGGCAATATTTTTCGGTTTCTTTTTTGAAAGAATGTCGTCTGTTGTTATGTCATAATAGTCGGCAACGCATTTGTTTATGTCGGCAAGCGTATAAATCTTGTTTTCAAAGGAACAATATTCTTTAAGGTTTGACTGTGCAACACTTAAATTTATTTCTGTTCCGGCAAGTTTTGCGTAAGCCGTTATTCTTGTTAAAGCACCTTCAAGTTCACGTATATTGCTGTTCACGTTTTTTGCTATAAAATCAATTACTTCGTCGGGAACGTGCGTGTTTAAAGTCTGAAGTTTTTTCTGAAGAATCGCAACACGTGTTTCATAGTCGGGAGATTGAATATCGCATGTCAATCCCCATTCAAAACGCGTTCTCAGTCTTTCTTCAAGAGTATTCATTTCACGCGGATGACGGTCACTTGAAATAACAATTTGTTTATCTGCCTGGTGCAGATGATTGAAAGTGTGAAAAAATTCTTCTTCCGTCTGTTTTTTTCCGCCGATAAATTGAATATCGTCTATCAAAAGAACATCAATTTCTCTGTATTTGTTTCTGAAAAATTCGTTTTTATTGTCTTTTATGGCATTTATAAGCTCGTTTGTAAAAGCTTCCGAAGTTATGTACATAATTTTTAAGTGAGAATTGTTTTCGGCTATAAAATTACCTATGGCATGCATGAGATGTGTTTTCCCGAGACCGCTGCAACCGTATAAAAACAGCGGATTATATGCACCGGCCGGTGTTTCGGCAACGGCAAGCGAAGCGGCATGGGCAAGCCTGTTACCCTCGCCGACAACAAAACTGTCGAAAGTATATTTGCTGTTTATGTTCATAACATTGGTGTTTCGTGGCTTTTTTACTTGTTCTTCGGCTTTTGTTTCGCTGAATTCATACTTTTCTTTTTCGCTGTCAAGAATAATTTTTGCCCGAATATCTTTTTTGACAACAGCAGATAGTGAATTTGATATTAAAGTGAGATATTTTGTGTTTATCTGACCCTGCATGAATTGAGTGTTTGTTGTTAATATAAAGGTATTATCTTTAAAAAGATAGGGTTCTATGGGTTCTATCCATGTGGCAAAAGAAACTGCCGCCATTTCAGGTCTTATTATTTCGAGCGCATCCGCCCAAATTTGTGATATATCTGTCATTGGTTTCACTCCAAAAATAATTTTATTTAATTTATAATAAAAGCATATAAATAAATTAAATTTTTTTATATTTATTTTTACGACGCCGTGGGTTATGCAACTGTGCGAAGCACAGAAAGGACGTACGAAGTACAAATCATGAGCCGCACGGTTCAATTCACGAAACCGTAAGGTTTCAATTCTTGCCGAAAGGCAAATCATGATACCACAAAAGCAACACCGCAACGCGGTTTGCATTCATAAAAACGGTAACAATAAATCTACCTTGTATCCTGCGTCCGCAGACGCTTATTTTATCTATAGATTTATTATACCACAAATTTATAAAATAAGCAACAGATTTTATAAATTTAATATAATTTTTTTTATTTTTGAAAACTAAAAATAATGAATATCGGGTTTTATAAATCAATGTTTTTTAATATAATATAAAAAGAAAAAATATTGATAATTTTTTTGACGGGTCATGATTATTTCGGTCGGATATGCAATGTATATCATTTTGGGGGATAGTATGTATAAATTTAAAAATATTGAAAATTTGATTTTATTTATTAAGTATAATCCGGAATATTTGAAAATTTTCAGAAATTCGCTTTTTGAATATAATGATAATTTTATACTTGAGGTGTATGTGAATATTCAAAAAAGTGTTTTGTTTTCAAAATTTAATATGAGAATGTCGGAATATGGCGAAAAAATGCGAAATTATTGTTTTTCCGGTTTATATGCCGAAGAACATTTTAAGCCTGTAATAAAAGATACGGCGATGGAAACGTTATATTCCGTTTTTTGTAAATTCGGTTGACAAATTTATAGTTTTATGTTATAATGATTTCAAACAAAGTTTGAAATCAATGAATTGCCTTGAGGCTCGTGAATTGCACCCTACGGTGCATTAAAGCAGGGGCGGACGACATTATCCGCCCGGAAAACGGCACAAACTAAAATAAATACAACAATGAATAGAGGGATAAGCATGAGTAATAAAGTTTTTAAAAGTATAAAAGAAATTATGGAAAATGCGGCGGCAGAAGCCGGAAATAAAGAAGCATACAGAATACCTGAGGGAAATTCTTATAAAAGCGTAACCTTTAAAGAATTTAACGATACGGTTAATTTTATCGGAACAGATTTAAAAAAACGTGGGTTAACCTCTTCACATATAGCAATTGTGGGAAAAAACAGCTATGAATGGCTGACTGCATATTTAACCGTACTCAAAAGTGCCGGTGTTGTTGTTCCCATAGATAAAGAACTTCCGTTTAAAGATATTGCGAATATACTTATAAACAGCGACAGTGAAGTTGTTTTTTATGATAAGGAATTTGAAGAAGATTTAAAAAATACGGATTTGCCGGCAATTAAATATTTTATCGGATTTGACCGCGATGAAGATGACGGCAGGTTTTTATCTTATAAAAAGATAATCGAAACAGGCAAAGCGGTTTTTGAAAGCGGAGATAAAAGTTTTTTATCGGAAACAAGAGATGAAAATCTGCTTAAAATGCTTGTTTATACTTCAGGCACAACCGGCATGGCAAAGGGCGTTATGCTCAGCGAACATAATCTTGTAAGCTGTATTTTTAACGGGCTTAAAGTAGCCGATGTTAAAGGAATGGGGCTTTCTGTTCTGCCGTATAATCATACATATGCGGCGGTTGTTGAAATTTTGGTTTGCATACAGCTTCATAATACGCTATGTATTAACGACAGCATAAGAAAAGTTCAAAAAAACATAGCATTGTTCAAACCGAGTTATATGTATATAGTTCCGGCATATGCCGAAGTTTTTTATAAAAAGATTATTTCAACCGCCAAAAAAGAGGGTAAGCTGAAAATGCTTAACGCAATGATAAAAGTGAGTAATTTTCTGCGCAAATTCGGCATAGATATACGGCGCAAATTGTTTAAATCCGTTATAGACGGGCTTGGCGGAAATATGTATAAATTTGTGTGCGGCGGCGCTCCCGTGCGCGCTGAAATCGGTAATTTTTTTGAAGATATAGGAATAGTTTTCATGAACGGTTACGGAATAACCGAATGTTCTCCGCTTGTAAGCGGTAATCGCGAAGAAGACAGCGAACCCGTTTCGGTCGGCGTTCCCATTCCGTGTGTTGAAATTAAATTTGATGAGGTTGACAGCGAGGGTATCGGCGAAATATGCGTTAAAGGCGATACCGTAATGCTTGGATATTACAAACAGCCGGAACTTACAAAAGAAGTTCTTTCGGAAGACGGATGGTTCAAAACGGGCGATTTCGGAAAATTCAACAAAAAGGGACATCTGATGATAACGGGAAGAAAGAAAAATCTTATTATCCTTAAAAACGGTAAAAATATATATCCGGAAGAAATTGAAGAATATATAATTTCAATTCCTTATGTAATAGAAACTGTCGTAACGGCGGTGAAAGACGAGGACGGCAACGAATCAAGCCTTTGCGCACACGTATTTTTGAACGACGATATGATTAAGCAACAGGGTATCGAAAACCCGAAAGAAACGGTCAAAAAAGATATAAGCGCAGTAACGGCACAGCTCCCGTCGTATAAGCATATAACCGAGGTTGTTGTGAGGGATACCGAGTTCCCGAAAACAACAACAAGAAAAATCAAACGTAATTTAATATAATAGGTTGAAAAATTAAGATGGAATATGCCAAAGAGGGTGTATTTCATCTTTTTTATGTCGCTCGTAAAGACATCACACACGCATTTTTGATGATTTGATTTTTTATATTTCATTTTATAATGACGATTGATTTGTTACGGTGAAATGTTGAAAAATTATCGTCAAAACAACGAAATTTTAAAAATCTGTTGACATAAAAACCTTTTTGGAGTATAATAATAGTATCAAGAGAAGCAATTCTCTTTAAGTTTATTCGCTGCCGGTCATGCGAATTAAATAAATAGACCGTGAAAACGTTTATTCGCTGCCGGTCATGCGAAACATAAATAGGCCGTGATTAAGTGTGTTAAGCCCTCTTGAAAGAGGGCTTAATTTATACACGGAGGAAAATTCTATGAAAATTGTTATAGGTAATTTTTATTTTGTATCGGATAAATTTTTTGAAGAAATTGACGATTCAAATTTAAAAATGAATTACGAAACAACGCAAAGACCTCATTATTTTGCTTTGCAGGACAAAAAAACATCTTTGATTTGGCTTGTTCCTTGCAGTACAAAGGTAGAAAAATTTGAAAAGATAATCGCTAAAAGAAAGCAATATAATCGCCCGAACGATACAATAAAAATTGTTAAAATACAGGACAGAAAAACTGTATTGCTTCTGCAAGATATGTTTCCCATTACGGAAAATTACATAACAAATCAATATATCAGAGGCGGTCAGCCCGTGAGAATTGCGGATATTGATATTGTGGCAGATATTGAGCGTTCCGCAAGACGAGTAGCTATCCTTTTAAGGCAAGGCGTCAAATTCACGCCCACCCAGCCTGATATTTTGAGAATAGAGAAAATTATGCTTGACGAATTGAATAATGAAAAACAGCCGTGATATATTTTCATGAATATAATAGGTTGAAAAATTATCGTCAAAACAACGAAATTTTAAAAATCTGTTGACATAAAAACCTTTTTGGAGTATAATAATAGTATCAAGAGAAGCAATTCTCTTTAAGTACCTCGCTGATAGCTATGCGTGTAATAAATGGGCTATGAAACAGTTCCTCGCTAACGGCTATGCGTGTAATAAATAGGCCGTGATTAAGTAAACGAAATCCCTCTGTTTCACGGCAGAGGGATTTTCTCATATAAGGAGTAAAAACAATGAATGAGATAAAAGAAAATCGTTTGTATTTTGTTAAAGACGAATTTTTTGACAAAGTGCAAGACGCGAATTTAAAAATGAATAAAGAAGAAACCGCAAGACCGCATTATTTCCCGTTTGTTGATAGCAAAACCGGTCTTTATTGGCTTATTCCTTGCAGTAGCAGAATAGAAAAATACAAAGATATTATCGAAAAGAAAAAAGAAAAAAACAAACCGCACAATCATATACAGATTATAAAGGTCAACGGCAAAGAGGAAGCCTTTTTGTATCAGGATATGTTTCCTATATTACCCAAATACATAGCTGATCCATACAAAAACAAATACGGCATATTTGAGATAAAAAACGAAACTGTGATTAAACAAATCAATGAAAATTCCGTAAAAATCATAAAATTATTAAGACACGGATTGAAATTCACGCCCACCCAGCCCGATATTTTGAGAATAGAGAAAATTATGCTTGACGAATTGAATAATGAAAAACAGCCGTGATACATTCCGCCGATTTTGGCAGATGTATCGCGGTTATTTTTATTTAAAAATAATTTTATCGGGACAATGATTTTACATTTTTCTCTGTATAATTATGGTAAAATATATATAAGAATTATAAAGCATGGTTAAGATGATATGAATATTTATATAGACGAATTGTTTTTGATAAATATGTTAATAAATTTTCTGCTGCTGATTTCTTCATCAAAATTATCCGGAGAAAATCTTGATTTGCGGCGTGCGGCGGCGGCCGCGGCATTGGGCGGTATATATTCGGTAGGAATGGCTTTTCCGAATTTAAAAATATACACAAATTTTATATGCCGTTTCATGTTTTCAATGATAATGCTGGTTGCCGCATTCGGAATAAGAAAAAGTTTTCTCAAAATATTTTTGGGATTTTATGCCGCAATGTTTGTTTTTGCCGGTATAACCGTTGTTTTTATGAACATGGGAATGAAAGCTGTTATATATAACGGAAATTTGTATTTCGATTTTCCGATTGGCGGATTTATATTTGTATCCGCTTTAATTACATATATAATAAATCGAATAGGCACATATTTCAAGTCGTTGCTCATAAAAAAAGGAATACACTGCGATATATTGATTAAATACAAAGATAAAATCATATGCACCGAAGGTATTTTCGATACCGGAAATTTTTTATGTGACCCCATAAGCCGAAAACCTGTTGCCGTTGCGGATATAAACACATTGCATAACCTTTTTGAAGAAGATTTTTTATCTGCCGTTATAAAAAAAGATTATGCAACTGCTTTAACTTTTGAAAGGTCATATCTCATTCCGTACAGCACGGTTGGACATAAAACAGGGTTTTTGTTTGCCGTAAAACCCGACGTGTTTCAAATAAACGGCAAAGAAGCCCGTGTTATGCTCGGCATTGCAAATACGGGCAGAGGCATTATCATAAATCCCAATATTACCGAGACAGGAGTGTTTACAAAATGAATTTAAAAATGTTTTCAAAGGCGGTATTAAGGCTGAAACAAATTTTTGCGTCCGGCAAAAAAGATATATTTTATATAGGCGGCAGTGATATACTTCCGCCGCCGCTTTCGCCGGAAGAAGAAAGCGAATGTATGGAAAAAATGAAAGAAAATCGTGACAGTGTGCGCAATATATTGATAGAACATAATCTGCGGCTTGTTGTGTATATAGCAAAAAAGTTTGAATCAAGCGGCGTGAATGTCGAGGATTTGATTTCAATCGGAAGTATAGGTCTTATAAAGGCAATAAATACATTTAATCCGGATAAAAAAATAAAGCTTGCGACATATGCATCAAGATGTATTGAAAACGAAATTCTCATGCATTTGCGAAAAATAAGCAACATACGAACGGAAATATCAATTGAAGAACCGCTTAATACAGATTGGGACGGAAACGAACTTTTGCTTTGCGATATACTCGGCACAGACGAGGATATAATAAGCAAAAATATTGAAGAAGAAACAGATAAAATGTTGCTGTATCAGGCAATGCGCAAACTACCCGAACGTGAACGCACAATCATGCGATTGCGGTTCGGGCTGAGCGAATACGGCGAAAAAACACAGAAAGAAGTGGCGGATATGCTTGGTATATCGCAGTCATATATTTCGCGGCTTGAAAAGAAAATTCTGCAAAGATTGAAAAAAGAAATAAGCAAGCAATTGTAATTCGCAAAATTTTATTTGTATTGAATTGTACTTGACATTTTTTGCATAATATGATAAAATAAATACAGAAAGAATTGCTTATGCATTTTTTACGGACTGTCGTCCTTGCTGTGCTTCGCACAGTTGCATACTTGACGGCTTCGTAAAAATACCTTTGCAAGCATTTTGAATAAATTTAATTACGGAACATTAATTTCGGCGATAAAAAATCAGGTTGCCGTTCGTGGGGTTTCTCTTGTTTTTTGAACGGCAGATTATACACCGCCGTTTAACCGGGCTTTGCCGCCTGTTGAAATCTCTGCTCGGTTGCAGGATTTACAGCATTTGAGTTTTGAGTGCAATGAAAATTATTACGGTAAACTAACGACAAAGCAAATTCATTAATACTTTATTGGAGGTAACGTTATGAGCCCATCTGATGTAAGGTATTGGATATGGTATAATTGCGCGCTTCACGGCCGTCCTCAGGCGGCATATGAAATTTTAAGAATTGTAGGAAGTATTGAAAAAATATACAGATTCACGGAGAGTGATTTCCGCGAAGTCGGGATAACCAATCCCAATATACTTGATTTTTTGTGTGATAAAGATTTGAGTGTTGCCGAAAAACAATTGTGGTATGCTCAAAATTACAATGTGTCGCTTGTTCCGATAGATTCTCCGGATTATCCCGAAGATTTAAAAAAAATACAAAATCCGCCGGTGTTGCTTTATGTACGCGGTGAACATTTCAATCCCGAAAATGAATTGTTCATTGCGATGGTTGGAACACGAAAATGCACCGAATACGGCAAAAAAATGGCTTATGAAATTGCGGGCGGTCTTGCTGAAAAAGGAATAACGGTTGTAAGTACAATGTCGTCACCCATAGATGTTATGTCGCATCAGGGTTGCCTGAACCGCGGCGGAAAAACAATTGCGGTTTTGGGTACGGGTGTTAATAAATCTTATCCGAAAGGCAACAAAGAACTTATGCTTAATATTATGAATAACGGTTGCGTTATATCTGAATATAATTTTGACGGCAGAATTTTTGTAAATTTTTTCAAGGAAAGAAACCGCATTTTAACCGGGCTTTGCAAGGGAGTTCTCATTGTTGAGGGCGGCGAAAAAAGCGGAGCGTTGAGCGTTGCCGCATCGGCTTTTGAACAGAACCGTGATTTGTTTGCCATTCCCGGCAATGTGTCGAATCCCTCTGCGGCCGGAGTTAATCAGCTTTTGAAAAGCTGTGCAAAACCTGTTACCTGTGCCGATGATATTGTTCTTGAATATGAAAATATTTATCCTCAATTTTTTAAGAAAAAATCGTATACGGCACAAACAATTGAGTTTGATATGCCCGATGAATCGGGAGAACTTGAAGAAAAAATATTAAATGCAATAGATGAATTTCCAAAATCAAGCGATGAGCTTGCACGTGAATTGGATGTTGAAATAAGCGAGATAAACGGTGCTGTAACAATGCTTGAAATGATGGAATCGATAAAAGAAGGTCCCGACGGCAAATATATAAAAAAATAAATCTCGGCACAAAATCACGGCAACGTATCCGCCCGTCAATTATGTACAAACCTAATCCGCGGCACGTCCTGTTATATATTCCATTATTGAACAGGTGAAATGTATTGTATTCAGATACATATTTGTATATTATAACCGAATCGGAATAACGTCGTTCAATCCGAACGGAATGCCGCCTG
>CAYQKW010000034.1:0-15912 GCA_964418245.1 uncultured Oscillospiraceae bacterium
TTCTTTTTTCGTTACTGTTTAATTTTCAAAGACCACCGTCGCGCAAGCGACTTTTCTATTATATCACATTTGCTCCGCTTTGTCAAGCCTTTTTTGAACTTTTTTTCGTTCTTTTTTCTTGCAAGCCTCTTTGGCTTGCCGCTTGCACCCACGTCGCTCCGTGACAGCTTTAATATTATATCACCTTTTATCCCTTTTGTCAACCCCTTTTTTATCCTTTTTTCGCTTTTTGTGCTTTTTTGCCAACTTTTTCTCTTTTTATCTCTTTCTGTTTGTGCATTATTGTCTTTATATGCCTGTTTTGTGCGTTGTCAAAAGTTCTTTGGGCAGATAATCTTGCACTCACATATATCACAAAACCGTAAGTTTGGGATAATTGTTTGTATATTCTTTTGCTTTCGGAGTATCGCTTATCAAATAATCAACCTCTGCAAGACTGCACTGATAATAGGGAGAAATGCTGTTAAGTTTTGAACTGTCGCACAGAAAAATTTTCTTTTCCGCATTTTCAAGCATAACCCGTCTTGTATTTGTTTCCGCATAATGTATATCATATATTTTGCCGTCTGATGTAAGCGACCTTGCGGAAAAAACCGCAAAATCGGCATGAATATTGGCAAATGTATTTTCGGCAATTGTGCCGATTGTGGCATATCGGTTTTCGTCGCACTGCATTCCGCCCGAACTTATTACATTTATATTATACTGTGTCATATAATAAAGTATTTCTATATTGTTTGTTATGACGGTAATGCCTTTTATATTGGTCAATTCTTTTGCAAAATACGAACAGCTGGACGATGGGTCTATGAATACCGTATCTCCTTCATGAATAAGTGATACGGCTTTTTTTGCGATGAGCTGTTTTTCATGTGAGTTTTCTCCTATTCTTACCGGATAAGCAATAAGTGTTGGGTGATTGTTCACAATCTCGACTTTGCCGTAACTGCGTGTAATCAGCCCGGCGTGTTCAAGCTCTTCCAAATCCCTTCTTATGCTTGAATAGCTTGTAAAAAGCATATCCGCAATTTTTTGCGGAGTTTCGTATTTAACACCGCGCAATATTTCAAGAATATGTTCATGACGTTCTGTTTTCTGCATATTTCCGTCTCCTTACCTTTCGGTTGAACAATTGTGAAGAATGTTCGCCTTATATGTGATAATTTGTCTAATAATGAATATTGCTTGCAATTCATATGCTTATATTATATAATAAATATGCAAAAAAGTCAATTGTTTATTTAAAATAATCACAAATGTTCAAAAAAAATGCGAGGTGTATACAGAAATGAATACCGTTAACGAATTGCTGCGTACGCGCGTATGCGACTGCGGAAAAGAACATTCCTGCGGAATAAAACACATTGAAATATGCCGCGGAGCAATAAACAAGCTCGGCACATTAACCGATGGATATAACAATATTCTTTTGGTTGCCGACAAAAACACATATGCTGTGTGCGGAACGCTTGCCGAGCAAAACCTTGGCGGCAAGCTTGAGAATAAAACAGTGTTTGCTTCGGACGGCATACTGATACCCAACGAATGTGCAATCGACACGCTTAATGCCGCCGTATCCGAAAAAACCGACCTTATCATCGGTATAGGTTCGGGAGTGATTCAGGATTTATGCAAATATGTCAGCTTTGAGCGTAATCTTCCTTATTATATTGTAGCAACCGCTCCGTCGATGGACGGATATGCCTCAAGCGGTGCCGCCATGATTATAAATAATATGAAGATAACATATACGGCACACGTTCCGGAAGCTATAATCGGAGATGTTGATATATTGAAAGATGCTCCGCTTGAAATGATACAGGCCGGATACGGCGATATTATCGGAAAACTCTCTTGCCTTAACGACTGGAGATTGTCCGTTGCCGTAAATAACGAATATTTCTGCCGATATGTATACGATTTAACAATGAGTGCGGTTGACAGCATCAAAAACGAGGGAGAAAATCTTTTAAACCGCGACCCTGCCGCCGTGCAAAAACTCACAGAAGCTTTGGTGATTGTCGGAATAGCAATGGCATATGTCGGCAATTCACGCCCGGCAAGCGGCAGTGAACATCATATGTCACATTTTTTTGAAGTTACGGGAATAATGGAAAACTGCAAATATCTTGCACACGGGATTGACGTTGTTTTTTCTGCCGTAAATACAAGCATGATACGAAAAAAAATTGCCGCACTCAGCGCACCCGAACGCCGAACGGATTTTTCGGATTTGTGTTGGAAAAGCGATATTTACAAACTCTACGGAAAAGCCGCGGACGAAGTTATTGCTTTGCAACGCAAACTCGGCACATATACAGACGACAAATTTGAAATTTACAATTCAAAATGGGAAGAAATCAAAGAAATATTAAACGACGCCGCTTCGCCCGAAGAGATGCTGTACTACATAAAAAGCATCGGGCTTGACTATAGCCTTTTCACCGAAACCTATGGCGAAAACAAAATAAAATCCGCCGAACTGTATTCAAAAGACTTGAAAGACCGATACACGGTTTTATGGCTTAATTATTATCTTTTTTATAAAAATGCAAATAATATAAAAAACGTAAAACTGTTTTTGCTCGATATGGACGGAACAATATATCTTGGCGATAATTTGTTCGACGGCACGGCGGATTTTTTGAAATATGTCAAAAGTATCGGCGGAAGATATATATTTTTGACAAACAATTCTTCAAAAAGCGTGAACAAATATATCGACAAACTCAAGAACATGGGGATTGACGCAACACGCGGCGATTTTTTGACCTCGGCCGACGTTATGATAAATCATTTAAAACGGCAAAACCACAAAAAAATCTATGTCCTTGGCACAGAATCGTTTAAAGAGCAACTCAAAGAATCCGGTTTGTGCATAACCGACAAACTTGAGGAAAACGTCGATTGCCTGTGCATGGGATATGATACAGAGCTTACTTACAAAAAGCTTGAAGAGGCGTGTATGCTGCTGAAAAACGACATTGCATATACGGCTACAAATCCCGATTGGGTATGCCCGACCGCCCACGGCTATGTTCCCGACTGCGGTTCGGTGAGTGAAATGATTTGCCGCGCAACGGGAAAAATGCCCGAATTTCTGGGCAAGCCCAAACCGGATATGGCAGAGCTTGCAATGAAACTTACGGGATTTGGCAAAAACGAAACGGCGATTTTTGGCGACAGGCTGTATACCGATATAAAATGCGGTGTCAACGCCGGAATATCCACCGTGTTTATGCTGAGCGGCGAGGGTACGGCGGATGATATTGAAAAATATGGCGTGATGCCTGATTTTATATTTAAAAACATAAAAGAATTTTACGAATATTTAAAAACGGAGGAATAAAAATGTATGATGTTGCAATAATAGGCGGCGGCGTTGTCGGCGGAATGATTATGCGCAAACTGTCGGCATACAATTTAAAAATATGTATGCTTGAAAAAGAAAACGATGTTGCCTGCGGTTCAAGCAAAGCAAACTCGGCAATTGTTCATGCCGGATTCGATGCAAAACCGGGTTCGCTGAAAGCAAAACTCAACGTTGCCGGTTCCGAAATGATGGAAAAAATTGCCGTTGAACTCGGCGTGAAATATAAACGCAACGGTTCTTTGGTTATCGGATTTTCCGAAGAGGAGCGTGACGCAATTGAAGAACTTTACAACCACGGAATTGAAAACGGCGTAAAATCACTTGAAATCATCGGTACGGATAAACTGAAAGAACTTGAACCGAACATATCGGACAATGCGATTTGCGCACTTTATGCCCCAACCGGTGCAATCATATGCCCTTACGAACTCACAATTGCCGCAATCGGCAATGCCATGGATAACGGTGCGGAACTTTTTACAAATTTTGAAGTAACCGCAGTAAACGAATGTGACGGCGGATATGAAATAAAATCGGCGGACAAAACCATAAAAACACGTTTCGCCGTAAATGCCGCCGGATTAAATTCCGACCGCACAGCCGAAATGTTCGGCGACAATTCCGTGAAAATTCATCCGCGGCGCGGTGAATATATACTGCTTGACAAAACAGCCGGAAACGCTGTTTCTCACACCATATTCAAAGTTCCCACAAAAATGGGCAAAGGGATACTTGTGTCGCCGACGGTAGACAGCAACCTGCTGCTCGGTCCCACCTCCGAAGATATTGAAAACAAATCCGATACCGCAACCACCGCAAACGGGCTTGACCTTGTGAAAAACCGGGCATCGGAATATGTGAAAACCATTGCTTTAAACAAAACCATAACATCGTTCTGCGGTTTGCGCGCCGTCGGAAATACCGGCGATTTCATAATCACCTGCCCAAAAAAAGGATATGTAACCGTTGCCGGCATTGAATCTCCCGGATTGAGCGCGTCGCCGGCAATTGCCGAATATGTTGCGGAACTGCTTGCAAACGACGGTTTAAATTTAACGAGAAAAGAAAACTACAATCCCATAAGAAAACCATCTCATTGGTTCAGAGAAGCTTCAACGGCGGAAAAAAACAAAGCAATTGCCGAAAACGGCGCTTACGGACGTATTATATGCCGATGCGAAGGCATATCCGAGGGCGAAATCAGAGAAGCAATCAGAACAAATCCGCCGGCTCGCGACCTCGACGGCGTGAAACGCAGAACAAGGGTACAGATGGGACGTTGCCAGGGCGGATTCTGTATGCCTTATATAACGGAAATACTCGCGGAAGAACTCGGTATAAATTATACCGATGTTACAAAATGCGGCAGCGGCTCTGAAATCAACATCAGAAAAACAAAGGAGGATTTGCCCGTATGAAAGAACTTGTTATTATAGGCGGAGGACCTGCCGGAATGTGCGCGGCCGCCGCCGCATATGAAAACGGCATAAAAGATATTTTAATACTTGAACGCGACGAAAAGCTCGGCGGCATTTTACAGCAGTGCATACACAACGGGTTCGGGCTTCATCGTTTTAAAGAAGAACTCACCGGACCGGAATATGCACAAAGATGCGAAGAAAAAATCAAAGAATATAACATTCCGTACAAACTTAATACAATGGTTTTGAGTATATCCAAAGATAAAACCGTAACCGCGGCAAATCCGACGGACGGTATTTTTGAAATAGAAGCCAAAGCCGTTATCCTTGCGATGGGCTGCCGTGAGCGTCCGCGCGGTGCGTTAAATATTGCCGGCACACGCCCGGCAGGAATATACAGTGCCGGTACGGCGCAGAAATTTGTTAATATCAAAGGATATATGCCCGGCAAAGAAGTTGTGATTTTGGGTTCGGGCGATATTGGACTTATTATGGCGCGCCGCATGACCCTTGAGGGTGCAAAGGTGAAAGCCGTGTGTGAGCTTATGCCGTATTCCGGCGGACTTGCCCGAAACATAGAACAATGCCTTAACGATTTTGACATTCCGCTTATGCTTAGCCACACCGTGACAGAAATCCACGGCAAAAAGCGGCTTGAGGGCGTTACAATTGCCAAAGTGGACGAAAAACGCCGTCCCATTGAAGAAACGAAACAATATATCCCGTGCGACACACTTCTGCTTTCCGTTGGTCTGATACCCGAAAACGAGCTTACTTCCGCCGCCGGAATCGCACTTGACCGCATAACAAACGGTGCCGTAACCGACCAGAACCGTCAAACCGATACAGAGGGTATTTTCGCCTGCGGAAACGTTCTGCACGTACACGACCTTGTGGATTTTGTATCCGAAGAAGCCGAAACCGCCGGAAAAGCGGCTGCTGAATATATAAAAGGGAATACAAAGAAAAATGTACACATACTCCTTGTCCCGGACGGAAAAATCCGATATACCGTTCCGCAGATTATAACCGAGAAAAAAGATGTGACGGTTTATTTCAGGGTATCGGACGTATACCGCAACGTTGCAATAAACGTTTTGTCCGGGGATAAAGTTGTTTATTCCGTTAAAAAACTTAAAACCGCTCCGGGTGAAATGGAAAAGATAACTCTCAAATCAAATCTTTTGGAAAATACCGAAGAACTTAAACTGGAGGTACAGCAATTATGAAACAAAGAAAACTAACATGCATAATTTGTCCGAGAGGCTGTACAATCAGCGTTACAACAGACAACGCAAACAAAATTTCGGATATTACGGGTAATTCGTGTGCAAGAGGTGCGGAATACGCAAAAAACGAATGCACCGACCCGAAAAGAACCGTGACAACCACAATGCGGTGCGACAACGGAACTGTTGTTCCCGTGAAAACAACCGTTGCCATATCAAAAAAAGATGTTTTTGAATGTATGCGGCAAATTAATGCCGCAACAGCAAAACTGCCCGTTAAAACAGGTGATATTTTGCTCGAAAACGTATGCGGCAGCAATATTGCCGCAACAGACAACAGACAATAATAAAGCAAATGCACGTATATCACTTTTGCGGTATACGTGCGTTTCCGTATTAAATATTCTCACATATATGTGATTTTTTGAAAAACTTTATATATTTACGGGCATACCGCCGATAAAAAGCGGTATGCCCGTAATCATGTTCCTATATTTCGGGATAAGTTATATTTAACGTCACAGCCTTGCTGTACGGCAAGATATTATTACCGTCTTGCCATGCAAAGACTTTTACGCTGTCTGCTTTTTCTTTACTTGATAATTCTTTGTTTATTATCTGCGAAGAATTTCCGGCTAATGCAATACGCACCGACTGCACAGCGACAAGTTTGCCTTGATTATAAAACGCAACGTATACATTTGCATTTTTTTCAACATCAAAGTCATTTGCGATTGTCGCACTTACCTTAACCGTTTCATTATCTGCGGTATATTCTGCCAAAGCAACATACACGCCTTTATCTTCGGGCTTTGTAAGAATAACCGAAACGGTGTTGTTTGCATACAAGTTTTCCGCGCTGTCTGTGGTTACCGAAACAACGGCATTGTCGGCCGCAATATTCGTAAACCGCACGGATGACGAACCCCCGGCACTTATTGAATTCAGTGTTTTTGTTTCCATAACAGTACCGTCGGCTTTTGATAATGTACAAACAACGTTTTCCGCATCCAAACAACCGATGTTTGAAACAGTTGCGGTAATTGTTTTATTGCTGACTGCCGTATCAACTTTTATATCGGCAAATCCCATTTCAAAAACAGCCGTATTGTTCGATAAATCATCATCTGTTTTTTCTGTGGGCGTTACTGTTACTTTGTACGTTTTGTTCGTCAAATCATTCGGTAATGTGTACGGAATTTCTATCGTTTGTGTTTCGCCCGACAAAAGTTGTGTTTCGACATTCTGCGATATAACGGTTTTGTCGTTTGCCGTCATCGTTACATTGAATTTGCTAATCTTGGACGAACTGTTGTTTTTAACATTAACATAAACGGTTGTTTCTTCTCCGGGAACATATTCGCTGTATGCACAGTTTGCGGAAATAACCCGAACATCACTTTTTTCGGTTATATTGGCAAGCATCAAATTGCATTTGCCGTAAACATCTTCGGCCATTTCGTCAATATTTGCCTGACCGAAAGCCAGCCTTAACGCTCCGTCCGTTGTAAGATAACCGCTTGTTTCTCTTATCTTTTTATTGTCTTCGGTTAATCTTACCGGCTCGCACCAGATTTTATCATCACTGTCGTAATACATGGCATACAAATCGGAACTGTATTCGTCGGCTTGTTCATACACAATAACTTTGTCCGCACCGTTTGTAAGTATTTTTACATTGTTAAGATATAACGGAAGTATGGGAATCTCAACAAGTTCAACACCGTTTGCATTTCTTTCCCACAGCTGATTATTGTGAATCCAGCAGTATCCGTCCGATGTTTTTGTAAGACTGTAATCTATAACTTCGTCATCGGTAATTTGCGTAAGCTGTCCTTCACATATTTCAAACAATTCAACATCATCAGAGGTTTCCGCGTCATTGTCGGTATCTTCGGTATATGAATAAACCGCCTTGCCGTCAATATACGAAACATTCAGGTTTGCAACGCTTCCCAAATCTGCGGCAACAACAGTGTTTTCACCCCAACTGCCGTTAAATACTTTGGCATGAATTGAATTTGTTCCCGAAAACGCGAAATAATCATTGTCGCTGTTTGTTATCCACGCAGTTGTAATTTCATCACCGTTCACCGCAATATCGGGTGCAAATTCATATGTATCCTTGGTATTGCTTAAGTTTTTCGGCGTTGCCCACGACGTTCCGTCAAAAGCTGAATAATAAATATCGATGTTTTTTGCCATTTCCGGAAGTGATGCGTCATCTGCTAATACATCGTTTGCTTTTTGCCATACCAAAACGGCGCCGTTATCCGTTACCGCAAGCTTGGGTGAAAAATCCGCCGTTCCGTTATTATACACATCGGCAGGTTCAGACCATTCCGTACCATTGTTTATTGAATATTTCAAAACGGTACAGTTAATATCGCTTCTTGAATTATCGTTATCTATCCACACAAGCAATTCGGTTCCGTTTGCAAGTTTAACAAACTGCGGTTCCGCATACGGATAAATGTTTGTTTTAAATGTGGAAGTATCAATATTATCAAGACCGAATAATTCAATATTATTGTTGGCAATAAATTCGGATTCTTCGTCCGCATAATCCCTCGGCATCACAACCATATCGTCATATGTTTCGGCTATACTCATAAGCGACGCGCCGAAATCGGGGTATATCGAAACTTTCGCAATATCCCATTTTCTGTTAAAGTTAATGAATGACAATGCCTTTAATTTTAAATATAACTGCCCCGTCATAGATGCGGAAAAAATTTCGTTTAATTGCTTGTTTCTGATAAGTTCCAGCTGTGTTTTCAGTTTGAGTTTGGCGCCGCCCTCAACATTAACGATTTTCGAGCTTCCGACACCCACGCCGACATAAGGAGCCGTCTCCAATTCAAAACTTCCAAACAGTGAATATGCATTTGTGTCAATGCTTTTTATACCGAACTTTCCGGTTGCATCCACACCTAAACCAACTTTAACATAAACAATCGGCACAGCAGGGATAGACTGTTTAAAGTTTGCGTCCATATTAAGAACATAAACTATTGCGCCCTCTAACGGTTTGCCGTTTTTGTCAAATTCCATATATCCGGCGGGGGTTGCATTGAATGAGAATCCGAAACTCATATTCTCTGACTTTAATACCTTGCGTAAATGCTGATACCTGTTCCACGTATCTGTGGTTGTGCTTTTTCCGCAGTAATTAATAAATTCTTTTATTTCGTGATATGTTTTGTTCTTTTCGTTCACTCCCGCAAGTGCCGTTTTGTCCAATTTGCCAATCATAAATTCATATTTTTCTTTTTCGGCATTATATTTTGCACTTACAATAGGTGTTTTTACCGACATATCGAGCGGCAACTCAAACAAATAGAAAGATTTGTTCAATATGGTTATTTTCGGGCCTCTTAAAGTATCTTCACCCGCCCCGAAAGATGCAAAACTGTCGTCCGATAAATTTAATGAACTTCCGCCTGTGGTGACTATATTTTCGGTTGTATCGGCATTTGAATTTCCGTTAATATTTGCCGAGTTGTTTATAATGTTGCTGTATTTTTGAAAATGTATCGTAGCGTCGGTGAGTTCAGTGTTGCTTGAACCGATAACTATTTTATCCCACCCGGTTTTGGTGCCGCCGTAATATACATCGGTTAAGCTTTCGCAACCATAAAATGCACGCCTTCCTATGCTTGTCACGCTTTCGGGGAGTGTTATGCTTGTTAAGCCGCTGCAACTCTCAAATGCACCGACGCCTATGCTTGTCACGCTTTTGGGGATTGTTATACTTGTTAAGCTGCTACAACTCGAAAATGCACGTTCGCCTATGCTTGTCACGCTTTCGGGGATTGTTATGCTTGTTAAGCCGTTGCAATTGCAAAATGCACCGACGCCTATGCTTGTCACGCTTTTGGGGATTATTATGCTTGTTAAACTGCTGCAATCTTCAAATGCCCAGTCGCCTATACTTGTCACGCTTTCAGGGATTGTTATGCTTGTTAAGCTGCTGCAATCCGAAAATGCCCAGTCGCCTATGCTTGTCACGCTTTTGGGGATTATTATGCTTGTTAAGTCGTTGCAATTGTAAAATGTATAGTCGCCTATGCTTGTCACGCTTTTGGGGAGTGTTATGCTTGTTAAGCTGCTGCAATCTTCAAATGCCCAGTCGCCTATACTTGTCACGCTTTCGGGGATTGTTATGCTTGTTAAGCTGCTGCAACTCACAAATGCACTTTCGCCTATGCTTGTCACGCTTTCGGGGAGTGTTATGCTTGTTAAGCCGTTGCAATTGCAAAATGCATAGTCGCCTATGCTTGTCACACTTTCGGGGATTGTTATGCTTGTTAAGCTGTAGCAATAGTAAAATACACTGTATCCTATCCGTGTCACTCCTTTGGGGAGTGTTATGCTTCTTAAGTATGTGCAATACGAAAATACATTTCTGCCTATGCTTGTCACACTTTCGGGGATTGTTATGCTTGTTAATCTGCTGCAACCATAAAATGCATAGTTGCCTATGCTTGTCACGCTTTTGGGGATTGTTATGCTTGTTAAGCCGTTGCAATTGTAAAATGCATAGTTGCCTATGCTTGTCACGCTTTCGGGGATTGTTATGTTTGTTAAACTGCTGCAACCATAAAATGTATAGTTGCCTATGCTTGTCGCACCTTCTTCTATTTTTACATTTTTAATTTTTGTTTTATGACTTAGCCATGGAACATCGGAAGAACTTCTGAAATCCGGCATATTCCCCGTTACTTTAACGGTTAGTGTTCCGCTGTCATCAAGTGTCCAAGTAAGATCTTCATAAGAACCGCTTGCCGCAAACGCCGTCATCGGAATGCTTGAAAGCACTGTTACAAGCATACATACGGTTAGCAGCATTGATAAAATTCTTTTTTTCATTTTTAAACCCCTCCATAATTTAAAAAAGTGCATAACCCATATTGCTGAGTTATGCACAAAAAACGCACACACTGACAATAAGGTTGCTACACTCTTATGTAAACTTGCATATAAATATATGTACATCAAGACAAATCAGAGAATGCGCTTTTATCATAGCGATGTCTTAATGTAGAATAAATATATACAAAAAACCTATTATATTTTGAGTGTAGCATAATCATTATAGCACCAAATTCCGCTTTTTACAATACACATATAAAAAATTTGTCATTTTGACGAAAATGTGCCGAATAATCTTTGCTTTATTGGAAAAAATATCTTTTTACAACAATACGGCAAAAAAACTTAATTTTTAATGAAATTTTAATTTTCATGTGATATACTTTATGCAACCTGGCAAAATATTATTTGAAATGGGGGAAATTTGTTATGATTAAAAAGAAAACGGCAATCACGGCAATTTTGTTATCGGTATCGCTGATTGGCGGCTGTGCCGTGAAAAATTCGGACAGCGAAACCGACAAAGCGGCAGATGCCGCACGTTTGCTCACCGAAGCAAAGACAACACAATATTTTACCGCTGACGACGTTCCAGAAGAGGACGTTGAAAAAATTTTAGCGGCAGGCATAAACGCTCCCAGTGCAATGAACACACAGCCGTGGCATTTCACGGCAATTACGAACAGCGAAACAACCCAAAAACTTGCGGATGCAATGAGTGCCGCCAAGCCGCCGGCAAAACCCGTCGAAACCAATGCGAACACTTCGCAAAACAGCGGCAAACCGAACACAAATTTTTCAAAAGCCGCCAACAAAGCCGGCATCGGTGATGCACCGCTTACAATTGTAATCTCGTGCGAAGAAGGCGCCGAGCTTTCTGCCGGGCTTGCCGTGCAGAATATGTCTGCCGAAGCACTGCTTTTGGGATATGGCACAAAAATTTTAACTTCGCCCACAATTGCTTTGAACGGCGAAAACAGCGCCGAATATGCCGAATTACTGCAAATACCCGAAAATCAAAAGGTTGCGGCGGTTCTGCTTGTCGGAAAGGCGGAATCCGAAAAAGATAATCCGGACGTTATATCAAGTGCAACCTCAAGAAATCCGATAGATGATGTGACCTTGGTTATTCGGTGATACATAAAGAATAAATTTATAAAATCGGGTAATAATAAATCTGCGGCGGAACGCTTGATTTTGATTGAACAATTATTTTGAAAGGATGGCTTTTAAAATGACGATTTTCAATTCAAAATTTCCGCCGGAGCTTTTGATTGCCGGTTCGGCAAACAACGGTTTCGGCACAAACGGCGGCGATTTCATGAACGGTCTTGTACTGTTTGCCATAGCCGTTTCTTTAAAGAAACCATGGGAATATGATAATTAAAACAAATATCCGCTTGCACGGCAATATGCGAGCGGATATTTTGCGTTATGCCGATTTTTGTATCTTTTTTACATCAATGTGTTTTTTGCCGACAAACATTTTATCTGCATTTGACCGTCCGGTCAATTTCAATACGGCACACAATGTGAGATTTTGAACCGCGGACCGCCCACAGCTTTCTTTATACAAAAAAAGCGCACAAAAACCCGTGTTCAAAAAAGCAATTTTTTTGAACCGTTTTTGTGCGCTATGTATTTCTTGATATTTTTTTACGCGGTTGGGCTGAACACCGTCATTTCAATGCTATGTGTGAGCAAATCAGTATATCTGAACGAAATTCTGTTTTTTTCGCAGTTTTCGTCACGACCCTCAAAATTCACAACAAACACGCTCGGATAAGTTTGTTCGATAACCCCCCGGCGCACAACAAAATTTTTCCGCCCCTCTTTTGTTGTTATTCTGACTTTTCTGCCGATGTTTGTTTCCATACATTTTCTGATATTTTCCACAGTCATGTTCAATCAACTCCGGATATTAAATTTGCCCGAAAACGTTAATTTGAGCGATTTCGGAAAGTAATCATTAAAAACCGCCCGCACCCGGCGGAGCATATTTTTAAATCCCATATATATTATTATACCACAATATATTGTTGTCGTCAAGAGTAAAAATACCCATATATTGTGTTTTATAATTGGTAAATATGACCGTACCGAAAATTTATCCGCGGAAAAATTCAATTGCTCAAAGCGGTTCAAATGCAAAAAAACAAGATGAAACCCTTTGGTGACATCTTGTTTTCGGTTATATTCATATCATTATTTTGCTTTTGCGTCTGCCAATTCGTCAAGCTTTTTGTTTCTGAAATAAAGCCCTGCGTCTATTGATATTTCAATAAAGTTAAGTACATAGAAGAAGAAGCTGAGGAAGAATATAAATCCGCTTTTTCCGCCGGTATACTCAATTGTCTTTTTAATGATACCGAACGCATAACCTATGAGCAGGAACACCTCAAAGAAAAGGCTTTTTCCTTTTGCCGTGCGCGATACAAGCGATTTTCTTATTGAAATCGGCCATGAAAGTCCAAAACAAAATATGGTAAGTGCTTCGAGTAAATCTGTAATCATTGTTAATTCCAGCTTTCTTTTGTATTATTTTTTATTGTGGGGCAAATATTGCCCATGCATTATTATAATGTTTTTCGGGCGGACAGGGTCGTCCGCCCCTACGGGGTTGGTGATTAGTTTGGAGTGAGGAGTAATTCCGCATTCCTAATTCCTAATTCCGCATTAACCCTTTATTTTCTGCGATAATCCGGCAACAACATCGGAGAAACTTTGTCTGTTTCAACGCCTGCGGCTTTGCGTTCTTCATCGAATTTTGCGATGTGGTCAAGTGTGAGTTTGCCCACATTAACGTTCTTCGCCTGAGCTGCCGCATTTTTACCGGCACTTCTTCCGAATACAATTATATCGAGAAGCGAGTTACCCATAAGACGGTTACGTCCGTGTATTCCTCCAACGGCTTCACCGGCAACAAACAGATTTTCAACGTTTGTTGTCATACCGTTTACGTTAATATCCAAACCGCCGTTCTGATAATGAAGTGTGGGATATACAAGGATAGGTTCTTTACGAATATCTATTCCGTAGCTTGCGAACATACGCATCATAGCCGGTATACGTTTTTCGATTGTGCCTTCGCCGCCGATTTTCTCAATCATCGGAGTATCAAGCCAAACAGCTTTTCCGCTGCCCGTATCAACACCCTCATCTCTGTCGGAGCATTCTCTGATTATTGAAGCCGCGGCAACATCACGAGTTTCAAGCGGATGCATAAACACTTTACCGTCACGGTTTACGAGTTTTGCACCGAGCGAACGAACTTTTTCCGTAACAAGCGCACCGAAAATCTGCTGCGGGAATGCCGCACCCGTCGGGTGATACTGCAATGTTTCGGCATAAAGCAATTTTGCGCCGGCTCTGTATCCCAAAACAAGACCGTCTGCCGTTGCACCGTAGTGGTTCGATGTCGGGAATCCCTGATAATGCATACGACCCGCACCGCCTGTTGCTATGATAACCGTTTTTGCACGGGCAACCATAAGTTCTTTTGTTTCCATATTCATAAGCACTGCGCCTGCCGCTTTGCCGTTTTCATCGAGGATGAGTTCTATTGCGGAAGTGAAATCCACAACGGGAATACCTCTGTTTAAAACTTCGTCACGGAGAGTACGCATAATTTCCGCACCGGAATAGTCTTTTGCGGCATGCATACGTTTGCGTGATGTTCCGCCGCCGTGCGTTGTTATCATTGTACCGTCGGCATCTTTATCAAATTCAACACCGAGGTCGTTAAGCCATTCTATTGCTTCCGGAGCATCGCACACAAGTTTTGCGAGCAAATCACGTTTTGCGGCATAATGACCGCCGCCGAAAGCATCAACAAAATGTATTGCCGGGGAATCGTTCGGTTTGTCCGCAGCCTGAATGCCGCCCTCTGCCATCATTGTGTTGGCATCGCCGATACGCAGTTTTGTAACAATCATTGTTTTTGCACCTGCGTTGTCCGCTTCTATGGCTGCCGATGCACCTGCACCGCCGCCGCCTATAATAAGCACGTCAACATCATATTTCACATCATCAAGATTAACATCTTCTGCGGAAATACGACTGTGTGCCTGAAGCATTTCACAAAGTTCATGAGGTACTTCCTCGCCTTTATTCGGTCCGATTTTTAATGTGGAAAACTCGCTTTTTTTGTAATCGGGATGATATGCCGCAAGTAAATTTTCTTTTTCTTCGGCTGTCATACGCTTAGGTTCGTAAGCAATATTTTCTTCCCTTGCAGCCTCAACCGCAGCAAGCGATTTTTCAAATTCTTTTGAATACATGATTTATACCTCCTTACTTCTCGATTTCTCTGTTATTATAAAGCTCTTTGATTTCTTCAATCGGTTTACCCATAAGATTTTCTATGAGTTCCGTGAAAGTTCCGTCTTTAATTTCTTTTACACGATTTTCAAGATGTTCGCTCTTCGGTGCAAGATATTTTCCGTTAAGACGTCTTGCAAGCATTGCAACCTGCGGATGTGAAATCCCGGCAGGACAGCGTGACGAACATACTCCGCACATTACGCAGTCGAAAGATTCTTCCGCACATTTATCAAATTCGCCTCTCTGAGCATATGCGATGTATTGCATAACGTTAAGGCTCTGCGTACAGCTTTTCGTGCAGGCATTACATCCCACACAAGCATATATTTCGGGATAAAGCTGCATCATAATCTGTTCCGTGGGTTTAACCCGGTCAATATCATAAACCTGTTTAACAAGCGGGAAGAAAGGCAGAGTTGCAACATACATACCCTCTTCAACTTTTGTCTGACAGGCAAGACAGGTTTTAAGTTCTCTTTCGCCTTTTATGCGGTAAATTGTAGCACACGCACCGCAAAATCCGTTACGGCAGCCGCAGCCTCTTACAAGCTGATAGCCTGCGTATTCCATGGCGCACATTATCGTAAGATTATCCGGCACGTATCTTCATTCCTCACTTTATACAAAAATCAACCCAAGGTGGATCAAAGACTTAAATGTAAAACTTGAAACTATAAAAATTTTACAAGAT
>CAYQKW010000034.1:15922-20095 GCA_964418245.1 uncultured Oscillospiraceae bacterium
TGCGTATTCCATGGCACACATTATCGTAAGATTATCCGGCACACTGTATTGTTTGCCGAACAAGTAAACATTAACCATATTTTCCATATCGGTTTCCTCCTTCAATAAGGGGCTTCAGCCCCGTCATTCAACGTTTCGGCAGTTATTGCACACCGCCGAAAAAACAAGTTGAAATCCGCCGCCTGCAAATGCGGCGGATATCTTGTTTTAATTATTAATACTCATCCGGGAGTTCGTCAATTTCATCACAGCGGAAAACCGGACCGTCTTTGCATACATATTTTGAACCTATGTTGCATCTGCCGCATTTTCCTATACCGCATTTCATACGAAGCTCCATTGTTGTGTATACCTGTGTTTTATCAAATCCAAGTTCCTGAAGTCCTGCGAGAGTGAATTTAATCATAATCGGAGGGCCGCAGAGAACGGCTGTTTTATCTGTTGAAAATCCGAGTTCTTTAACGTAATTCGGAACAAAGCCGACATGGCCGTCCCATTCGGGCTGTTCGTTATCTATTGTGAGATATACGTTTACACCCTCATCTTTTGACCATTCGTCTATGATTTCTTTGTAATCAACCAAATCCTGCATACTGCGTGAACCGTATACAATATCAATCTTACCGTATTTATCTCGATAATGACGGCAATAGTTTATAACCGAACGCAGCGGTGCAAGACCGATACCGCCGGCAATAAACAACATATCTTTTCCGGCAAATTCCGTATCAACCGGGAATGCATTTCCGTAAGGTCCTCTTATGGTTATCTGCTGACCCACTTCCATTGAATGAAGCCATTCGGTTACGCATCCGCATTTTTTAATTGAAAATTCCATAAATTCCGTGTTGGTAGGCGATGACGTGATTGAGAACATTGCTTCGCCGACACCCGGGATTGAAAGCATTGCACACTGACCGGGTCTGTGTGCAAAAGCTTTTTTGCCGTCCGGAGTTACAACACGAAATGTTTTTACGTCCGGAGTATCTATACGAATATCGGTAACAACACCGACAACCGGTATAAGAGGTTCTTTTGTATCAAGCATTTTCATTGCCTCCCAACTTTTTCATAACTTTAACAATATTCATCTGTATCGGGCATTTTGCCAAGCAGCGTCCGCAGCCGACACAAGAAAACAACCCGTCATTATTTGTGGGGTAATACACAAGTTTGTGCATAAAACGCTGACGGAAACGTTCAAGCTGTGTAAGTCTGGGCTGTCCTGCGGACATCTTCGTGAAATCCGAATACATACACGAATCCCAGCAACGGAAACGTTTAACACCGTTTCCGGTATTAAAATCTTTTATATCGTAACACTGGCAGGTTGGGCAAACAAACGTACACGTTCCGCATCCCAAACAAGCCTGTGAAAGCTCTTTCCATTCCGGTGCATCGAAAAACTCGGCAGTTTTTCCGGCTCCGAATTTATCCGACGAAAGTTTCGCAAGCGGAAGTTTAGAAAGTCTTTCTTTTATAACGGCTTTCGTTTCGTCAGTTTCGGAGACTTCCGCAGATTCTGTTACTTCGGACAATTTTTCCAGCAGTTTTTCGCCTTTTTCGGTTTTGGCTTCCATATACAAAGTATCTTCGGTTTTATGACATACTATATCGCCTTCGGGTTCTGATGCATCTATGCCGAACGTTCCGCAGAAACACGTTTCCGCAGGTTTGTTGCATGCAAGCGACATAATAATTCCGTGTTCACGGCGATTTTTGTAATATGAATCAACCGGTTCCGAAAGGAACACTCTGTCAAGTATTTCAAAGCTTTTCACATCACACGCACGCACACCGAAAATAACAAAATCTTCACATTCGCTGCGTGTATCTATGATTTCTATATTTTTTCCCTCAACCTTAAAATCCATAAGATTTTCGGTCTGCGGAAAGAAAAAGTCTTTTGCACTTCTTGTGGTATTGAGTGCGTTTGAAAGCTTTTTGCCGCTTTCCCATTTTTCAAACTTTGCTCCGCCTTTTGTGTCAACGGGCATATAAAGTGTGTTTGATTCCGCAATTGCCGAAAAAAGCACATCTATTTTGTCAAGTGAAAGTTTACGCATCCTCGTCACCTCTTTCAACAGCTTCTCCCGGTTCAATATCCTCCGTTGTGTAGTTCACAATCGGTGCACGGCTTCCCACTTCCGCACCTGCCTGATATTCTCCGTAAAAACTGTCTATATCTTTTATGAATTTACGGTTAAGCAGATGAAGCGGAATATGCTGCGGACAAACTCTGGAACATTCTCCGCAGTCCGTACAGCGACCGGCAACGTGAAATGCACGGATGATATGGAACATTTTTTCTTCAAATTCATTTGAAGCCGCTTTGTTTTCAACACCCGAATTGGGGTTATCAAAAACGCATTTTTCACACGTACAGGCCGGACATACGTCACGGCACGCATTACAGCGTATGCAGCGTGAAAGCTCGTTCTGCCAAAATGCAAAACGTTCGTCCGCCGTCATTTTTTCGAGTTTTTCAACTTCGTCAAATCTTGCGGAATCGAGAACTTCGCCGTCCTCGCCCAAAAGTTCGTCATATGCAACGTGTTTTTTGGATTTACAGTTTATGCATCTTTCCGCAAGCACGTCCGCACGGTTCAATTTAACCGTTCCGTCGTAAAGGGTTTCGGCTTCGACGGTATCGCCCGAATCTTTTATATTAACAACGCCTTCGGCATTATCTTTTATTTTGCTTATATCAAGCATTCCGGCACACGGAACACCTATCGCATATACTTTTTCACGGTTGAATCTGTGTTCCGTGAGCAGCTGATTGAAGCTGTAAGTATCGCACGGTTTCAAGAACACCAAAACTTTGCTTTCGGTTTTTGCCGTTTCTTTTATAAGATATTTTGAAAAGTTTGCTCCGCAAAAATCATTCCATACAAATTCTTTTTCAAGATTTTCGGCATTGTACCAAACCGCCGGAGTTACGTCATAGTCAAATTCTCCGTTTTTCCAGCCGAGTACACGGTCTACAGTGCCGTTTTTAAGAAGCTCGGCGGCTTTTGATACGAGAACTTCGCATTTTATTTCCTGCATCGCAAATCCTCCAATCTTTTGTTTTCGCCCAAAGCAGCAACTTTTTCGGCAAAATCGTTCATTGTTGCGGCAAATTTCGCACCCTCTGCGGCACTTACCCATTCAACACGTGTACGTTCTTTTTCAATACCGAGATAATCAAGCATCGAAAACAGCAATGCCATACGGCGGCGTGTGTAATAGTTACCCGACGTATAGTGGCAGTCACCCGGATGACATCCGCAGATTATAACTCCGTCCGCACCTCTTTGGAATGCACGGAGAATAAACATCGGATTTACTCTGCAAGAACACGGTACACGTATGATTTTAACGTCTGCCGGATAATTTAATCTGTTGTTTCCGGCGAGGTCGGCGCCGGCATATGAACACCAATTGCAGCAGAAAGCCACAATCAATGGTTTGTATTCACTCATTTGCATATTGCATCCACCTCCGCCATAATCTGTTTGCTTGTGAATCCTCTCAAATCCATCGCACCCGACATACACGCAACCGTACAAGCTCCGCAGCCCTGGCATACGGCTTCGTTTACAACGGCAACACGTCTTACTTTTGTTGTTCTGTCAGGCATTCTGAATTCTTTATCCTGATATGTTATCGCACCGTAAGGACATACTTTTTCACAGGTTGAACATCCGTTGCACATCATTTCGTCGGAATGTGCTATACACGGGTTACCCACAAGTTTATCCTTGCACAAAAGACCGATAACTTTTGAAGCTGCCGCTCCAGCCTGAGATACCGTTTCCGGAATATCTTTCGGACCCTGGCACGCTCCCGAAAGGAACACACCTGCCGTCGGGCTTTCAACCGGACGGAGTTTCGGATGAGCTTCCGTGAAGAAATCGTTTGTATCCATACTTGCCGTGAGCATTGTTGCGAGCGGTCTTGCGGATTTGTCCGGTTCAATGGCAGCCGCAAGAACAACAAGGTCTGCATCTATATGCAGCTGTTTGCCGTCCAGTAAATCAGATGCCTGAACTTTTAGTTTTCCGTTTTCGGGAGAAACTTTTCCGACCATACCTTTTATATAGTGTACGCCGTATTCTTCAACCGCACGGCGGTAAAATTCATCAAAGTTTTTACCCGGAGTACGAACATCTATATAGAATACGTAAA
>CAYQKW010000035.1:0-19917 GCA_964418245.1 uncultured Oscillospiraceae bacterium
GCCCCGTCAAGGTCAACCACGTGCAGATATTTTGCTCCGTCTGCCTCAAATTGCCTTGCAATTTCAAGCGGATTATCTCCAAATACCGTTACTTTATCATAATCTCCTCTTAACAGTCTTACAACTTTTCCGTCTTTTAAATCTATTGCCGGAAATATATTCATATTCTTCTTCCTTTCCGTTCAAATCATTTAAGTTCACAAAACGCCTTAAGAATTTTAAGTCCGACTTCGCCACTTTTTTCCGGATGAAACTGTGTTGCGTAAACATTATCTTTATTAACCGCCGCCGTAAGATATTCGCCGTATTCGGTTGATGCTATCAAGCTGCTTTCACAGCTGAACGCCGCATATGAATGAACAAAATATACGCAATCATTTTCATTTATATATTTAAACAATTCGTTCTTTTCTTTATTTTTCGGAAATACAAGTCCGTTCCAGCCGATGTGAGGTACCTTGTAATCATCGGGAATTACTGTTTGAATGGGTTTTACTTCACCCGAAATCATTCCAAGTCCCTCGCATTCGCCGTATTCGTAGCTTTTATCGAACATAAGCTGCATTCCGAGGCATATTCCCAAAATATTTTTTCCGTTTCTCGCTTCTTCTTTGACAACTTCCGCAAGTCCGCTTTCATCAAGTTTTTTCTTTGCATCCGCAAAAGCTCCTACACCCGGAAGAATGATTTTATCACTTGTTTTAATTTTTTCTTTGTCGCCTGTCAGAACAACATCTTCCCCAATAGCTTTAAATGAGCTGTAAAGTGAAAAAATATTGCCGACACCGTAATCCACAATAGCTATCATAGGCTGCTCCTTTATACCAAAACGCCCTTTGTTGACGGTATTTCGTTTTTATATTTTTCATCTATTTCGAGTGCATTTTTAAGTGTTCTTGCCACTGCTTTGAAACACCCCTCCGCTATATGATGAGCATTTTCGCCCTCAAGCTGTTTTATATGCAGTGTTATCGGGAAATTACGCACAAAACCAAGCATAAATTCTTTTATGAGTTCCGTATCGAAATCTCCGATTTTTTCCGCCTGTATATCCGTTTTAAAGTTGAGGAAAGCACGTCCCGAAATGTCAACTGCGGAAAGTATAAGTGTTTCGTCCATCGGCAATATTACATCGGCATATCTTTTTATTCCCGCCATATCTCCCACTGCCTGTGCAAACGCTTTTCCCAAACATATCGCAATATCCTCCGCCGTGTGATGATAATCCACATATGTATCGCCTTTGCATACAAGCTTAATATCAAATCTGCCATGCTTTGCAAAAAGAATAAGCATATGATCCAAAAATCCGCATCCCGTAGATATATCGCTTTTTCCGCTGCCGTCGATATTAAGCGAAAGCGTTATATCGGTTTCAGCCGTTTTTCTTTTAATTTCCGCAGTTCTCATAAAATCTCCCCCAAAATTTCTTTAAGTGTTTTTATAAGACATTCCATATTTTCCTGTGTTCCTATTGAAATTCTTACGTAATCGGCTATGCGTTCGCTGTTAAACCATCGAACAAGTATGCCGTTTTCCTTAAGTTTGTTATATATTGTTTCTCCGCCGATTTTATTATGTTTGGCAAATACGAAATTTGCCTTTGAATCCGTTACGGAGAAACCGAGATTTTTTAATTCCTTTGAAGTATATTCCCTTGCATTTATAACTTTGTTTATTTTATCTTTATAATATATATCGTCCTCAATTGCACATTTCGCCGCAATCAGTGAAAGTCTGTTGATATTATACGGATTTGTCGAAAATTTGATTGTATTCAAATCACCGATGAGCTTTTCGTTTCCTATCGCAAAACCAAGTCTTGCACCGGCAAGCGACATTGATTTTGAATACGTATGCACAACAAGCAAATTATTAAATTCTTTCACAAGTTCCACACAGCTTTCGCCGCCGAAATCAACATATGCTTCATCAATAAGAACAACATTATTTCTGTTTGTTTCAAGAATTTTTCTTATATCATCAACACTTATGCAAAGTCCTGTCGGTGCATTCGGATTTGCAATAACAACATTTGCACCGCAGTTTGTGTAATCATCAACATTAATCGAAAAATCCGATTTCAGCGGTATTTTTTTATACTGTATCCCGTAAAGTTGAGCATACACTTCATAAAATCCGTACGTTATATCCGGAAATACCACCGGATTTTCATCATCGCAAAATGCCATAAAAGCAAATGATAACGTTTCGTCGGAACCGTTGCTTATAAATACGTTCTGCGGTTTCACGCCATATTTTTCTGCTATACTCAAACGTGCCGCAGTACATTCCGGGTCGGAATATAATCTTAAATCATCAATTTCCGCTTTTGTTATTGCCTCCGCCACTTTTCCCGACGGCGGATAAGGCGATTCGTTTGTATTAAGCTTTATATATTTCTTATCCTGCGGTTGTTCGCCCGGTGTGTACGGTGCGAGTTTTTCAAACTTTTTACTTAAAAACTCACTCATTGCCTTTCACCTCAAAACGCACCGATGCGGATTTTCCGTGAGCGTGAAGTCCCTCTTTTTCCGCAAAATATTTTATTTTTTGATTTACTTTTTCAAGTGCTTCTCCGGTATAATATATAAACGAAGATTTTTTGATAAAATCATCTACCGAAAGAGGACTTGAAAATCTTGCCGTACCGCTTGTCGGCAATGTGTGATTCGGACCCGCAAAATAATCTCCGAGTGCTTCAGGCGTGTTTTTACCCAAAAAGATTGAACCTGCATTTTTTATGTCGTTCAGATAATCGAACGGATTATCAACACAAATTTCAAGATGTTCGGGAGCAATTTCGTTTGCAATTTCAACAGCTTCGGCAATATTGTTTACGATTATTATTTTGCCGTTGTTATCTATTGATGTTCTCGCAATTTCTTCTCTCGGAAGCTGTTTGAGCTGTAATTCAATTTCGTTTTGAACCTGTTCGGCAAGAGTTTCACTGTTTGTTACAAGCACAGCACTTGCCATTTTATCGTGTTCTGCCTGTGAAAGCAAATCTGCGGCAACAAATTTGGGGTTACATGTTTCGTCCGCAATAACAAGTATTTCGCTCGGCCCGGCTATCATATCTATATTAACTCTGCCGTATACCTGTTTTTTTGCTTCTGCAACAAACGCATTCCCCGGACCCACAATTTTATCAACCTTTTTAATTGTTTTCGTGCCGTATGCCAATGCCGCAATTGCCTGAGCACCACCCATTTTATATATTTTATCCACACCGGCTATTTTTGCCGCCGCAAGAATTACGGAACTGATTTTTCCTTCGCTGTTCGGAGGCGATACCATTATTATTTCCGGACAACCGGCTATTTTTGCCGGTATACAGTTCATAAGCACCGAGGAGGGATAGCTTGCCGTACCGCCCGGAACATAAAGTCCCACACGTTCAATCGGCATGATTTTTTGCCCCAAAACAATTCCGCTGTTTTCGTTCACAACAAAATTGTTTCTTACCTGATGCTTATGGAAATTATATATATTTTCTTTTGCTTCTTTCAGAATATTGATATATTCCTCGTCAACCTCCGAAAAAGCGGTTTCGATTTCTTCTTCGCTCACTTCAAGCGTTGAAAGTTTCGCTTTGTCGAATTTTTCGCAGTAACTCAAAACTGCGGCATCACCGCCGTTTTTAACATCTTCTATAATATTTTTAACAATATCTTCAACGTTTGTTTTTATATCTTTTCGGCTTAGAACTTCTTCTTCGCCGTTTCGTAGTATTCTTATCATAACTGCTCCTTTTTGAACGCTTCCGTCATACGCATAATTTCATCATTTTTAAATTTGTAACTTGCCTTCCCGGCAATGAATCTGGCACTTATATCAACTATGCTCTCAATAACTTCAAGATTATTTTCTTTAAGAGTTGTTCCCGTTTCCACAATATCCACAATAACGTCCGAAAGTCCGAGTATCGGTGCAAGTTCAATCGACCCGTTAAGCTTTATTATATCAATTTCACGGCTTCTGCTTTCGTAATGATTTTTTGCTATATTAACAAATTTTGTTGCAACTTTCAGTGTTCTGCCTCTGTTATCTCTGAAACCTTTTTTACCTGCAACCGCCATACGGCATTTGCCTACATTGAGGTCATAAAGTTCATATACGTCCGGTTCATATTCAAGCAGAATATCTTTCCCGGCAACGCCAACGTCCGCCGCTCCTCTTTCTACATATATCGCAACATCCGAGGGCTTAACCCAAAAATATCTCACTCCCGCATCCTTATTTTCAAAAATAAGTTTTCTGCTGTCTTCAAGCACTTCTGGACACGGATAGCCGTTTTTCTCAAAAATTTTATATACTTTTTCGCCGAGTCTGCCCTTAGGCAACGCTATATTAATCATTTGTTTCAATTATTTCAAGCCCTCTTTCGTTAAAATGCAATTGCTGTTTATATTTGATTCCTCCGCAGTTCTCTTTTTGAACTCTTATGCTTTTGCCGCTTCCGGAAAGCATTTTAACAGCACGCATAAGCTCCGACGGTTCGGAATTTTCGGAGTATGTTAAGAGTATATCAACATCACATTCGGCATCGCATTTTCCGTAACGCTCTATTAAATTCATATATACGGCAAAACCTATTGCCGCCATATTTTTACCGAATTTATGCAACAAATTATCATATCTGCCGCCGGAAAGAACGCTGCACGGTATGCCATCCACAAATCCGCTGAAAATTATTCCATTATAATAATTCATATCATTTATAATGGAAAAATCAAGATTTATGTTTTCCGCTTCGTCCGTTGTTTTCAAGAACTCCCAAATCTGCGAAAGTTCATCCGCAGCCTGCTGCATTTTTTCATTTTTTATGAGCTTACGGGCTTTTTCGAGTGTTTCTTCGAAAGGTCCGTAAAGTTCCGCAATTTTCGCCGCAGTATCGGCAAAATCCTGCGGTATTCCGACTTTTTTACACTCGGAATAAATCTCGTGCGTATTTTTGCGTCGTATACAATCAATGATTTTTTCTTTCAATCCCGCATTTATTTTTTCATCTTCCAAAAGTCCCGATATAATTCCCATATGCGAAATATCCATAATATAATTTTCGCTTATTGTTTCAAGACTTTTTTTCGCAAGCGTTATAACTTCGCACATCTGATACATATCAATATCACCTATGCATTCAAGCCCCGCCTGCATTATCTCTTTATATTCGTGTTCGCCCTTTGATGAGCGGTATACATTTTCGTTGTAATAAACCTTAAGCGGTTCCTTAAGACCCTCTCTTGTATTTTTTATTATGGAGAGTGTAACATCCGGTTTGAGTGCAAGCAGTCTGCCGTTCATATCCGTAAACGTTATTATATTTTCACTTGCCAGAAAGCTTTTGTTTTCCAGATATAAATCGTATGCTTCAAACTTACTCATTTTAAACTTTTTATATCCGAATTTATCATAAAGTTCACGCAATTTAAACGTTGCTGCTTCATCTCTTTCCATAATTTTCATATCTTTATTCAAGTATATCAATCCTTTATGTATAAATATTAAGGTACCGTAAGGTTTTAACGTATAACAAATATATCGGGTATCGGGAAACGGTATTTGCACTGTTTTCCGACAGTTTTACATAATTTACAAACCAAACCGTTTGCCCGAACCCACTGTTTCCGTTATAATAATTTTAGCATAAATATTCACTGATGTCAAGTATTTATTAATATTATTTCAATTTACGCTGTTTCTATATCGCTTGCCTTTTGAAGATTAAGTTTTTTAACAGCATCTTCACGCATTTTATATTTAAGAATTTTGCCTGCAACATTCATCGGGAACGAATCCACAAAATCAATATATCTCGGCACCTTATGCTTTGCCATGTTTGCGGCAATATAATCTTTCATTTCTTTTTCCGTCATCGTTTCGCCGTCTTTTAATATAACGCATGCCATGATTTCTTCACCGTACTGTTCATCGGGAACGCCGATTACCTGAACGTCTTTAACTTTTTCGTGAGTATATATAAATTCCTCGATTTCTTTCGGATATATATTTTCGCCTCCGCGGATAATCATATCTTTAAGACGTCCCGTTATTCTGTAGTTACCTTCGGGAGTTCTGCAAGCAAGGTCACCTGTATGCAGCCAGCCCTCACTGTCGATTGCTGCGGCTGTTGCTTCCGGCATTTTATAATATCCTTTCATTATATTATATCCTCTTGCAACAAATTCGCCCGTCACATTATCCGGCAAATCTTCTCCCGTATCGGGGTCTACTATTTTACATTCGATTTCGGGCAGCGGATGTCCCACTGTTCCGACACGTACTTCAAGTGAGTCGTCCGCCGAACTCATTGTACAGCCCGGCGATGCTTCCGTCTGACCGTATACAATTGTGATTTCCGTCATGTTCATTTTGTTTACAACGTCTTGCATAACCGATATAGGGCACGGACTTCCTGCCATAATTCCCGTTCTCATATACGAAAAATCTGTTTTTGAGAAATCCGGATGTTCAAGCATTGCTATGAACATTGTCGGAACACCGTGGAAACACGTTATTTTTTCTTGATTTACACACGCAAGTGCCGGCTTCGGCGAGAAATACGGCAACGGATAGAGTGTTCCTCCATGTGTCATTGTTGCCGTCATCGCAAGTACCATTCCGAAGCAATGGAACATAGGCACTTGAATCATCATTCTGTCGGCTGTTGATAAATCCATTCTGTCACCGATACATTTACCGTTGTTTACAATGTTGTAATGTGTGAGCATAACACCTTTCGGGAAACCTGTTGTTCCCGATGTATACTGCATATTTGCAACATCGTGAACGTCAACGGCATTTGCCATTCTGTATACTTCCGATATATTTACTTTTTCCGCTCTCGAAACGGCTTCTTCCCATGTCACACAACCCTGTTTCTTAAATCCTACGGTTACAACGTTTCTTAAAAACGGCAATCTTTTTGCATGGAGCGGTTCTCCGCTTTTTGTGTTTTTGAGTTCCGGACAAAGCTCGTCTATAATCTGTGAATAATTTGAATCTCTGTAGCCCTCTATCATAATAAGCGTATGCGTATCGGACTGGCGAAGCAAATATTCGGCTTCATGGATTTTATATGCGGTATTCATTGTTACAAGAACCGCACCTATTTTTGTTGCCGCCCAGAATGCAATATACCACTGCGGAACGTTTGTTGCCCATACGGATATATGACTTCCGGCTTTTACACCCATTGATATAAGTGCTCTTGCAAACGTATCCACATCATCTCTGAATTCACTGTATGTTCTTGTGTAATCGAGTGTTGTATATTTAAATGCATATTGGTCCGGGAATTGTTTTACCATTTCGTCCAGCACCTGAGAAAATGTTTTATCTATCAGTGCTTCTTTTTTCCATACGAATTTTCCTGTTTTTCTGTTATTGTCATACAGCGTTGATTTTGCTCTGGAAAAGCTTTTGAATCTGCTCATATAGCTTACGAAATGTGGGAATATTATATCTATATCCTCAATTCCGTTTACCCACGACGGGTCCCATTCGATTGATACAAATCCGTTGTAATTTATTGAACGCAACGCACTTATTATTTTGTTTATCGGCAAATCGCCCTCGCCTACTATACAATATTCGTTTTCAACCGAATCTTTCATATGAATATGCTTGATATATGCACCGAGGTTTTGGATTGTTGTTTCCGGTGCTTCTTTTGCCTCACGGCAAGTATAATGGAAATCCCACAATGCACCGAGATAATCACTTGCAAAATCGTTAAGCAATTCTCTTAACACAGCTGTGTCGGCATAACGTCCAACAGTTTCAACAAGCAAAATAACTTCGGCTTTTTCCGCTTTCTCCAAAGCTTCAGTCAAAAACTTTCTTGCGTTTTCGTCCGCTTTTTCCGTGTTTGAACATTTTATTCTTATATAATCGGTATGCAATCTCTGTGCTGCTTCGATTGCGGCCGAAAGTTCCTCAAATGCCGTTTCGTGCATATTTTCGTCCGAAATATCCGTCACCGTATCTATACAAGATACTTTAATTCTGTTTTCCAAAAGTTTATGATAAACACCGGACAGCTTTTCCGGAGCAAATCCTCTTATATCGTGAATTTCTATTCCGTTGAATTTATATTCTTTTGCTATATCTATAAAATCCTCAAAAGTATAATTATCCCATCTGTTTGTTGAAAATGAAAGTTTCATTACATATCCTCCTCAAAGCAAATCTTATTCAATGCGTTTATGTATGCATTAATTCCGGCACCTATAATATCTGTTGAAATACCTTTTCCGGAATAAAGTTTTCCGCCGGAACGCAGCTTGATTATTCCCGAACCAACGGCTTCATGACCCTCTGTTACCGATTGTATTCTGAAATCGTCCAATTCGTAATGATGACCGAGAATATGTTCAATCGCCATGATAGCCGCATCAATCGGACCGTCGCCTATGCTGAATCCTTTAAGGATTTCACCGTCTTTTTCCAGTTCAACCTGTGCCGTTGCCGTTATTACATTACCGTTGTTTATAACGTAGCTTCGGAGCTTATATGTAGGCGGAACCTGCAAAGCAACACTTGCCACAATCGCATCCAATTCTTTTGAACCGACTTTTTTCTTTTCGGAAAGTTTTACAAATTCTTCGTATACTTTTTTAATATCATCATCGGACAATTCATATCCCATTTGTGCCACGACACCGGCAACCGTTTCTATGTTATCCGTTTTTGCGAGCTCAATTTTGTTTTCCGATTCAAATACTGCATTATTCTGCTCTCTTGCAAACATATTTATATTGTTAAGAGCACTGTCCAAAACCGTATTGTTTATGCTGCTGCAAACATTCAATGCATCGCCTTTTGTTTTTATGATATGTGCAACCGCTTTAAGTGACGGACAACTTGCATCGGCAATTGTCGTTTTTATATTTGTAACACCTACATTTATGCTTGAAAATGCACAAGCGGCAGCCATATTTATTGCATCGGCACACTGAACACCGAGCGTTATATTCTCGTTTATATCCGTATTGTTTTTAACTTCCGATATAAACGCCGTAAATTCCTCCGGTATCATAACACCTGCAATATCGCACACGGTAATCATATTTGCACCACCCGCAATTGCGGCATTGATTGCGGAATATAAAAATTCTTTATCCGCTCTTGTTGCATCCATTGCTGAAAATTCAACATTGTCACAATATTTTTTCGCTTCCGCAGTAAGTTCTCCAATCATCTCAAGAACAGCTTTCGGTTTTTTATGACATATATATTCCATTTGAACCGTTGAAACCGGAACCGTTATGTTAAGGATTGGTTTTTTAGCCGTTTTAATGGCTTCAAATGCCGCTTTTACCGAGTCTTTATCATATCCTACAGGACATGAAATTGCACTGTTTTTTATTATCGGCGATATTGTATGTAAAAAAAGTGTATCGGTTTTAACATTCACAATAGGCGATGTTTCTATAACATCAATATTTAGCTTATCAAGCTGCTTTGCAATTTCTATTTTTTCTTTAAAACTGAATGCCGATTCTTTGTCTGCAAAGGCAGTGTTAAGTGTCATGTCTGAAATTTTGATGTTTTTCATTTTTAAAACCTCTTTCATAAATAATTTTACAAGTAATTAAAAAATGGGCTTGCAGTGACAGATACTGCAAGCCCGTAAAATTTTGCAAACTCCCCGTTTTGCATACGACAAACAGCACTATCAATCAATCCGTAAGGACTGTTAGGATAGCGCAATGAAGTGCGTATGCAACGTTTGATGCAAAATTAATCATTTCAATTTACTCCTTTTTTTGTTTTACAATTATACTATACACCATTTTTTTTCATTTGTCAATACTATTTTTTATTTTAGCAGAAAACATTATATTTATATAGCATAAATCATAAGTTTTTTATACTTCCTCCGGCGGTATTCACCGCATTTTTCACTGTATCTTTATATTTTTCGCTGTCTTTATTTTTTGTACGATAATCAAATAAGTCAATGAATCCCAGCAAATCGTCAACATTATTCTCCAGCGACTTTACAAGCATTTTTTTAACAAGTTCAAACTCCTCTTTCTTTGTTGCCGCATTAAGCAGTTTTTCTCCGTGATATACGCACAAATTTTCACATTTTTCCGCTTTTTTAAAAAATCCGGAGTCTTTTTTTAGCATATAAAAAAATGTATCCGTATATCTTTCCCTTTCGTATTCAAGTTTTTCACATATAACACAGCACAGTTTTTTCACCTCTTGTTTTTTTGAAAAAATCCCCGTTTTTTTAAATTCTGCTTTATCCGTTTCGTTTTTAACATGTTTCAGCCTTGTTGAAAGTATAAGTGCAAGCGAAAGCTTTTTATCGGACTTTATCATCATATTAAGATGACGTGAACAAAATCCTTTTTCGTTAGACTCCACTCTTGAATCCGGTTCCATCATCGACGGTCCGAGAGTATATTCGACTTCATCGTTTTCGGATTTATCTTCAAGAAAACAAAACGGGCAGTATTCGTTGTTATCAAAACTGTCGTTAATCGGAATTGTGTATATTTTTTCTTTCATTTTTATCACTTCTTTCGTAAAAATCCCCAAAATTTTTCTTTTGGTATTGTAATTATACATTTTTTTTGTTACAATGTAGTAACAGGTTTGTCTTTTATAATTATACGGCAACAAGGAGGACGTTTATGGAAAGTGTAACTTTCAGCGCAAACGATTTTAATTTAAAACACATTTTTTTATGCGGTCAATGTTTTCGCTGGGATGAAAACACCGACGGTAGTTTTACCGGCATTGCTCACGGTCGTGTCGTTAAAATAAAAGCCTCTGATAAATATATTACACTATTTAACGCAAATTTGCAAGAGTTTAATGAAATTTGGTCAAATTATTTTGATATTTCACGTAATTATACCTCTCTTAAGTGCAAAATTGCCAAAGACGATACAATGCGCGCCGCCGTAAAATATGGGAGCGGCATACGCATACTTCGTCAAGATACATGGGAAACAATCATTTCGTTCATTATATCGGCAAGCAACAATATTCCAAGGATAAAAGGAATTATATCAAGATTATGCGAACTTTACGGAAATAAAATCGAAGCTTTTGGCAATACATACTATTCTTTTCCCACACCAGAAGCATTAAAAGGAATTACGGAAGATGACCTTGCGCCTATACGAAGCGGTTTCCGTGCAAAATATATAGTTGATGCCGTTAATGCGTTTTTCGACGGCAGACTTTGCATAGAGAATTTTTCGGATATGAGTACGCCCAAAATAAAAAAATGTCTGCTCGATATCAAAGGCATCGGAAATAAAGTTGCAGACTGCATATTACTTTTCGGTTGCGGAAGATTTGATGTTTTTCCGGTTGACACATGGATTAAAAAAGCAATGCAGTCGCTTTATCCGGAAGAATGCAAACGCTACGGCGATATTCGCCGCACCGGTGAAATGTATTTCGGCGAAAGCTGCGGTCTTGCCCAGCAGTATCTTTTTTATTACGCAAGAGAAAATAAATTGAATTTCGGAGATGAAACAAAAACGTGATATTGGATTTAAAAAAATTTTTAAGCTGCCGCTGCCCTGTCTGTACCGAACGTTTATACGATGAAATCACACCTTTTTCGATTAACGGAGGTTTCGAGTTTGAATGTTCGTTGTGCAACGCCGATTTTTTGGCGGTATCAAAAACAAAAAAAGGTTATTCGTTCAAGGTATCCTGTTTTATATGTGACACAGCGCACGAATTTTCCGTAAGCTTTGACGGTATATGGCAAAAGAAATTGTTGTCTTTCGGCTGTCCGCTTACAGGTATTGACCTTTTGTATATAGGCGACAAATCGAATGTGCGAAATGCCGCTCTCGAATCCGATAATATGTTTTCGGCATTTGATGAAGCACTTACTGACGATGAGCTTTTAAACGAACTCTCTCCCCTGTTTGAAGAAGTATTTAAAATTTTAAACGACCGTATGTCTTCAAACAGCATAATATGTCCGTGCGGCCGCACCGAAGCGGCGTTAAAAGTTTCTCACAACGGCATAACCGTTATGTGCGACAACTGTGATGCAAAACTTTTTATTCCGATTTCGGAACCGAACGATGTAAAAAATTTTAATAATACGGATACCATAAAGCTGAAATAAATCCGCACCGCACAAAAATATCCACGCGTTTTGACAAGGTATTTTTGTGCGGCATTCGTATTTAAACGAAATATCTTTACTTATTTGCCCGATAATATTCTCTGCATTATTATAATAAAGCTAACTTTATTTCAGATTTTTTCTGAAAACCATCGGGCTTATTCCGAAATGACGTTTGAAAATCTCACGGAAGTAATCGGTATCGTAAATACCGACCGCCTCTGCAATTTCAAATATTTTTTTATCCGTATTGGCAAGCAAACGGCAGGCGTGTTCAAGCCTTATTTTCTGCAGATACGCATTAAATCCCATGCCGGTATCTTCGCTGAAAGTATGACTTAAATGTGAAACGGTATAGTGAAGTTCTTCTGCGATTGCCGAAAGCGAAATATCTTCGCTATAGTTTTTATTTACATAATCCATAATATATTTGCTTTGTTTTCTGTATGCCGTGCGGCTGTCTGCGGCGGAACTGCGCATCATAATTATTATTATTTCTATGAGTGTGCATCGCATAAGTTCAAGATAACCCGGCTTTTTTTCTTTAAATTCATCCGCAAGTTTGGTCATAAGGCGTTTTATTTCGCCGTTTTCATCATGAAACACCGAATTTATATTCTCGTGTATTCCGCAGTCAAAGCGTATCAGATAGTTATTCAATACGGAAGTTAAACTGCCGCATCCTTTGAGCGTATTATCTATAAATTCTGGAAGAAACAGGCAGTTTATGAGCGTAATCGGCTGTTCGGATTCATACATATGATATGAGTTGTAATCGACAATAAAATAATCACCGGCACAAACATCTGCGGATATTCCGTCACGTGTATGTATCGCATTGCCGTCAACGATGTATACAAGTTCCAAAAAATCGTGTTTATGAGGTTTTTGACTGCTGTGGATATATGTGTTTATATAAATGCATTCTTCGTTTATTACGTCTGTAGACACTTTATTCATATATACCTCCGAAAAGTTGGTTTGCGCTGTGTTTTCCGGGCGGATAATATCCGCCCATACGTGTTGACACGACATGGGTTTGTATGATTATTTAAAAATGCGGCAGCATGTTTTCGTTAATTCAGCATTGAATTAACCGAATTTCCCAAAAATACCCCGTAAACAATAAAAAAATTTCCCTTACTTATATTTTACACCTATGATACAATAAAGTCAAGAACTTTTTTAAGGAGGAGAAAATATGCTGTATAAAAAAAGTAAAGAAAAAACGCTTTCGGCGGAACTTTTTAAAAACCCGTCAAGCGAATACAGAGGAACGCCTTTTTGGGCATGGAACTGCAAACTTAACAAAGAGATTTTAACACGTCAGATTGAATATTTAAAAGAAATGGGATTCGGCGGATTTCATATGCATTCCCGTTCCGGCATGGCAACGGAATATTTGAGCGAGGACTTTTTCGATTTGGTTAAAGCCTGTGTTGACAAGGCAAAACAAGAAGATATGCTTGCATATTTATACGACGAAGACAGATGGCCATCCGGTTCCGCCGGCGGAATTTTGACAAAAGATAAAAAATATCGTCAGCGGTATATTCTTGTAACAAGAAACTCGGAACCATCGTGTGCCGATATGAAAACGGCATACGAAACAGGCGAAACATACAGAATTGCAAGTTTTAAAATTGAGCTTAATGCGGACGGAACGCTGAAAAGCTACACAAAAACAGATGACACTGCCGATTCGCTGAATGTTTATTTTAAAACCGCAGAAGATGAGCCGTGGTATAACGACCAAGCATATGTAGATACGCTGAACGGTGAAGCTACGGACGAATTTATAAAACTGACATACGAAAACTACAAAAAAGCCGTTGGCGGTGAATTTGACAAAACCGTACCGTCCATATTCACGGACGAACCGCAGTATATGATTACAAAAACGCTTGCTTTTGCCGATTCCGATGCCGATATTACTTTCCCATGGACATGGGATTTTGCCGATACTTTCAAAAAAGCATACGGCGAAGATATTAACGATAAAATCCCCGAAATTATCTGGGATTTACCGAACGGCAAACCGAATTACATAAGATATTGTTATATAGACCATGTTTGTGAACGTTTTGTAAGCGGATATGCCGACAAATGCGGCAAATGGTGCAAAGACAACGGTATTTATTTCACCGGACACGTTGTTGAAGAACCCACCCTCACAAGACAAACCGGAGCTGTCGGCGAAGCGATGAGAAATTATCGTTCTTTCGGTATTCCCGGAATAGATATGCTTTGTAACGATACTGAATTTTCAACGGCAAAACAAGCACAAAGCGTATCACATCAATACGGAAAAGAGGGTGTTATGTCCGAGCTTTACGGTGTTACAAGCTGGAAATTCGATTTCAGAGGACACAAATTCCAGGGCGACTGGCAAGCGGCACTCGGTATAACTTTGCGCGTTCCGCACCTTTCGTGGGTATCTATGAAAGGGTCGGCAAAAAGAGATTTTCCGGCTTCGATAAGTTATCAATCACCGTGGTATAAAAAATATTCTTATGTTGAAGACCATTTTGCACGAGTGAATACGGCACTCACACGCGGAAAACCGATTGTAAACGTGGGTGTTATACACCCCATAGAATCATATTGGCTGCACTTCGGTCCATCTGAAAACACAGCCGATGTAAGAACCCAGCTCGAAAACAATTTCAATAATGTTATAAACTGGCTACTGTTCGGTCAGATTGATTTTGATTTCATAAGTGAATCATTACTTAAAGACCAATTCGGCGGAACAGACGGCGGATTTAACGTCGGTATAATGAAATATGATGCGATTATTGTTCCGGGGTGCGAAACTTTGAGACAATCAACACTTGATGCACTTAATGAATTTGAGAAATCCGGAGGAAAAATCATATTCATGGGCAGTGCTCCGAGCCTTATCGGTGCAAAAAAATCCGATGACGGCAAAAAATTATATGACAAATGCCAAAAAATCAATTTTTCAAAAATCGAGTTGCTTAACGCACTCAAAGAAGAACGTATCATAGATATAATAAACTCAGACGGAACCCGTGCCGATAACCTCATATACAACATGAGGGAAGATTCCGACGGAAAATGGCTGTTTATTGCCCATGCCGTTCAGAATAACAATCCTGATGTTGCTAACGTTCAGTGTCTCAAACTAACGATACAAGGCAGATTCAAACCGATGTTATACAACACGCTGAACGGTGAAATCTCCGAACCGGCATTCGAACTTATCGGCAGTACAACCGTTATGCACTTTGAAATATATGATAACGACAGTATTCTTTTAAAACTTTTGACGGAAAAAGAAGAAAGCAAAGAAGCCGAAAAAGACAATTGGAAATTGACAAAAGAAATCAACATTAAAACAAATGTTAAGTACAGCCGCGAGGAGGATAACGTATATCTGCTTGATATGGCTGAATATTCCGTTGACGGTGACGACTTCGAGCCGATTGAAGAAATTCTGCGTATTGATGATAAAACAAGAGAACGCCTTAACCTTGTGAAAGCAGACGGCTGTCACGCACAACCCTGGGTTATGCCGGAGGAAGCACCGAAGCATTTTGTAACTTTGCGTTTTAGTATTGAAAGCGAAATTTCCGCCGATAATATTTTTCTTGCACTTGAAGAAGGCGACAACATCAAATTCAACGGCGAAACGGTCGAAAAGAAAATCTGCGGATATTATGTTGACGAATCCATATTCCGCATTCCGCTCCCCACTTTAAAAGAGGGAATTAACACGCTTGAAGTAACCGTTCCCGTAACGGACAGATTAAGCCTTGAAAATATGTTCCTTTTGGGTGATTTTGATGTTACCGCATACGGATGTAAAGCAAAAATCACGAAAAAATCCGATAAAATTGCTTTCGGTTCGATTGCAAATCAAGGTCTTGCTTTTTACGGCGGAAACGTTGTATACGAAACCGAAATAGATACTCCGTCGGGTTGTTTGGAAATCGAAACAAGTTCTTACAGAGGCAGTCTTGTAAGTGTTGAAATTGACGGGAAATATGCCGGGAACATCGCGTATGCACCGTATACGCTCTGCGTCGGCAATGTTACAAAAGGCAAACATACCGTTAAATTTACACTTTACGGAAACCGTCACAATACCTTTGGAGCATTGCACGCCGTAAATCTTCAAGAGAAATGGTACGGACCTACAATATGGTATACAAAAGATTCTCTGTGGTCTTATGAATATAAACTTGCCGAAACCGGCATACTCAAAAGCCCGGTATTCAGAGTATATTCGGAAGAATAGTTCTGAAATAACAAAGCTGTGCCAAAATGATTTGAAAACCATTTCGGCACAGCCGTTTTTTATTATTTAATAATATATCAGTCGTTCACTATAATAAGTGTAGCTTCTATACTGCCGACGCCTGATGTTCCGAACACAGTAACGTTTTTGCCCGGTGTAAGGCTTTTTGTATTCATTGTCGCTCCTGATTTATCCTGTACTTTTGCCTTTGAAGTGAATACAAGTTCCGGTATATCAGCAAGCTGAATATATCCGTATGAAGTGTTCTGATAGGTAACTTCGCCGGTTATTGTCGCACTTTCGGCCGCCGATGTAAGATTTATCTCCGTAACCGTTTCGCCCTCAACCGTAAGCGTTACACTGTCGCCGATACGAATATCATAAATTTCCGCTTCGGTGGTGTTTTTATATATTTTCACCGTGTTGCGTACATAATATTCATTTGTTGTATCGTCTGTCTTTACAGATATTCTCGGCGACGAGGATATAACTATTTCCGAAACCTTTCCGGATTTTTTTGTCTGCTTGCTTGTGGCAATCACTTTTGAAACAACGCCGTAATCCAGTGTAAGTGTTACGCTGTCACCTGCCATAAGCGAAGATAAATCACCTGCACTGCCGTTACGTTTAACACTTACGGAATCATACACACCGTATGATTTTGTTTCACCGCCAACCGTAATATTAAGTTTGAATTCGGGTTCAAGTTCAATACTGTCTATTGTACCGCTTACAGAGGATGTTTTGTCTTCTGCGGAAATAACGGTTACTTTTTTATTTTTGAGAGTAAGCTTGACGTTATCACCTTTTTCAAGAGAGGTAAGTGATGACGATGAATTGTTTCTTTTCACAACAAGTGTCGCTGAAACGGCATATTGGCTTTCTTCCTCGGTTATCGGGTCTTTAAGAATAACCACGGTTGAATCTGTGAGCTTAGATGTTTTTACAAATATCCCGTCAACGGTATCTTTTGAGTCTGCCGATACCGCTTCCGCAAATGCGGCGGTATTGCCCGTAACGGTAATTCTTATTTCATCGCCGGCGGCAATATCTTCAAGGTCTGCTTCTGCTCCGTTATACATTACGGGAGTATGTTTGGTTGCGGTATATTTATGAGTTTTTCCGTCGGAACCCACAACTTCCAAATTTGAAGAAGCTTCGTTATATCCGGCAAAAATACCGTTTACATATTCAAATTCAAGCTGATTTATCGCTCTGTAAAGCAAAGTTGCCATTTGTGCACGTGTCACTTCACCATCCGGCTGAAACATATTTTCGCCCATTCCGTTCATAAGTTTGTTCTTAACCGCATATTCGACATATGGTTTTGCACTTTCGGGAATGCTCCCCGCATCAAGAAATGTCAAATCATATTTTGATTTTTCTGAGATTGTGCAGTTATAATCAACCAACTTAGAGAGCAACACAGCCGCCTCATAGCGTTTAAGTGCGGACACAGCGTTTTTATCTGAAAAATACGCCGGCAATTCTTCGCTTGAAACAAGCCCTCTGTATATAATATACGATACTTCGCTTTCATATTGTGTGCTGTAATTTTTAAGCATATCTTTACACACAGCATCTGCAATTTCTATATATTCTTTTGACGAATCTTCGGTAAATCCGCAAATTCTTGCCACAAGCACCATTGCTTCTTCTTTTGTTACAGATTTGTCGGGTTTGAAAGTTCCGTCCTCATAACCTTTAATTATTCCCGATTCATTCATTTCTTCAACCGCTTCTTTTGCCCATGAAAGACGTTCTTCTTCCATATCACTGAACGCAAACGCCGTTACTGACGCCGTAAGCGATGCGGCAATAAGCATTATCTGAATAAATTTTTTCATTTTACATCAATCCTTTCGTTTTTATGTTTGTTAAATAAGTTGATTTTTTACATTACTCAACGTTTTCAAAAAAAGCAAGCACAATATGTTACCTCAAAAAAACGCAACATATTATTCACCTATATATATAATACCATAAAATCAACTCAAACGCAAGGGTTTTTTTTATTTTTTATATGAAAAATATTTTTTCGGATAAAATATACATAAAATATGTATATGAACTATGAAAATTATCCATATACACATTGGCCGAAAGTTACGGTAAATACCGGTTAAGCAAAGCTTAACCGGTATTTCGGGATATTCATATTGTTCCGGTAACCGTAAGAGTGCCTGTTCCGGGATTTACTGTTCTTGTTCCATCTGTATTTTGCGTATAAATTGCGGCAGGAACCGTTATACGTCCGGGTACGGTATTAAACACACCCGTTGCGGAGTTATACGTATAATCTGTTCCCTCGGTCAATACTTCGCCGTTGTATGTCACTGTTATTGCATTTAATATCGGATTAAACGTATCCGTGACGGTTACACTGTCGGCTTCGTATGCCGCCGTATTGCCTATATTCTGAATTGTGAACGTATACGTCAGCTGACCGTTTTCTGTTACAACTGCCGGGTTTATCGCTTTTGTTATTGTCAATACGGCTTCTGTTCTTGTTGATATTGTTTCTGTTGCCGTAACGGGCGATGTCAAACCGCCGCCGGAGACTGTTACTGTATTTGTTATTTCCGATTCTGTTTCAAGCGGAGCATATGCATTTACCGTTGCTTGATAAATAATCGTAGTATTTCCGTTTGCCGGAACACTTATTCCCGAAAAAGTGAGCGGCGGTCCGGCGGTCACGTCCGGCGCGGTTTGTTTTACGCCGTTTATATAATATGCGGTCGAACCCGACACATAAGTCAGCGGATAAAGCTGTAATGTTCCGAATGTATATTCGCCGAGATTGTCGTTTATTGTGAGATTACTGAAAGCAATTGCTCCTGTATTTACCAAATTCACCACATAAGTTATTGTGTCACCTGCGGCATAGGTATCGGCAAGCGCAGATTTTGTTGCCGATAAAACCTCACGGATTTCACCCGAAACAACATTTGAGTTGACTGAGTTATCGTTGTAAAAAAGTGTTGCCCTGTTTGTGAATGTTGCCAATATAATTCCTCCTTTAATATTTTTCTCCGCACTATATATTATGACAAAATGTAAAATATGTCACACTTTTTCGTCAATTTTCGTGCAATACCAAATTTTGTATTGACAATACGCCGATTTTATGGCATAATTCAATATGGGGGTAATGCCCGAAAAGCAGAGAAAAGGAGAATTCTCAATATGACTTATTTAATATCGGCAATAGTATGTTTTTTTGCCGGAATGGGTGCCGGACTCGGCACGGGATTTGCCGGAATGAGTGCCGCCGCCGTAATAACACCAATGCTTGTAACATTTCTCGGAATTGAGCCGTATACGGCCGTTGGCATCGCGCTTGCTTCGGATGTTCTTGCAAGTGCGGTTTCGGCATATACTTACGGAAAAAACAAAAATCTTGATATAAAAAACGGAATTGTAATGATGGCAAGTGTCCTTGTGTTCACGGTCATCGGAAGCTACGTGTCAAAGCTCGTACCGTCAACTACAATGGGCAATATTTCCGTTTTTATGACCTTGCTGCTGGGCATAA
>CAYQKW010000036.1:0-19837 GCA_964418245.1 uncultured Oscillospiraceae bacterium
CTGTTGAATTGATGAAACAGCACATTGCAAAAACAATGACAAAAGGTGTTCTTTCCGGAATAGGCAATTTCGGCGGACTTTTTGAACTTGATATGACGGGAATAACAAAACCGGTTCTTGTCAGCGGAACAGACGGAGTCGGAACAAAATTAAAAATGGCATTTTTAATGAACAAACACGACACTGTTGGTATTGACTGTGTTGCAATGTGTGTAAATGATATTATATGCTGCGGAGCAAAACCGCTCCTGTTCCTTGATTATATAGCAACCGGTAAAAACTATCCGGAAAAAATCGCCGAAATAGTAAAAGGTGTTGCTGAGGGCTGCGTTCAGTCAGGTGCGGCACTCATCGGCGGAGAAACGGCAGAAATGCCCGGATTTTATCCTGAAGATGAATATGACCTTGCAGGCTTTTCGGTAGGTGTTGTGGATAAAGATAAAATCCTTGATAATTCTGCGGTTAAAGAAGGCGATGTTATAATCGCTCTGCCGTCAAGCGGTGTTCATTCAAACGGATTTTCGCTTGTAAGAAAAGTATTTGATGTTGAAAAAAGCGATATAAAATCTCCTGTTGCCGAACTCGGCGGGAAATCAATCGGAGAAACACTTTTAACTCCGACAAGAATATATGTAAAACCGATGCTTGCATTGTTCGATGCAATGACGGTAAAAGCCGTTTCGCATATTACGGGCGGCGGATTTTACGAAAATATGCCGAGAAGCATACCGAACGGTTTCGGTGCGAAAATCGAAAAATCGGCAGTAAAAGTATTGCCTATATTCGACCTTATCGCAAAACAGGGCGGAATACCGGAAAGAGATATGTTCAACACGTTTAACATGGGTGTCGGCATGAGCGTTATCGTTGATAAAAACGATGCTGACCGTGCACTTGAGATACTTAAAGCAAACGGTGAAGATGCATATATAATCGGTGAAATAATCAAATCGGACGAGGGCGTTGTGATATGCTGACAAAAATAGCGGTTTTCGTATCCGGCGGCGGTACGAATTTACAGGCACTTATAGATGCGGAAAAAAACGGTATAATCAAAAGCGGAAAAATAGAACTTGTTGTGTCGAGCAAAGACGGAGTATATGCACTTGAACGTGCAAAAGCAGCCGGAATAAAAAATGTGAGCGTAAATAAAAAATCATGTACATCGCAGAGTGATTTTGAAGATAAAATAATCGCTTTGCTTGAAGAAAACAATATAGAAATAATTGTTCTTGCGGGATTTTTAAGTATTTTAAGCGAAAATTTCACAAAAAAATACAGTAACAGAATAATCAATGTTCATCCGTCGCTTATTCCGTCTTTTTGCGGAAAAGGGTTCTACGGACTTAAAGTTCATGAATCCGCTCTGGAATACGGAGTTAAAGTAACCGGAGCTACTGTGCATTTTGTAAACGAAATTCCCGACGGAGGAAAAATTATCAAACAAAAAGCGGTATACATAAACGAAAACGATACACCGGAAACACTTCAAAAACGTGTTATGGAAGAAGCTGAATGGAAAATTCTTCCCGAAGCAACGGAAGAAGTATGTGCGGATATATTAAGGAGTAAAAATCATGAATGTATATAAAACAGAGAAAATCGAAAATATATTAAAACCCAATCCGTATGCCGGCAGGGGAATAATAATCGGTAAATCGGATAAATCCGCGGTTATTGCGTATTTTATAATGGGCAGAAGCGAAAACAGCCGTAATCGTGTGTTTGTTGAAAACGGCAGCGAAGTTATAATACATCCGTTTGATGTTTCAAAAGTGGAGGACCCGTCACTTATAATATATTCTCCGATAAGAGAGTATAAAAATAATCTTATTGTAACAAACGGTGACCAGACAGATACTATATATGATTTTATAAGTGTCGGAAAAACATTTGAAGAAGCACTCAATACACGTGAATTTGAACCCGATGCACCGAATTTCACACCAAGAATAAGCGGAATGCTCACTTTTGACAACAACGATTTTACATATAAAATGAGTATTTTGAAAAGTGCGGATGAAATCGGAAGCGCTTGCAGCAGATATACTTTTGCATATCCATCGGTAAACGGCGTGGGTCATTTCATACATACATATATAACGGACGGCAACCCGATACCGACGTTTTGCGGCGAACCCGAAAGAGTGGAAATCGTAAATGATATTGATGAATTTACACAAAACATATGGAACAGCCTTAACGAACAAAACAAAATATCTTTATATGTGAGATATATTGATTTGAAAACGGGAAAAGCCGAAAACAGAATGATAAATAAAAATAAATAACGGAGGAACGTAATGGATACTTCAAAACAAAAATATATTTCACCGTTTTCAACAAGATATGCAAGCGATGAAATGCAATATATATTTTCCGAAGAAAACAAGTTCAAAACATGGAGAAAACTTTGGATTGCACTGGCAAAAGCCGAAAAAGAACTCGGACTTGATATAACGGACGAACAAATCGCCGAGCTTGAAAAATATAAAGACGATATAAATTTTGAAGTTGCTCAGGAAAGAGAAAAACTTGTACGTCATGATGTTATGAGTCATGTTTATGCTTACGGCAAACAATGCCCGAAAGCAGAACCTATAATTCATCTCGGTGCAACGAGCTGCTATGTTGGTGATAACACCGATGTTATTATTTTAAGAGAGGCATCGGAGCTTGTTATAAAAAAAGCTGTTCAGGTGCTTAAAAACCTTTCCGAATTTGCATTGAAATATAAAGGTATGCCGTGCCTTGCATATACTCATCTTCAGCCGGCACAGCTTACAACCGTAGGTAAAAGAGCAACACTTTGGATGTATGAACTTGAACAGGATATAAAAGAAATGCAGCACAGACTTGATGAACTTCTGCTGCTCGGTTCCAAAGGAACAACAGGAACACAGGCAAGTTTTATGGAACTTTTCGAGGGTGATGAAGAAAAAGTTAAAGCACTTGAAGATAAAATTGCCAAAAGCATGAATTTCAAAGGCAGTGTAGCTGTTTCCGGGCAGACTTATTCAAGAAAAACCGATTCGTATTTCCTTGCCGTTCTTTCGGGATTTGCACAGAGTGCATATAAATTCTCGAACGATTTAAGGTTATTGCAGTCTTTTGAAGAAATCGAAGAACCGTTTGAAAAAAATCAGATAGGTTCATCGGCTATGCCGTATAAACGTAATCCGATGAGAAGCGAAAGAATATCTTCGCTCGCAAGATATGTTATAGTAGATTCAATCAATCCTGCAATGACAGCGGGAACACAGTGGTTTGAAAGAACTTTGGACGACAGTGCAAACAAAAGAATTTCCGTTGCCGAAGCTTTTCTTGCTGTTGATGCAATACTTAATATTTACATAAACGTAAGTGCCGGTCTTGTTGTTTATGATAAGGTAATTCGTCGCCGTGTTATGGAAAAACTTCCGTTTATGGCAACCGAAAACATAATGATGGAATCGGTTAAAAAAGGCGGAAACCGCCAGAAACTTCACGAAAAACTGCGTGTACATTCTCATGCCGCCGCCGCAAAAGTTAAGCTTGAGGGCGGAACAAACGACCTTATAGAAAGAATTGCGGCAGATGATGCTTTTCCGCTTAATCTTGAGGAAATAAAAGCACATCTCGACCCGGAAAAATATATAGGCAGAAGTGTTTCGCAGGTTGAAGAATTTATCGAAAACGAAATCAAACCTATAATTGATGAATTATATAAAGAAGAAGTTGTATCGCAGCTTAACGTATAAGGAGAATACAAATGAAAGAATTTGAACTTAAATACGGATGTAATCCGAATCAAAAACCGGCAAAAATTTATATGGCGGACGGAAGCGAACTTCCGATTGAAATATTAAACGGCAAACCCGGATATATTAATTTTCTCGATGCTTTCAACAGCTGGCAGCTCGTAAAAGAAATCAAAGCGGCTGTAGGCATGGTATGTGCGGCATCATTTAAACACGTAAGTCCCACTTCGGCTGCCGTTGCGGTTAAAATGGATGAAAAACTAAAAAAAGCGTGTTTTGTTGATGATATTGAAGGTTTGGACGAGTCTCCGCTCGCAACGGCTTATGCTCGTGCAAGAGGAACGGACAGAATGTCCTCTTTCGGCGATTTTATCGCTCTTTCCGATGTTTGCGACGTTACAACAGCAAAAATCATCGCACGAGAAGTATCTGACGGTGTAATAGCTCCCGGATATGAACCGGAAGCTTTGGAAATCCTTAAAGGAAAAAGAAAAGGTACATATAACATAATAAAAATAGATGAAAATTATGTTCCTGCGGAAATTGAAGAAAAACAGGTATACGGCGTAACTTTCCGCCAGGGAAGAAACAACTTTGAAATAAACGAAGCTTTGCTTAACGAAATAGTTACGAAAAACAAAGAACTTCCCGAAAGTGCAAAAAGAGATTTAATAATCGCTCTTATAACACTTAAATACACTCAGTCAAATTCCGTGTGCTATGTTAAAGACGGTCAGGCAATCGGTGTCGGAGCGGGGCAGCAGTCAAGAATACACTGCACACGTCTTGCCGGAAACAAAGCCGACATCTGGCATTTAAGACAACATGATAAAGTGCTTAATCTTCCGTTTAAAGATGAAATCAAACGTGCGGAACGTGATAATGCAATAGATGTATATATATCCGAGGACTGCGAAGATGTTCTTGCTGAAGGTATATGGCAGACATTATTCACGGAAAAACCGGAACCGTTCACGAAAGAAGAACAAAAAGCATATCTTAAAACAATATCCGGTGTTGCGATTGGTTCGGATGCTTTCTTCCCGTTCGGAGATAACATAGACAGAGCATCAAAGAGCGGTGTTACATATGTGGCACAGCCGGGCGGCTCAATACGGGACGAGAATGTTATTGAAGCGTGTGATAAATACGGCATGGTAATGGCATTTACTCATATGAGATTATTCCATCATTAATATTCGGGAGGAATTTATTATGAAAATAATGGTAGTGGGCGGCGGAGGCAGAGAACACGCCATAATAAAGAAACTTAAAGAAAACAAAAATATTGAAAAAATATATGCATTGCCCGGTAACGGCGGTATTGCAAAAGATGCCGAATGTGTTGCGATTGGTGCGAAAGATATTGAAAAAATAACGGAGTTTGCAAAAGAAAATAAAATTGATTTTGCTGTTGTTGCACCTGATGACCCGTTGGTTCTCGGTGCTGTGGATGCACTGAACGAAATAGGAATACCTTGTTTCGGTCCGAACAAAAAAGCGGCAATAATAGAGGGAAGTAAAGTATTTTCAAAAAATCTTATGAAAAAATATAATATTCCCACCGCCGCATATGAAGTGTTTGAAAATGCGGAAGATGCAATGAAATATCTTGAAACCGCTCCTATTCCGACGGTAATAAAAGCAGACGGACTTGCACTCGGCAAAGGCGTTATCATTGCACAAACAAGGCAGGAAGCACAAGATGCCGTTAAAACAATAATGGAGGATAAAGTTTTCGGAGAAAGCGGAAACTCTGTTGTTATAGAAGAATTTTTGGAAGGCCCCGAAGTTTCGGTATTAAGCTTTACGGACGGAAAAACAATAATACCGATGGTTTCGTCAATGGACCATAAACGTGCAAGAGATAATGATGAGGGTCTTAACACGGGCGGAATGGGAACGGTTGCACCGAATCCGTATTATACAAATGAAATTGCCGATGAATGTATGGAAAAAATATTTATACCGACGGTTAATGCAATGAATAACGAGGGCAGAAGCTTTTCGGGATGTTTGTATTTCGGGCTTATGCTTACAAAAAACGGTCCTAAAGTAATTGAATACAACTGCCGTTTCGGCGACCCTGAAACACAGGTTGTTTTACCGCTTTTGGAAAGTGATTTGCTTGATATTATGATACATATTTCAAATAAAACGCTTGACGAGGCAGAGGTTAAATTCAGCAGCGGAAGTGCTTGCTGTGTTGTTATGGCATCGGACGGTTACCCCGGAAAATACGAAACCGGAAAAGAAATAAAAATGCCGCAGGATAAAAATATTTATGTGGCCGGAGCAAAGCTTGACGGCGAAAAACTCTTAACCTCCGGAGGAAGAGTTCTCGGTGTTACGGAAACTGCGGATAATTTAAAAGATGCCATCAAAAAAGCATATGCAACGGTTGAAACCGTAAGCTTTGAAAATGCGTATTACAGACATGATATAGGGAAGAAAGCTCTTAAAGCATTGGAGGATTAATCATGGTTTACAGAATATATGTTGAAAAGAAAAAGGAATTTGCATTTGAAGCAAAAACTTTAAAAAACGAAGCGGTAAATCTGCTCGGTATAAAAAATCTTGAAGATATAAGAATTATAAACAGATATGATGTTGAGAATATAGATAAACAGCTTTTCGACTATGCTGTGAAAACGGTTTTTTCCGAACCTCAAACAGATATTGCAACGGATAAAGTTGAGTTTGAAAAAGCTTTTGCTGTTGAATATCTGCCGGGACAGTTTGACGTTCGTGCGGCATCGGCTGCGGAATGTATTCAGCTTATTTCTCAGCAGGAAAGACCTATTGTTAAAACAGCAAAAATATATGTTTTATCGGGAAATATATCGGATAATGATATAAACGAAATTAAAAAATATGTTATAAACCCGGTTGAAGCACGTGAAACAGGGTTTGAAGAATATAAAACTCTCAAAACCGAATACAGCATTCCTACGGAAGTAAAAACACTTGACGGATTTAACAAACTGGATAAAAACGGACTTGCTGATTTCATAAAAGACAATGGACTTGCAATGGATATTGATGATATTGCATTCTGTCAGCAGTATTTTATTTCGGAACAGCGTGACCCTACAATAACCGAAATAAAAATGATAGATACATATTGGTCGGACCATTGCCGCCATACAACATTTTTAACAACAATCGACAATGTTAAATTTGAAGATGAGCTTTTGCAGAAAACATATAATGAATATCTTAATGTCAGAAAAGACCTCGGAAGAACAAAACCGATAAATCTTATGGACATTGCAACGGTAGCGACAAAATATCTGAAAAAAGAGGGAAAACTCGAAAAACTCGATGAATCCGAAGAGATTAATGCTTGTACCGTTAAAATTGATGTTGAAGTAAACGGCGAAACGCAAAAATGGCTGTTGTTGTTCAAAAACGAAACACATAACCATCCTACGGAAATCGAACCGTTCGGCGGAGCCGCAACGTGTATCGGCGGAGCGATCCGAGACCCGCTTTCGGGCAGAAGTTACGTATATGCAGCAATGCGTGTAACCGGTGCAGGAGATCCTCTTGTGCCTGTATCGGAAACAATAGAGGGTAAGCTTCCACAGAGTAAAATTGTAACGGGAGCCGCAAACGGATACAGTTCATACGGAAACCAAATCGGTCTTGCAACCGGTATGGTTGATGAGATATATCACAGCGGATATGTTGCAAAAAGAATGGAAATCGGTGCGGTTATAGCCGCTGCACCTGCCGAAAATGTAGTTCGTGAACGTCCTCAGCCGGGAGATATTGTTGTACTTCTCGGAGGAAGAACGGGACGTGACGGCTGCGGCGGTGCAACAGGTTCTTCAAAATCGCATAATGTGGAATCGCTCGAAAACTGCGGTGCGGAAGTTCAAAAAGGAAATGCACCCGAAGAAAGAAAATTACAGCGTCTTTTCAGAAACAAAGAAGCTTCGCAAATGATTATACGTTGTAACGATTTCGGTGCCGGCGGTGTATCGGTTGCAATAGGTGAACTTGCCGACGGACTTGAAATTGACCTTAACAAAGTCCCGAAAAAATATGAAGGTCTTGACGGTACGGAACTTGCGATAAGCGAATCGCAGGAACGTATGGCGGTTGTACTTAAACCGAATAATGTCGATAAATTCATAAAACTTGCCGAACAGGAAAATCTTGAAGCGACAATTGTTGCTTGTGTAACCGAAAAACCGTATTTGGTAATTAACTGGAACGGCACAAGTATTGTTAAACTTTCAAGAGAATTTTTAAATTCAAACGGAGCCGAGAAACATATAGATATTGATGTTTCGGCAACGGAAAGTTACAAAAAAGATACAAACGGTGCTTTTGATAAAAAAATGAAATCGCTTGCCGGAGATTTGAACGTATGCTCCAAAAGAGGCCTCAGCGAAAGATTTGACTCAACAATCGGTGCGGGAACGGTGCTTATGCCGTTCGGCGGAAAATATCAGCGTACACCGATACAGGCGATGGCACATAAAATTTCGGTTGAAAAAGGCGATACGAAAACGTGTTCGCTTATGTCATGGGGATATAATCCGTTTATAACGGAAAAAAGTCCGTATCACGGAGCATATTTGGCAGTTGTTGAATCGGTGGCAAAACTTGTTGCTGCCGGTGCGAAATTCGAGGATGTGTATCTCACATTCCAGGAATATTTTGAAAAACCCGAAAAAGACCCGAAACGCTGGGGAAAACCGATGGCTGCATTGCTCGGTGCATTCAAAGCACAAAAAGAGCTTGAAATTGCTTCAATCGGCGGAAAAGACTCTATGAGCGGCAGTTTTGAAAATATAGATGTACCGCCCACACTCGTATCTTTTGCGGTTACAACCGATAGAACGGACAATGTGGTACCAAACGAATTTAAGTCATCGGGCAATAAAGTTGTTATGATAAAACCCGAATATGACGAAAACGGATTACCTAACACCAAATCGCTTATCAATACTTTCAACACGGTTACAAAACTTTTGCGTGATAAAACCGCAATAAGTGCATATACTCCGACATACGGCGGAGCGGCCGAAGCTGTTCTTAAAATGGCAATGGGTAATAAAATCGGTTTTGAGTTTGACGAAAATCTTACAAACAATGATATTTTCGGATATAACTACGGTGCATTTATTCTTGAGTTGTCAAATGATGCAGAAATCGGAATTACGCTCGGAAGAACAACCGATAAAGAGGATATTTCCTATAAAAATACATCGCTTTCGCTTGATGAACTGTGCGGCATATATGAAAATAAATTGGAGAGCGTATATTCCTGCAATATCGGATATGATAATAAAAAGCTCGATACAAAATTATATATAGCAAAAACAATCGCTAAACCGAAAATCGGCATAGCAAAACCGAAAGTATTAATTCCGGTATTCCCGGGTACAAACTGCGAATACGATACGGCAAAAGCTTTATCAAGAGCAGGTGCGGAACCTGAAATATTTGTGATAAACAACTTAAATGCATCAAAAATAGCAGAATCGGTTGAACTTTTTGCAAAGAAAATAGATGAATCTCAAATTGTATTTATTCCGGGCGGATTCTCCGGCGGTGACGAACCGGACGGTTCCGGTAAGTTTATAACAGCTTTCTTCAGAAACGGAAAAATAAGTGAAGCACTTACAAAACTTCTTGAAGCAAGGGACGGACTTTGCGGCGGCATATGCAACGGATTCCAGGCACTTATAAAACTCGGACTTGTTCCTTACGGTAAAATAATCGATACGGATGCATCGTGTCCGACGTTGACATTTAATACAATCGGCAGACATCAATCAAAAATAGTAAGAACAAAACTTGTATCAAATAATTCTCCGTGGCTTACAAAAGCTGTGCTCGGTGAAACGTATACGGTTCCGATATCACACGGTGAGGGCAGATTTATTGCGGACGAAAAGCTTATAAAAGAATTGTTTGAAAACGGTCAGGTTATAACCCGGTACGTTGATTTGAACGGCGACCCGACATACGAAACAGCATTCAACCCGAACGGTTCATACAGTGCAATAGAAGGTATTGTTTCTCCGGACGGCAGAGTATTCGGAAAAATGGGTCACAGTGAAAGAATAGGCGAAGGTCTTTATAAAAACGTTGACGGCTGCTATGATATGAAGCTGTTTGAATCGGCTGTGGATTATTTTAACATATAATTAAAGAAGTTCAATATTTCGGCGGAGTATATCTCTTGTCGAAATATTGAACATTATAATATGCAAATTATTGATAATAGGAGGTAATTACGATGACTGATATTGAAATTGCACAGAGTGCCATACCGAAACATATAACCGAAATTGCCGAAACTGCCGGAATTGACGAAAAATATCTTGAATGTTACGGCAGATATAAGGCAAAAGTAGATTTGTCACTTCTTAAAGAAACTACAAATAAAGACGGAAAACTAATTCTTGTAACGGCAATCACGCCGACACCGGCGGGCGAAGGTAAAACAACAACCACAATAGGTCTTGCGGACGGAATGCGCAGAATAGGGAAGAATACGGTTGTTGCACTTCGCGAACCATCTCTCGGACCTGTATTCGGCGTTAAAGGCGGAGCAGCCGGCGGCGGATATGCTCAAGTTATCCCAATGGAGGATATAAATCTTCATTTTACGGGCGATTTCCATGCTATCGGTGCGGCAAATAATCTGCTTGCCGCTATGCTTGATAATCACATTCATCAGGGCAATGCCTTAGACATCGACACTCGTCAAATCACATGGAAACGCTGTGTTGATATGAACGACAGACAGTTAAGATATATAACGGACGGACTGGGCGGAGCCGTAAACGGCGTACCTCGTGAGGACGGATATGACATAACCGTAGCATCGGAAGTTATGGCTGTATTATGCCTTGCAACTTCCGTTACGGATTTGAAGGAACGTTTATCCAAACTTATTGTTGCATACAGCAAAAGCGGTGACCCCGTAACGGCGGGTGACCTTAAAGCCGCAGGGGCAATGACTGCACTTTTAAAAGATGCAATCAAGCCTAACCTCGTTCAGTCACTTGAGGGAACTCCGGCACTTGTTCACGGCGGACCATTTGCCAATATCGCACACGGATGCAACAGTGTAATTGCAACAAAAATGGCACTCAAACTCGGCGATTATGCCATAACCGAAGCCGGTTTCGGTGCAGACCTCGGTGCCGAAAAATTCCTTGATATTAAATGCCGCTATGCCGGTTTGAAACCGTCTGCCGTTGTTATTGTGGCAACGGTTCGTGCGTTAAAAATGCACGGTGGTGTACCAAAAACGGAACTTGGTGCGGAAAATCTCGAAGCACTGAAAAACGGTATGCCTAACTTGCTTAAGCATATCGCAAACATAAAAGATGTATATAAATTACCTTGTGTTGTTGCCGTAAACAAATTCCCGACAGATACAGATGCGGAAGTTGAACTTGTTATATCCGAATGTAAAAAACTCGGCATAAATACGGTTCTGTCAGATGTATGGGCAAAAGGCGGCGAGGGCGGCGAAGAACTCGCAAAAGAAGTTGTTCGTCTTTGTGATACGGAAAACGAATTTGAATTTGCATATGAACTTGACGGTACGATTGAAGAAAAAATCGAAACCATCGTTAAAAGAATATATGGCGGAAACGGTATCACATTGGATAAAAAAGCGAAAAAACAAATTGATAAAATCACTTCTATGGGATATGCAAATCTTCCTGTATGTATGGCAAAAACACAATACAGTTTTTCCGATGATATGACAAAACTCGGTGCTCCGAAAGATTTTACCGTGAATATTAAAAACGTAAAAATCAATGCCGGAGCCGGATTTATTGTTGTTCTCACAGGAGATATAATGACAATGCCCGGTCTTCCGAAATCACCGGCGGCGGAAAAAATCGATGTCGACGAAAACGGCGTAATATCCGGATTATTCTGATTCGGAAAAACAAAGGAGATAAAAATGAACGATTTACAAGCGAAAATAAAAAAATATATTGACGAAAACTTTGAAAAATGTGTAAGATACAGCCCTGAAGACAACGGCAATCTGATTGGTATGCCGTATCGCTATACAGTACCGTCTACGGAAAGTTTTAATGAACTTTATTACTGGGATACGTATTTTACAAATGTCGGACTTCTGAAAATCGGTAAAGCTGACCTTGCGAAAAGCAATGTTGATAATATGCTGTATCTTGTTGACAAATTCGGTTTTATGCCGAACGGAAGCAGAACGTTTTATCTTAACCGTTCGCAGCCGCCGTTTTTGTCCGAAATGGTTAAAGATGTGTATAATTATTTCAAAGACAGAACATGGCTTTTCGGAGCGTATAATACACTTTTAAAAGAATACGACTTTTGGCAGAACAACAGAAACTCCACAATAGGTCTTAATCATTACGATTCCGCCTATACCGACGAAACATTGAAAGAATTTAAGGATATGTTCATTGAAAGAGTAGGCGAAATCCCCGATAATATCACAACCGATATAGGCAGACATTCTCTTGCCACAGCCGAGAGCGGATGGGATATGACGCCGAGATTTGAATATGAAGCATATAATTATGCGGCAATAGACTTAAATTCTCTGTTGTATTGTCTTGAGAAAAACATGGAATATTTTTCAGACATACTTAAAAACGGAGAAGTTTCCGTATGGGCTGAACGTTCCGAAAAAAGACGTACTCTCATGAGCCGTTACTTGGTAAACAAAAGCGGTCTTTTAACGGATTATAATTACGTTGAAGATAAACACAGCCCAATATTTTCCGCAGCATCTTATTTTGCAATGTTTGCCGGAGCCGCAAGCGAAGAACAGGCAAAAGCTTTGGCTGATAATGTAAACAAAATCGAAGAAACTTACGGAATTTCCACCTGCGAACGTTTCGAGGGTGAAAGCAGAGAAAATAAGATTGGATATCAATGGGATTATCCGAACGGCTGGGCTTGCCTGCAATACATAGTTATTAAAGGATTGGCAAACTACGGATATATTAAAGATGCCGAACGCATAGCCGAAAAATATGTATCTTTAGTTGAAAAAATCTTTGAAAAAACAGAAAACTTCTGGGAAAAATACAATGTTTCAGAGGGTACAATAAACGTTGTAAACGAATATGAAATGCCTACAATGCTGGGTTGGAGTGCCGGTGTGTATATTTATGCAAAAGACTTTTTGAATAAAATGTAAATTATTGAAGAATTAAAAAAGGAGTGTGATATTATGAGAAAAATACTATCAAGCATACTTGCGGCAACATTAATGTTTAGCGTTTCTGTTTTTGCGGATACGGAACCTGCCGAAAAAGCATTTACAAAGGTGAAAATTCCGTTTCCGGAGAATATTGAGGATAAAGACCGTTGGAGAACCGTTGCAATATATAACGATTCCGGCGAAGCAATAACATTATCGTGTGCGTATGAGGACTGCCTTTGGGCAACCGTGCCGACTGAATATAAAGACCGCAGGATAACCGGGATTGTTCCCGAAGAAATTGATTTTGCCGATATAGACGATACCTCGGATAATTTTAATATGACTTGGATGTCACGTACCGGAATTATAAAAGGAAACGAAAACGGCGAGGCAAAACCTCTGGATAATGTCACACGAGCCGAAGCGGTCGCAATGATAATGCGATTTATGGGTATGGAGGAATTGTCATCATATTATACCGATGAAATATCCGACGGATATACCGAAATGCCGACTTTTGACGATGTTAAAAAATCCGATTGGTTTTATTCCGTTGTAACATATGCACACAAATGCGGAATTGTAAACGGTGATACGGACAAAATATTTTCCCCGAACCGAAACGTCACAAGAGAAGAAATCACCGTTATGGCGGCTAATGCGTTGAAATATGCCGATTTGCGTTGTCCGAAGGACGGAGGAGACAATAATATAGTTGACGATGAAAAAGTTTCGGATTGGGCAAAAGAAGCCTTTGAACGTATCGGAGTATGTTATATTTATGATTATTCTTATGAAAACGAGATGAATTGGGAAAACCCGAAAGTGCTGCTAAATCCGCAGAATACGGCAACGAGAGAAGATGTTGCACACCTTTTGAACAATATTGAGGGTATATGCCAGATATATCCGTCGGAAGTTGCCGTTAAATTCGGATTTGATAAAGAAATGCCTATAATAGACGGTTCGACGTCAACATATCCGTTCACGAATGTGGTGTATGAAAATCTTTTCTTGAACGGCAGAACTCATAAAATGTTTCCGCAAAAACATTCAAAAAGTCATGCGTCATACGAAAGGCTGATAAACGGTGAAGTCGATATGCTTTTTGCTTCAGTATATCCGGCGAGCGATATATTAAAGCTTGCGGAAGAAAAAGGTGTGGAATTGGAACTTATCCCGATTGCATACGATGCAATGATATTTTTTACCAATGCGGAAAATCCCGCAACGGGACTTACACAAGAGCAGATAACAGATATTTATGTTAATAATGCTTATAAAAATTGGTCTGAAATAGGCGGCAACGATGCACTTTTATATCCGTATTGCCGAAATAACGACAGCGGAAGTCATGCGCAAATGGAAAAACATTTCTTGAACGGAAAAGAAATTCATCCCGAAGTGCAGAAAGAAACATCATATACGATGTCAAATGTGCTTACCGATGTTATAGGCGCAAAAACCGATGACCCGACGGGTTACGGATTGGGCTACAGCATTTATTATTATTTCCACAATGTTGATAAGGTATTGGATACAAGTTCAAGACTTAAACTTCTTGAAATAGACGGTGTTGCACCGAATGATGAAACAATTGCAGACGGAACATATCCGCTTTCAAACAATACATATGTTGTATTACGCAAGGATACTCCGCAAGATTCGCCGGCAAGAAGAATGGCGGAATTTATGCTCACGGAGGTAGGGCAGGAATACGTTGCCGGTGCCGGCTTCGGAAAACTTAAATGATAAAAAGCAAGATGTTTGTCACGAGAGGGCGGCATCTTGTATATATATATTATTTATTCAGTGATAAACGGGCGTTTTTTAATGAATCATGTCAGAATCGTAGGGGCAGGGCTCTGCTCCGCCCGAGCGATATTCGCAAAAATATAATCAATGCATAAGTGAACAAAACATTAGCAAAAAACAAATGCAGAACCGTAGGGCGGACGACCCTGTCCGCCTGAATAATCGTTGAACAAATTTCCGCATAAACATCAAGGGGATTTAAGCTTAAGTCAGCTTAAATCCCCAAGGTTTTATTTTTCAATTTCGGCAATAACGGTTTTTGCCAATGAATTAAGTTTATATCCGGCTGCTCCGTATCTCCCGTCACCGTGTATATAAATAACAAGTTTATTTTTGCCGTCGTTTAATTCGGATTTGTTAATTTTAACATCGCCGCGGATTATTTTATCACCATTAAGACTGTATGAAACATAAGGAGTTCTGTTTGCTTCAACACCGAAAGTCAAAGTGTCGGAGTTAAGTTTTAATGAATATGTTCCGTCCGCATTTTCTGTTACATCGGCACCGGAAAAATTGATTTTTGAAACTTCAATTGCACTGACAACTTTAAAAGGTTCAGAGGTTACAGAACAAATTGTCTTGCCGTTGATTTTGCTTATAACATTTGCCGTTATCAGCAAATTATCCGCATCCTGAGCATCCTTTGAAACTATAATTGTGTTTCCTTCGCGTTTAATACCTTTAAGTCCTTCAAAATTATCGGAATAAATAATGCCGTAGTAATCCGTCCAATAAGATTTTCTGAGATAACGACCCAATTCATCGAACAAGTTAATATTAATTCTGAAAGATTTATCTTCGTCCCATTCAATACTGTTTGCATAAATTGTATCATATACCGAAACGCTTGCCGAAGCGGCTTTTGATGTGGGTGCCGGTTTTATTAATGCCTCAAAACTATCGGTAAGAGAGGGATTTTCGGTTGAGGAAACTGTTATGGTTACGGTTCCTGCGAGCTTTGGTATTATTATTCCCGTATTTGGATTGACATCTGCCAGTTTTTTATCCGAAACACTCCATTTAAGCTGTTTTGCGGCTTCGGCAGGGTCTGTTTCGGCCTCTAACTTGTAGTTTTGCTTTGTAAAAAGTGTATCTATTTTGTTTGGTATCGATAATTTCGATGGTTTTACAGAACGGATATTTTTGTTTTCTATTGTAATGTTAATCGGAGTTATATCAGAAACTTCGTATTGTTTTTTTCTGTCTTTGGTAAATGTGAATCTGCTTCTTGCTATTGTTGAAAACTCAACATTACCCGAAGGTGCATCATCATTTACTTTAAATTTAATGACCGCATATGTACAGTCGCCGGTAGGCAACACGGTATCGTTAACCACCTGTGCATAATTCTGCACATTAAGTATGCTCAGTTCGTTTGCATCGGTGAATTTTTTATACCCCGTAAAAATTTCTCCGGCTGTTCCGAACGTACTTCCGTCTTCGTGAAACGAAAGCCGTGTATTATCGTAGGTAAGGCGCAGAAGCCCACCCTGCAACCCGATTTCTTTATCGGAATCTCCTTTTACATTAACCGTAAGCGTAATAATATCACCCGGTTTTGCCACGGAAACATCCGATGTTAAAGTAACGCTTGCCGTATTTTCCGCATAGGCGGCGGAAATGCCGGAAATAAGCATTGTGAATATCATAAGCATACCGAATAGTTTTTTCATATGTATCATCCTTTCAGAATAAAAGAAAATTATTATATAATAATTATAACATATTTTTTCGATAAGGTCAATAGTAATTAAAAAATTTTAAAAATGTATTGACAAAAGAAAAAAAATGTGATATACTGTAATCAGATTAGATGAGTTGACGTTAGATGAGAATAGTTCAGATGAGATAATTTTATATTTTTTATCTGCGTTCTTTCGGCTTGTCTGTCTGAAAGAATTTTTTATTTTTAGAAAGGTTGAGATGAGATGAGAAGAGTTTTAGGAGTAGTTTTGGCAATGGTGATGTTGGCAGGTTGCGGTGCAGGGGGCGGCAATGCGGATAAAACGTCCGGAAAAGAAAAGGTTTATAAAATCGGCGTTACGCAAATTGGGGATCACCCGTCGCTCGATAACTGTCGTGAAGGATTTATAGACGGATTAAAGTCAAAAGGATTTGAAGAAGGCAAGAATGTTGAAATCGATTTTCAGTCGGCAAGAGGCGATATGGCTGTTGCAAATCAAATAGCAGAAAACTTTGCCGCCGGAGAAAAGGATATTGTATGCGGAATCGCAACCCCCTCGGCACAGGCACTTTACACAAAATGTTACGATAAAGGCATACCGGTTATATTCAATGCCATTTCAGACCCGGTGGAAGCAAAGCTTGCAAAATCGAAAACGGAAGCCATGGATGGAATAACGGGAATAAGCGATGCATTACCTGTAGAGGAACAGCTTAAGCTTATAAGAAAAATTCTTCCCGAGGCAAAGAATATCGGTATTTTATATACAACAAGCGAAGCAAATTCGGTAAGTACAATAAAAAAATATAAAGACCTTGCACCGAAATACGGATTTGAAATTGTTGATAAGGGCATAGGCAATCAGTCGGAGATACCGCAGGCAACGGATATACTCCTCGAAAAAGTGGACTGTATTTCAAATATGACAGATAACACTGTGGTAGAAGTGCTCAGTCTTATACTTGAAAAAGCAAATGCCAAAAACATACCTGTGTTCGGCTCGGAAGAAGAACAGGTTAAAAACGGTTGCATTGCATCTGCCGGTCTTGATTATTTTAAATTGGGTCAAAAAGCCGGTGTGCAGGCGGCAAGAGTCCTTTCGGGAGAAGATGTTTCAACAATTCCATACGAAACTCTTAAAGAGGCACAAATAACCGTAAATGACGAGGTTGCGGCAAAACTCGGTATAACCATACCGGACGATATAAAATCATTAAATTAAACCCGATAAAGGGTCTGCGGCAAATTCAATATATTTGCACAGACCCTGTTTTTAAAAATATATCAGAAAGGTTATGTGAATTGAAAATGTATGGAATTTTGCTCGGAATTATCCAGGACGGACTTATATATGGTATTATGGCTTTAGGGGTTTATATTTCGCTTAAAATACTCGATTTTCCGGATTTATCGGTAGACGGAACGTTTCCGCTTGGAATGGCGGTAACGGCAGTTGGGCTTATTAACGGAGTAAATCCTTTTTTATGTTTGCTGATGTCGTTTGCGGCAGGTGCGGTTGCCGGTGCGGTAACGGGAATATTGCACGTAAAATTGAAAATTAAAGATTTGCTTTCGGGAATCATAACGATGACGGCACTGTATTCGATAAATTATACAATAGTCGGCAAACCGAATGAATTTTTGCCGGTGGATTCGGAAACGGTTTTTACAATTCTTCAAAGAAGCAATGCATACAGATATTTAATAATAGCCGCTGTGGTTGCAATTGTGTGCAAAGTTTTGCTTGATTTGTTTTTATCTACAAAAGCGGGATTTTTGCTTATAGGCGTTGGCGACAATGAAAACATTGCGGTGACACTTGCAAAAAACCCCGGAACGGTTAAAATACTCGGTCTTGCAATGGGCAACGGACTTGTGGCACTTTCGGGTGCACTTAATATGCAGTATACAAAAACTTTTACGGTATCTGCCGGAACGGGAATGCTTGTCATGGGGCTTGCGGCTGTAATTATAGGAACAACACTTTTTGGGAAAATAAAATTTTTAAAACCCACAACCGGTGTTCTTATAGGTATGATTATTTATAAAGCCTGCATATCGGGTGCAATGCTTATGGGGCTTGCGTCAAAAGATACAAATCTTATTGTTGCGGCATTGTTTGTTGTAACACTTGTAATAAGCGGTAGGGCGGTGAAAAAAAATGCTTGAACTCAAACATATTGACAAGGTATTTAACAAAGGAACAATAGATGAAAAAATTCTGTTTAACGATTTTAATTTTTCCGTTAAAGAAAACGAGTTTGTGACTGTTGTCGGAAGTAACGGTTCCGGTAAAACAACAATGCTCAATATTATATCCGGAGATATATCCGCAGACAGCGGCAGACAGATTTTATGCGGAGAGGATATAACGGATTTTAAAAACTATAAACGTGCCGAAAATATAGCGCGAGTTTTTCAAAATCCGGCTTCCGGGACTTGTCCCTCGATGACAATATTTGAAAACATGTCGATGGCAGATAATAAAGGAAAGTTTTTCGGACTTACGAGAGGGAAAAATAAAAAACGTGAAAGTTTTTATAAAGAACAGCTCAGCACACTTGCAATGGGGCTTGAAAATCGTCTTGATACAAAAACAGGTGCACTTTCGGGCGGACAGCGTCAGGCGCTTGCACTTATAATGGCAACGCTTACGGCACCCAAACTTTTGCTTCTTGATGAACATACGGCGGCTCTTGACCCGAAATCCGCCGAAACAGTAATGGAACTTACGGACAAGATTGTAAAGGAAAAACATCTTACAACCGTTATGGTTACGCATAATTTAAGATATGCCGTCGAATTCGGGACAAGAACGATTATGATGCACGAGGGAAAAGCCATTCTTGATGTATGCGGAAACGAAAGAGAAAATTATAAAATAGACGATTATCTTAAATTGTTTAACGAAATAAGTATCGAATGCGGAAATTAAAAAATCGGCTTGCGAAAAGCAAGTCGATTTTTTTGCTGTAAATAATTAAAGTTCGGTATCAAGAATCCATTTCCCATCGGTAAAATCGGGCATATATACAGGAGAACCGCCTGCGGCAACAGATGCTTCGGATAGATATGAAATACACATCCATGTTGCGGCATCGTATACGTCAATCGGCATCTTTTTACCTTCTTTGAGGCAGGTTATAAAATCGCGCCATTCAATATAATCCATGCCGCCGTGACCGCCCTCTATTTTGTTGTTGTCAAAGTCAACCCAGGATTTGTGCAAATAATCTTTTTCATAATCTTTGGCATTTCCCCAAATTTTTTTCTGCTCCCATTCGGCTTCAACATTTTTTTCGTCTATAAATACATAGTCGCCGTCTTCGGCATACATACCCAATGTTCCGCATACGGTAAATTTGCGGCTGTACGGACGGGGAAGTGATGTTCCGTGAGTGAGTGTTATTG
>CAYQKW010000037.1:0-19095 GCA_964418245.1 uncultured Oscillospiraceae bacterium
CTTGCTGTGCTTCGCACAGCTACATAACCCACGGCGTCGTAAAAATGCCCTTGCACTAAAACCCGTAGGGGCGGACGACCCTGTCCGCCCGAACAATGATTAACAAAACGATATAATAAAATTTATAAATATATAGGAGGTATGTATTATGAAAGAAGAAAGATACACAGTAGGAATGGCGGTTGTGACATATTTAACGGATGATGATGGGAAAACGACATTTATAATTGTTCCGAAAGATTGTGAAGATAAAATACAGAAACAATGGAACATAAAAAATGACCCGTTTAACCCTCGTGCAAGATATATGCATACGTTTGAAATGGGAAATCTTGCATACGTACACATATGCGGCAAAAATCCCATACGTCTGGGAAGGTCTTTAAAAACTTGCGATTTTGTTTTGGAAAGCCGTGAGCATATAAAAACAGGGGAGAAAGAAGCTGTTGTTACATATTTAAAAAATGCCGATAATGTTCAAGTGAAACATACATTGACTTTTGAAAACGAAAACGGCGCTTTCAAAGTGGATACGGAGCTTATAAACAAAAGCGGCAAACCCGTGAAAATAGATATGATATCAAGTTTTGCACTTGATAATTTAAGCCCTATGCAGAAAGACGATGCACCGGGCAAATATAAGTTCCACAGATTTTTAAGCGGCTGGAGCATGGAGGGCAGACATAAAGAAGAAACAATCGAGGAAATGAATCTTGAAAAAACCTGGGCAGGATTCGGATGCGGAAGCGAACGTTTTGGGTCTTTGGGCGGATACCCGACGGGAAAATATTTCCCGATGGCGGTTTTTGAGGATTCGGATGCGGAAATATGCTGGGCAGCGGCAATTGAAAATAACTGTACGTGGCAAATGGAACTTACCAGAACAGCAAATACGTTATCTTTCAGCGGTGGCTTGGGTGACGGCGAATTTTGCGGTTGGAACAAGGTGATAAATGACGGCGAAAGCTTTAAGGCACCGTCCGCTTATATATCTTGCGTAAAAGGTTCGGCAAATGATGCCTGCGAGGCAATTCTTGATGTTCAAGATAAACCGAAATCACTTGATATAGTGTTTAACGAATATTGCACAACATGGGGCAAGCCGACACAGGAAAAAATGCTGTCGTATTGCAAAGCCTTAAAAGAACTGGGTGTGAAATATGCGGTAATTGATGCCGGCTGGAGCAAAGCGGGCTGCGAACAGGACGGAAACGGCGAGTGGAATGTTGACACAAGCATTTTCCCGAATATAAAAGAGATGACAAAACAGATGCGTGAAATGGGAATTATTCCCGGTATTTGGTTTGAATTTGAGGTTACTACAAAAGGTTCAAAAATGTATGAACCGGAATATGATTTTATGAAACTTAAAGATGACGGAATGGTAATAAATACGGGGGACTTTCGTTCTTACTGGGATTTCAGACGCAGCGATGTGCGTGAATATTTGCATGAAAAAGTAATTAAGTTTTTGAAAGAAAACGGTTTTGGATATATTAAGGTGGATTACAACGGTAATCCCGGTATCCGTACGGACGGAGAAGAATCCGGTGCGGAGGAACTGAGAAAACATTATTGTGCGGTAAGAGATTTTTTTATACAAATGAAAAAAGAAATTCCGAATTTGGTTATTGAAAACTGTGCTTCGGGCGGAAATCGCTTGGAACCGTCGATGATGAATATATCCGATTTGGCATCTTTCTCCGATGCACACGAAGCGGTGGAGATACCTTACATCGCCGCAAATCTGCATAACCTTATTGTTCCGTCAAAATCGCTTATTTGGGCGGTTGTACATTCGGACGACAGCAAAGACAGACTTGTATATTCGCTTGCGGCAACGTTTTTGGGACGTATGTGTCTTTCGGGCGAGATTGATAAGATGAGTCCGCAGCAGATGGAGATAATCAAGCAAGGTACGGATTTTTACGGAAAATTGAGCGATATTATCTTAAACGGTAAAACCGATTTGCTGGGCAACAGAGGAAAATCCGTTCGTTATCCCGAGGGAGTTCAGATAGTGAAAAGATGTACTGATAAAGAGATTTTGGTGGTATACCACGGTTTTGAAAACTCAAACGGAGAATTTTCGGTTGATATTCCGAGCGGATTTAAGAGAAAATGCGGTTTTTATGACGAGGCTGCGGAAGTTTTGACGAACAAAATAGTGATAAAAGATGTAAAGTCTTTTTCGGCAGGTGCAATTTTGCTTGAAAAAAGTATAATATAAAAGCGGGGGTATTATATGAAAAAAATTTGCATGGTGGGGAATACGCATTTCGACCCGGTTTGGCTGTGGCGTTGGAATGAGGCTATGTCGTCGATAACTGCAACGTTTCGTTCCGCACTTGAAAGAATGGACGAATATCCGGAGTTTAAATATTCTTTTTCTGCACCGGCGGTGCTTGAGCAGATAAAAAATACGGACGAGGAATTGTTTCTGCAAATAAAAAAACGTATTGACGAGGGCAGATGGGAATTGTGTGAGGGCTGGTGGCTTCAGGCGGATTGCAATTCCGCACTCGGAGAAAGCTATGCACGCCAGGGACTTTATGCACAGCGTTATTTTATGGAGAATTTCGGCAAAAAAAGCAGAACAGTTTTTAATATAGACAGTTTCGGGCATCCTGCAAGCTTGCCGCAGATACTTGCGGAATGCGGAATTGAAAATTATGTGTTTTGGCGTCCAAACGAGGGACATAAGCATATAGATACACCCCTTTTTATGTGGAACGGAGCAAACGGAGCAAAAATCAAAACGTACAGAATAGGCGGAGACGGCGGAGAAATTTTCACTGCCGATATAACAACGGATACGTTGGAACCGCTTGTTGAAAATGCGGAAAACATTCCGCACGACTTAATGGTTGTATACGGTGTCACTGACCACGGCGGAGCACCCACAAAAGAAATGATTGAGAAAATCAAAGAAAAGCAAGTTTCCGAAAAAGATTGGTTGGATATTAAATTCAGTGGTGTTGAAGAATTTTTCGACAATGCGGATATGACTTGTGCGGCAGAAGTGAACGATGAATTACAGGTGAAATTTATAGGACCGTATTCAAATTATACGGAAATAAAAAAGAATAACAGACGGTTATGAATGCGGAAAAATCCGCATTGCTTGCCGAGAAACTGCTGAAAAAAGAATATCCTGCGGATAAAATCAAATCCGTATGGGAAGACATAATGTTCAATCAGTTTCATGATATTTTGGGCGGATGCTGCATAAAAGATGCGTATTACGATGCAAGAAATTTACACGGACGTGCTTTGCAGACTGCGGAAGAAACAATGTATTATTCGCTGCAAAGCATAACAAACAAAATTAAAATGCCGGGTAAAAACCCCGATAATGCATGGAACCTTGTTGTATGGAATTTGAACGGCAGCGAATTTGACGGTGAAATTGAAGCCGAAGTTCAATGGGCTTGGGAATTTGATTGGTATGACGGCGGAATTATGTTGACGGATAGTGACAACAATGAATATGAATGTCAGATTATAGAGGAACTGCCGGTTGTACCGAGATTTCGTTCAAGATTTATATTTAAAGCAAAAATTCCGGCATACGGATATAAATCGTTTGTTGTGAAACAGACAGGAACGATAGAAAAACAGCCGTTGAAAAAAACTTGCGAAAACGGCAGATTTTTTATTGAATACGATGAAAACGGAATAAAAACGGTATATGATAAAACGGCAAAAAAAGAAATAGTAAAAGAAATGCTTGTTCCGTATGCGGTTGCGGATGAATGCGACACGTGGGGATTCAACAAAACGGTTTACGAGAAAGAAAAGGAATTTTTAAAGCTTAAAGAGTGCGGAATAAAAGAAAATGGAAGTGTAAGAACCGTGTTAAGGCTTGAATGGGAGTTTAACACATCATCACTTGTGCAGGAAATCGGGATTTATGAAAATCATATTGATTGTTCTTACAGAGTTTTGTGGAATGAAGAAAGAAAAGCTTTGAAATTTGCGGTGTCGAACGGCAAAAAAATGAAATGTGTATGCTCCGCACCTTACGGAAAAATCGAAAGAGAACAAAGCGAATACGAAAAACCGATGAACGAATGGGTGAAACTTTGTAACGGTGATGAAAACATAACGGTGATTGCGGACAGTATATTTGCATATAATTTTGATGGCTCGGAACTCGGACTTACGGTTTTGAGAAACTGTATATTCGGTGATTTACGAATGGCTCCGCTTAACGAAAACAGGAAATATCAATATATGGGACAGGGAGAAACCGAGGGCAGGATAAGGATTGTTTTTGAGGGTAATGCCGATATTGAGGGTGTGAAGTTTAATAATCCGCCGGTTATAATGTGTGAAGCGAATCACGGCGGAATATTTGAACCGCAAGCGTCGTTTATTGAAATTTCCGAAAATATTATGCTCGGAACGCTGAAAAAAGCCGAGTGCGGAAACGGATATGTCTGCCGGCTTTACAACACGGCGGATTGTGTCACGACCGGGAAAATATCGCTGTTTGGAAACAATGCGGATGTATGTTTGAAACCGCACGAAATACAGAGTATTCATAATAATGAAGAAAAATTTGTTAAAATAAATATACTTGAAGAAATAAAATAAAAAATGTGGTGAATATACAATGAAAAAATGCCGAATAACGGTGATGAAAACCGCAAGATATGACGATTTGTCGGAAAAGTACGAAAATCCGATACAGCATGCGTGTGATATGAAAGAGGGAATGGTTTTTATGACCGACGGTTGGTGCAAACCGGAAGGGCTTTGCGACAGTGCGTGGGAAAGTATGTCGGCTTTTGTGATGACGCTTGCGCACGGCGGTGAAAATTTATACGACGGCTGGATGAAAAACAAGAAATCCGCAATGATTTCATGCAACGACGGATTTCGTCCCGTGAGTTTTTATATCGAGGCTTTGGACGAGGATTAAAATAAAAACGTAGGGCGGAAAATGAAAAGCAAATAATTTGCGGATATGATGAAGAATATAATGAAAAGAGAAAATCAGCGGATTGATTATCGCTCATAACGGAATGACGACTTGTTTGCTTATGTTTTGCAGAATTGTAAACAATATTTGCAGATTTGTGTATTGATATTGACAAACAAAATAATTAATGGTAGAATAAATCCAATAAATATACAAATCAAGGGAGTGTCACTCATGCAAAAAAAAGAAAAAAATTACGATTTCAGAAAGCGTATGCTTGAAATACATAAAAAGAATATCAGAAATAATAAACTTGCGGCAAAAGAAAACGAAACCGTACTTGAAGACGGTGCAATAATATATATAAGCGAAAATGCCGGTGAAGTCGCAGTAACGGCGGCAAAGGATTTTGCGGATTTTCTTTTTACATCAATGAACATATCGGCACGTATAAAAAAAGGCACTGCCAAAGCAAAAGAAAATTCTGTAATTGTCACTACCGTTGCAGAAACTTCGGCCGACATGGGAACGGCAAACGGATACAAAGGATTCCGTGCGGATATTGACGGTTCGATAACCGTTTGCGGATATGATGAACGCGGAGCGGCGCAGGGACTTTATTATCTTGAAGAACAAATGACAATAAGATGTGCACCGTATGTAAAAAACGGCACGGTATTCAGAAAACCCGAGTATTCGCCGCAGATGGTTCATTCGGGATATGGTCTTGATGAATATCCGGACAAGTATTTGTCGGCAATAGCTCACGAGGGACGTGATGCTGTGCTGATATTCGTAAAAGATGTGGACATAACACCATACGGCTATCTTGATTTTAACGAATTGATTCATCGTGCCGCCAAATATGGGATTGATGTGTATGCATACAGTTATTTGCCGGCGGAAATGCATCCTGATGACAAGGGTGCGGCAGAGTATTACGAGTCGGTTTACGGTAAGCTTTTTGAAAAATGTCCCGGACTTAAGGGGATTTCGCTTGTCGGGGAATCTATTATGTTTCCGAGTAAAGACGAAAAAGTTTGTGTCGATGTTCTTGATGAAAACGGATTACCGGCAGGAAAACCGCTTTCGGGATTTTGGCCCTGCAATGATTTTCCGCAATGGCTTGAACTTATCAAAAACACAATTCGCCGTCATAAGCCGGAAGCGGATATTATTTTTTGGACGTATAACTGGGGCAGACATCCGGAAGAGGAACGCATAAAACTTATAAATGCACTTCCGACAGATATATCACTTATGGCAACATTTGAAATGTTCGAATATTATAAAATAGATGATGTACGTGAACAAATAGCCGATTATTCACTCAGGTTTACCGGACCGGGAAAGTATTTTACAAGTGAAGCAAAAGCGGCGAAAAAACGCAACATACGGCTCTATTCCATGACAAATACCGGGGGACTTACGTGGGATTTCGGGGTGATTCCGTATGAACCGATGCCATATCAATGGATAAAACGCTTTGATGAAATGCGCAAGGCACATGATACCTATGGTTTGTGCGGTATTATGGAATCGCATCATTACGGATTTTATCCGTCGTTTATAAGCAAGCTTGGTAAATTTGTTTTTACCGACAGAGAAACGCCGTATGAACAACAGCTCCGTGACGCAATTGCCTGCGAATTCGGTATTGGGTATATTGAGGAGCTTGTTGCGGCATTGAAACTTTGGAGCGAGGCAATAACTTATTATACGCCGACGGATAACGATATGTACGGTGCATTCAGAATAGGACCGTCGTATCCGTTCTGCCTTTTTGTACAAACAAAACCACCGGCAAAAAACTATTCGCTGCACGGCAACGGAATTTTTCATACAGAATATCAATACATTTATGCTCATGAGGTGACGTTTGATAAAGGAAGCCCGGTAAGTATTAAACTTCAGCCGGAAATAAATTCTCTGACAAAAATGAAAGATTTAATTGACAAGGGTATTGAAATACTTGAGAAAATCAAAAATGCAAACGATAATATTTTGTATCTTTTGAATTTGGGCAGATTTATAAGTGCATCAATTCAAACGGGAATCAACGCAAAGCTGTGGTACAGGCTTAAAAGCCGTATGAATGCTTGTGAAGATAAAAAAGAGTTTGCAAAGATTATCGATGATATGGAAGCACTTCTGAAATGCGAAATAAAAAATGCGGAATCCGCCGCAGAACTTGTTGAATACGATTCAAGACTGGGATGGGAGCCGAGCATGGAATATATGACAGACAGAGAACATATTGAATGGAAAACAAAACAGGTAAATTATGTAATCGATACGGAACTTAAAATTCTGAGAACAGAGTTGAACGGATAAAGATTAATATGCATGATGTATTTTCAACAGAAGACTTTTCGTTTTTCGAGGGCTTTTTGCGAGGCAGCGGATATGTAGGACATAAGGTTGTGGGAAACGATAATGCATAATTATTCTTGCACGATGTTCATGCGGAAAATGAAATTTATTGCACCAATTCTGCATTCTACATTAATTATTTGTAGGGGCGGACGACCCTGTCCGCCTGTCAACACCGATTGTACAAATAAAAACAGAACCGTAGGGGCGGGGCTCTGCTCTGCCCGTGTATCCCTCATATGCTTTATAACAACCATTAAAGAACTGCAATAATGTGTACAAATGCATGAATTTCAAATTAACTGCTCACTCCGCACCAATCACTAAAACTCTGCTTCTACCGTACTGAATATACTTGTAAAAATATCATGTGAGTGTATTGAATATTACCGAACACAATGTTGAAAGGCAATCGACAGAATATGCAGTCGATTGCCTTTTCGATATTATATATTATCATCAACCCGGAGGCCAGGTAAGGTCTCTTCCGGCAAGTAGGTGAAAATGAATATGATGCACGGTCTGTCCGGCTTTTTCACCGCAGTTTGTAACAATTCTGTAACCGTCTTTATCCATGCCGAATTGTGCGGCTATTTTCGGTGCGGCTTCAAATATTTTTGCCGCAAACAAACTGTTTTCCTCTGTGATTTCATTAACGGAAGAAATGTGCTGCTTCGGTATTATAAGAACGTGTACCGGTGCAACGGGGTCAATATCCTTAAATGCATATACATATTCGTCCTCGTATACTTTCTGTGAGTTTATTTCTCCGTTAAGTATTTTGCAAAAAATACATTCAGACATAACAATCCTCCTTTGAAATTTTGTTAAATAAGTGTTTTAACAAGAGCAAGAGCTTCGTCGAGTTTGGATAAATCTTTTGCACCTGCTTGTGCGCTGTCAGGTTTTCCGCCTCCGCCTCCGCCTGCTGTTTTTGCAACTTCTTTAATGATTTTTCCGGCATTTGCGCCTTTGGCAACCGCTTCTTTTGTTGCCATTGCAACAAGTGTGGCTTTATCGCCCGAAACGCCGGCAAGCACAAGCACAAGATTGGAATTTTTATCTTTAAGAGAGTCACCGAGAGTTCGCAGTTCGTCAGCACCCATACCATCTATTTTTGCGGTAATAACATCTATACCGTTGATGTTTTCGGTAGTTTTTATAAGGTCCTCGGCGAGGCTTGCGGCTTTTCCGGCTTTTGTGCTTTCAAGTTCTCTGGAAAGCTCTTTCACTTCGTTTACAAGTGCAGATGCTCTGTCCGCAATATCCGACGGATTCGATTTCATTGCGGCAGCGGTATCTTCTATGAGTTTATCTTTTTTCTCTATATATTCAAGAACGCCTTTTCCCGTAACGGCTTCGATTCGTCTTACGCCGGCGGCAACGCCGCTTTCGGATATAAGTTTGAAAAGTCCTATCTGAGATGTGTTGGAAAGATGTGTTCCGCCGCAGAATTCAACGGAATAATCACCCATGGAAACAACACGGACGGTATCGCCGTATTTTTCGCCGAACTGTGCGGTTGCACCGAGCTGTTTTGCTTCTTCAATCGGCATTTCTTTTGTTACTATCGGAAGTGCTTCAAGAATTTTTTCGTTTACTTTATTTTCAACATTTTTCAGTTGTTCTTTCGTCATTGCTTCAAAATGCGAAAAGTCAAAACGCAGATGATTGGGAGTTACGAGTGAACCTGCCTGTGCAACGTGTGTTCCGAGTTCTTCTTTCAGTGCTTTGTGCAAAAGGTGAGTTGCACTGTGGTTTCTGCCGATTGCCAATCTGTTTTTAACACATACTTTCAAAGTAACGGTATCGCCGACTTTGAAACCGCCGTTTTTAACCTCGACTTCATGCATAAAATGTCCGTCGGCGGATTTTTTTGTATCTGTTACAACAGCTTCGCAATCGCCGCAGATGATTTTACCTATATCTCCGACCTGACCGCCCATTTCGGCATAGAACGGAGTGGATTTCGTTACTATTACACCGGTATCGCCGCCGCTGAGAGAAGACAAAACTTCGCCGTCTTTGGCAATTGCAACAATTTCGCTTGATTCTTCCAACGTATCATATCCGTTAAACACGGTTTTTTCCGCATCGTCAAATTTAAGCTCTGCTTCGGCTTCCCAGCTGGAACTGTCTTTTCTGCTTGTTCTTGCCGTTATTTTTTGATTTTTCATTGCCGCATTAAATCCGTCGATATCAACAGTCAGACCTTTTTCTTCGGCAATTTCAACGGTTAAATCGAGCGGGAATCCGTAAGTATCGTGAAGTTTGAATGCCTGTTCGCCGGTGATTTCTTTGGAGTTTTCAATGTATTCCGAAAGAACGGCAAGACCTTTGTCTATTGTGGCATCAAAACGTTCTTCTTCGATTTTAACAATATTTTTTATATAATCACGTTTTTCGGCAAGTTCCGGATATGCTGTTTCCGATTCGTTTATAACCGTATCCGCAACGGTATATAAGAACGGTTTTTCTATACCGAGCAATTTACCGTGACGTGCGGCACGTCTTAAAAGACGTCTGAGTACATATCCTCTGCCCTCATTGGATGGGATAACACCATCAGAAATCATCATAACCGTACTTCTTATATGGTCGGTGATAACACGCAGCGATACATCTGTTTTATCATCTTTTTTATATTCCGTACCGGCAATTTTACAAATGTGCTGCATAACACCCTGAACGGTATCAACTTCAAAAAGATTTGCAACGCCTTGTTTGTATGCGGCAAGTCTTTCAAGACCCATTCCGGTATCTATGTTCGGATTTGCAAGACGTTCGTATGTGCCGTCTTCCTGTTTGTCGAACTGTGTGAAAACAAGATTCCATATTTCCATATATCTGTCGCAGTCACATCCGATTTTACAATTCGGACCGCACGCATATTCTTCACCGCGGTCTACGTGGATTTCCGAACACGGACCGCAAGGACCCGTGCCGTGTTCCCAAAAGTTATCTTCTTTGCCCATTTTAACAACACGTTCGGGGCGTACACCCACTTCGTTTATCCAAATATCTCTTGCTTCGTCGTCATCTTCGTAAACCGTAATCCAAAGAACTTCTTCGGGTATTTCCATAACTTTTGTTATAAATTCCCATGCCCAATTGATTGCTTCGTGTTTGAAATAATCTCCGAAAGAAAAATTGCCGAGCATTTCAAAAAACGTTCCGTGGCGAGCCGTTTTGCCCACACGCTCAATATCCGGTGTACGAATACATTTCTGGCAAGTTGTAACCCTTTTCTTCGGCGGAGTTTTTGCCCCGGTAAACCACGGTTTCATCGGAGCCATACCTGAATTTATCAACAAAAGACTGTTATCGTCTTTCGGTATAAGCGGAAAGCTCCCAAGCCTTAAACATCCTTTCGATTCAAAAAAGCTTAAAAACTTTTCGCGTATTTCGTTTAATCCTGTTTTTTCCATTGTAAGTTTCATCCTTTCAATATATGATTATGTTCTTGGATTTTTTATCACCACAGTACCGGCAATTTTATCGTGCAAAGTCTGATTTTTGCCGTATATCGGTAAATATCCGAGGAATAATATAAGTGTAGAGAATATTTTTGCGAAATATCTTTTTGTTGCTTTTGCAAAAGATATTCGTTCGCCTGTTTTAATGTCCGCAACGGAAATGCCGAGTATGGTTTTCCCCAAAGTCCCCATGCTTTCTCCGGAATCGCCGAGTGCACAGTAAATCCATGTTACAAATACTATGACAAGTGCCGTAAACAATGCCATAAGCTTCATGCTGCCGAGCATTTTCCCAAAGAGAAACAGCAGTATAACAGCAGAACCGATGCTCATAAACATACATATTGTAAAATCTGCCAAAAATGCAAAAAGTCGTGGGGCAAAATTAATTCTTGTATGCGAGGGGGGACGAGAATGCATGGGCTGCGGTGCGGGAACGGCAGTCTGTTTTGAAATTGCCGGTGGTTCTTCATATACACTGCTTTGTACCATATCATCTATTGTATTATAGCAAAGTGTAACGTTATCCATTGAAGTACCGATAACAACTTTTGTTCCGTTTGTCATACGAATGCGTTCGTATGCAGTACCGTTTACGCGCAGTTTGTTAAGACTTCCGGCGTCAACAATATCAACCCCGTTTCCTCGTATTTCGATTACCGCATGATGTCTTGATACAGCCGCATACGGAATAACAATATCATTATCTTCCGAACGCCCTACGGTGAGTTTGCCGCTTCTGAATGCCGGGATATTGTTAAGCTGAATGGTATCCGGTTTATTCCCGTTTACTGTAATTGTCAAAAAATGTTTCATACATGTGTATCCTTTCTTAAAATATGCCGAAAATTTCGACATGACATTAATTAAAAATTAACATTGCATTATAACACACAATATATTTTACACCAAATTTTGAATAAAGTCAATAAAATTTCCGATTTTAATTAAAAAAGTATTGTTTTTTTTTCAAAAGTATAGTATAATTTACTTATATGGAATATTAATTAATTAAAAAATAATATTTAAAGGTATGTGATAAATATGGATGAAAAGCTTAAATTTATCGGGACAGGCGAAAATTCCCCGGTGTATATCGAGTTTGGCGCATATATGCATATAATAAAATATGCCAAAGCCGGAAGTCTTGACGGTGCGCGCGGAGTGCTTCTCGGTAAACGCGACAAAGATAAGATATATGTTTTCACGGCTCTTGAAGCAATGTATACAGGTGACGAGGGTATTGAAGCCCCGTCTTTTACCAAACAGTCGTGGAGCAGAATCACCGCAGAGGTTAAAGAAATTTATCCCGAACTTGAAATATTGGGGCAATATTCAACTCACAGAGATACTGTTCCGGACGAAGTGGATACTGCCATGCAGAACAATTTTTTTGACGGAGAAAAACTGCTGTTTGTTTTTGACCCGATTTCAAACGAACAAGAAACATATATGTATAACAACGGTGAAAGTATAAAATTCGGCGGAATATATCTTTTCGATAAATACGGAAATTCGCTTGATTTGCATTATATGAACAGCATATTGATGCCGGTGAACCGAGAAATGGAAATACGAGAAAAAATACTCGGTCGTATTGAAAATAAATCCAAAATGCGTTCGCGTATATACGGTGTCGTGTTTGCTGTCATTGCGGTTATGTGTGCATACCTTCTTGTACAGAGTATAGAACTTTCGTCATCGGTAAAGACTGTTAAAAAGAAAGCAAATGACTTGCAGTGGGTGGTTAATCAGCAGGAACAGCAGATTTCAGAGCTTAGCGCAAAAATTGACGAGCTTGAAAATCCGCCGCAAAAAAAATCTTCCGCAAAAACAAGATAAAGGATGAAGAAAATGGATGAAATACTTGAAAAAATACTTTCGCTGCGAAAAGAAATAGAATATCACAACGACAGGTATTACAATAAAGACAGCCCCGAAATAACCGATATGGAATATGATATGATGCTGCGTGAACTTGAAATTTTAGAGGAGCAAAATCCGCAGTATAAAAGCGACGGGTCGCCGACACAGCACGTAGGCGGAACAAAATCGGAAAAATTTTCGCCTGTGGAACATACTGTTGCCATGCAAAGTCTTAAAGATGTTTTTTCTGCCGAAGAACTTATTGATTTTATAGAAAAAACGAATACGGCGGCAGGAAAAAAACTCGAATATTCCGTAGAACCGAAAATCGACGGACTTTCCGTTTCGCTCGAATACGAAAACGGAGTTTTTGCAAGAGGTTCCACAAGGGGCGACGGACTTGTGGGCGAGGACGTTACGGAAAATTTGAAAAACGTTGACGGAGTTCCGCAAAAACTTGAAAATGCGCCTGAATTTCTTGAAGTGCGCGGTGAAGTTTATATGCCAGTGAAAAATTTTGAGGAACTTAACGCAAAATGTGAATTGCTCGGGAAACCTGTGTTTGCGAATCCGAGAAATGCGGCCGCCGGGTCGTTACGCCAGCTTGACAGTTCGATTACAAAATCAAGGGGACTGCACGTGTTTATATTTAATATCCAGCAAATAAGGGGAAAGGATATATCAACTCACGGCGATGGTCTGGAACTTCTGGACAAGCTTGGATTTTCAACGGTACCGAACAGAAAATTACTGTACGATACGGAAGAGATAATTCGGCATATCGAAGATATAGGAGCAAAACGGGGAGAATATGAGTATGATATAGACGGAGCCGTTGTAAAGGCGAACAGCCTTGTTGCAAGAGATATGCTCGGTGTGAACGCAAAAAGCCCGAAATGGGCAATAGCATATAAATATCCGGCAGAGGAAAAGGAAACACAGGTTCTGGATATTGAAGTTCAAGTCGGAAGAACCGGAGTTTTAACGCCCACTGCGGTTTTGACACCCGTAAGAGTAGCCGGCAGCATGATAAGCCGTGCCGTTCTTCACAATATAGATAACATAAGGGAAAAGGATATTCGCATAGGTGATACGGTTGTTATACGTAAAGCCGGCGAGATAATACCGGAAATAATCCGCAGTATTCCGGAAAAGAGAAACGGAACGGAAAAAATATTTGAAATGCCCGAATTTTGTCCTGTATGCGGAGCACCCGTGAAACGGATTGATGACGAAGCGGCATCACGCTGCACCGGAACAGACTGCCCGGCACAGCTGCTGCGTAATATAATTCATTTTGTAAGCCGTGATGCGATGGACATAGAAGGTGCGGGTCCGGCTGTTATAACACAGCTTTCCGAGGCAGGGCTTTTAAACAGTCCGGCGGATTTATACAGGTTGACAAAAGAAGATATATTATCGCTTGACAGAAAAGGCGATAAATCCGCAGATAATCTGCTTGCGGCGATAGAAAAATCGAAATCCGCAAAAATGGCGAGAGTGCTGTTTGGACTCGGCATAAGAATGGTCGGAAGCGGAGCGGCGAAATCGCTTGCAAATCATTTCGGAAATATGGAAACACTTATGAACGCATCTGCCGAGGAACTTGCCGCAGTTGAAGATATAGGCGAAAAAACGGCGGAAAGCATAAGAACTTATTTCGATAACGAAAAAAATGTGAAACTTGTGCATGAACTTGAAAATCTCGGAGTGGATTTAACCGCCGAAAAAACGGTTAAATCAAACGTTCTTGAGGGCAAAGTGTTTGTTGTAACCGGCACACTTTCGCATTTTTCGAGAAACGAAATAAAAGAAAAAATAGAAGCACTCGGCGGAAAAGTATCGGGAAGCATATCGAAAAAAACAGATTACCTGCTTGCCGGAGAAAATGCCGGAAGTAAATACGAAAAAGCCGTACAGCTTAATATAAAAATAATATCCGAAGAGGATTTTTTGAATATGGAGGAATAAAAATGAAAATAACCGATAAAGATTTGGATTATGTTGCTCGGCTTGCGAGAATCCATATCGATGAAGAAAAAAAGGAACAGCTCACAAAAGATATGGAATCCGTAATAAAATTTGCGGACAAGCTTGCCGAACTTGATACGGAAAACGTTGAACCAATAGCTCATGCACTGCCGGTGAACAACGTGTTCCGCAAAGACGAAATTGTTCCGTCTTATAACAGAGAAGCTTTGCTCGAAAACGCACCGGAAAAAGATGCCGGTTGTTACAGTGTGCCAAAAATTGTTGAATAGGAGAAAAAATTATGAATTTGATTAATCTTTCGGCATCTGAAATTGCCGAAAAAATAAGAAATAAAGAAGTTTCCTCGTTTGAGGTTACGAAATCCGCACTTGATTTCGCCAAAGAAAAAAACAAAGAAATCAATGCATTTATCACGATAACCGAAGAAGAGGCAATAACAAAAGCAATGGCGGTTGATGAGAAAATCGCTGCAGGAGAGGAATTGTCACCGCTTGCCGGTGTTCCTTACGCACTTAAGGATAATATAGCATCAAAAGATATTTTAACAACTTGCGCATCAAAGATGCTTTCAAATTTTAAACCGCCGTACAATGCGTTTGTAACGGATTTGATGGAACAAAACGACCTTGTGTTAATAGGAAAAACAAACATGGACGAGTTTGCTATGGGTTCGTCGAACGAAACATCGTTTTACGGTCCGGTTAAAAATCCTAAAAACATACAGTGTGTTCCGGGAGGTTCGTCGGGCGGAAGCGGTGCGTGCGTTGGTGCGGATATGGCATATTTTGCACTCGGCAGTGATACGGGCGGCAGTGTAAGACTTCCGGCATCGTTCTGCGGCTGTGTCGGTCTTAAACCGACATACGGAGCGGTAAGCCGTTTCGGGCTTATTGCTTTTGCATCAAGTCTTGACCAAATCGGTCCCGTTGCGAAAAACGTTACGGATTGTGCAAAAATAATGAACATAATATCAAAATACGACCCAATGGATTCAACCTGTTTGAATTTTGAACGTTCCGATTATACAAAAGCACTGCAAGCCAATGTAAAAGGAATGAAAATAGCCGTTCCGAAAGAATATTTCAACGGACTTGCTGACGGAGTGGCAAAACGAATTGACGAAGCGATAAAAGAATATGAAAAACTCGGAGCGGAAATTGACGAAATTTCGCTGCCGATTACGGATTATGCGCTTGCGGCATATTACATAATATCGTCGGCGGAGGCAAGCTCCAATCTTGCAAGATATGACGGTGTTAAATACGGTTTCCGTGCCGAAAACTACACCGATATTACGGATATGTATTTCAAAACGAGAGGTGAGGGCTTCGGTGATGAAGTTAAAAGACGTATTATGCTCGGAACGTATGCGCTTTCATCGGGATATTACGATGCATATTACAAAAAAGCACTGAAAGTCAGAACGCTCATAAAGAAAAATTTTGACGAAATATTTGAGAAATACGATGCCGTAATCAGCCCGGTATATCCGACAACGGCATTTAAACTCGGAGAAAAAGTAAGCGACCCGGTTAAAATGTATACGGGAGATATATGTACGGTTTCTGCGAATATAGCAGGTATACCGGCAATAAGTGTGCCGTGCGGCAACGATGAAAACGGTATGCCCGTAGGCTTGCAACTTATGGCAAAACCGTTCGGAGAAGATACGCTTTTAAGAGCGGCATACACTTTGGAATGCAGCTTAAAGGAGGATAAATAAATGGAATTTGAAGCAGTCATAGGAATTGAGGTTCATGCGGAACTTTCAACAAAAACAAAAATTTACTGCGGATGCGAAAACTCGTTCGGCGGTGAAATAAACACACATTGCTGCCCGATTTGCACGGGTATGCCCGGCACACTTCCCAAACTTAACGAAAAAGTTGTTGAATATGCAATAAAAGCAGGGCTTGCGATGAATTGCGAAATAGAAAAAAACAGCAAACAGGACAGAAAAAATTATTTCTATCCCGATTTACCGAAAGCATATCAGATTTCACAGTTCGATTTACCGCTCTGCCACGACGGATATATAGATATTAACGTAAACGGCGGTAAAAAACGAATCGGCGTGACAAGAATACACATCGAGGAAGATGCAGGAAAATCACTTCATGACGTTGTACCCGGAAAATCCCTTATGGATTATAACCGCTGCGGTGTACCGCTTATAGAAATTGTATCGGAACCCGATATGCGAAGCGTGGAAGAAGCCGGAGAATATCTTGAAACGCTTAAATCAATATTAAAATATATAGGAGTATCGGACTGTAAAATGCAGGAGGGTTCTTTACGCTGTGACGTAAACGTTTCCGTAAGACCCGTGGGTCAGAAAGAATACGGAATACGTTCGGAGATGAAAAACGTTAATACTTTCAGCGGAGCGTTAAGAGGAATTGAATACGAGATAAAACGTCATACCGAGATTTTGAAAGCCGGCGGAACGATAACACAGGAAACACGCCGTTGGGACGATGCCAAAGGCGAAAGTCTGCCGCTCAGAAGCAAGGAAGATGCTCAGGACTACAGATATTTCCCCGAACCGGACCTTATGCCGATTGTTACGGATGATGAGAAAATCGAAAGCATAAGAAAAACCATTCCGGAACTTCCGCACATAAAACGTGACAGATACGTAAAAGAATTTTCACTTCCCGAATACGATGCATCACAGCTTACTGAAGAACGTGAAGTTGCGGAGTTCTTTGAAACAGCGATTAAATGCGGAGCATCTCCGAAAGCGGCATCAAACTGGATTATGGGCGATATTTTCAGAATTATGAAAGAAAAATATGTCGGCATAGATGAAATAAACGTAACTCCGGAAAATCTCGCATTGATGATTGAACAGATTGAAAAAGGTGTTATAAGCAACACTGCGGCAAAACAGGTTATGGAGAAAATGACGGAAACGGGAGAAAATCCTGTGGAAATAATCGAAAAATTAGGGCTTAAACAGGTTAATGACGAAAGTGCCATTTTGGATATAATACATACGGCATTTGAGGCAAATCCGCAGTCGATAGCCGATTATAAAGGCGGAAAAGACCGTGCGGTGGGATTCCTTGTGGGTCAGGTTATGCGTCTTTCAAAAGGAAAAGCCAATCCGGCTGCCGTAAACAAACTTATTGTGGAGGAACTTAAAAAACTCTGATAATCCGTATGATATAAAGAAAGGATTAACATAAATATGACACGAACCGAAAAAATATATGAGTTTATGAAAAGCGAGGGATACGTACCTTTAACATCCGAAGAACTTATGGCGGTGCTTGATGTTCCCAAATCAGACAGCGATGAATTTTACGAAATTCTCGATACCCTTGTTTCAAAAGGAAAAATCATAAAAAGCCGCAAGGGCAGATACAGTGTGAATAAAGATAAAAATCTTGTGAGCGGAAAATATATCGGAACGAGTGCCGCATTCGGATTTGTTGAATCGGAAACATTGAAAAGTGATTTGTTCATATCTTCCGAAAATGCGGGAAGTGCGTTGAACGGCGACACCGTTATCGCAAAAATTATTTCGGAAGCCAAAGACGGTATGCGCAGTGAAGGCAAAATAGTAAAAATCGTAAAACGTGAAAATCATAAGCTTGTATGTGTTTTCAGAAAAAAAGGAAGTCATTTTTATGCGGTTCCCGACAGTAAAAAAATACCGAAAAATATACGGATTGATAAAAAGCATACGTCAGGCGCGTTAAACGGTCAGAAAGTTGTTGTAACACTCACGTCTTTCGGCGAAAAAAACAATGAACTTAAAGGAAAAGTAACGGAAGTTTTGGGCTGGCAGGGCGAACCGAAAACAGATTTTATATCTGTATTGCGTATGTTTGATTTGCCGGAGGATTTCCCCGGGGAAGTAAAAGATGAAGTGCTGAAAATCCCCGATAAAATAAATGAAAATGATATAAGTAACAGACGGGATTTAAGAAACGAAACAATTTTCACGATAGACGGAGAGGATGCCAAAGACCTTGACGATGCAATATCGCTTAAAACACTCGATAACGGAAATTATCTGCTTTCGGTGCATATTGCGGATGTAAGTTTTTATGTAAAGCCGGGGACGAAAATCTTTAAAGAAGCATTGAAACGTGGAACAAGCGTATATCTTGCCGGCGGTGTTGTTCCCATGCTTCCGAGAGAACTTTCAAACGGAATATGCAGCCTTAACGAAAACTGCGACAGGTTTACGCTTTCGGTTGATATGGAAATAACGCCGAAAGGCGAGGTGATTTCGCACGAAATATACAAAGCGGTTATAAAAACGGCACACCGTATGACATATACAGACGTTACAAAAATATTAAACGGAAATAAAAAGCTTAAAGAAGAATATGCCGATATTGTGCCGATGCTGCGGCAAATGCGTGAACTTTCGGAAATTTTGAGAAAACGTCGTTTTGCAAACGGAAGTATTGATTTTAATTTTCCCGAAACAAAAATAATTTTTGA
>CAYQKW010000038.1:0-16220 GCA_964418245.1 uncultured Oscillospiraceae bacterium
CCGTGTTTTCGGGCGGACAGGGTCGTCCGCCCCTACGGGTTTGTACGTCGACATGGGTTTGTGCGTCAACATAGGTTGGTGCAACCGATTTCATTTTTCGCACAAACGCCGTGCGAGCAACAATTCCGCATTCCGAATTACGAATTACGCATTGAATCGAGTGCAGCTTTGACAAACCCCGTGAAGACAGGATGCGGACGGTTTATTCTTGATTTGAATTCCGGGTGGAATTGCACACCGACAAACCATTTATGTGACGGTATCTCGACGATTTCGACAAGCGCGCCGCTGGGTGATGTTCCCGAAATTTTCATACCGGCTTTTTCAAACTCTTCAATATATTTATTATTAAATTCATATCTGTGTCTGTGGCGTTCATAAATCAAATCTTCGCCGTAAACCGTTTTACAGATAAGCCCATCGGTCAGTTTGCACGGATAAAGACCGAGACGCATTGTGCCGCCCATGTTTTCTATTTCTTTTTGTTCCGCCATAATATCTATTACGGGATATTCGGTTGTTTCGCTGAACTCTGCGCTGTTTGCGCCGTTGAATTTCAGGACGTTTCGTGCGAACTCCACAACGCTGAGTTGCATACCGAGGCATATGCCAAAGAACGGCACATTATTTTCTCTTGCGAATTTAATTGCCGTGATTTTGCCTTCGATACCGCGGTTACCAAATCCGCCGGGAACGAGAATACCTTTCACGTCCGAGAGAATATCTTTCACGTTATCTTCTGTTATATCCTCGGAATCCACCCATTTTATATCAACATCGGTATCATTTGCGATACCGGCGTGTTTAAGCGATTCGACAATGCTTATATATGCATCGTGCAGTGCAACATATTTACCGACAATGGCAATTTTGACTTTGCGGTCAAGATTGAGTGCCTTATCGGCAAGAGCTTTCCATTCTGCAAGGTCGGGTTCTTTCTTTTCAAGACCGAGCATTTCGCAAACAGTATCGGCAAGACCCTGTTTTTCAAGCATAAGCGGCACATGATAAAGGCTGTCGGCATCAAGATTTTCTATAACGGCTTTTCTTTGAACATTACAGAAAAGTGCGATTTTATCTTTATGTTCATCAGGTATCGGCATTTCGCTTCTGCACACGATTATATCCGGCTGAATACCAAGGCTGAGCAATTCTTTCACGCTGTGCTGTGTTGGTTTTGTTTTCTGTTCTCCGGATTTTTCTATATACGGCACAAGCGTGACGTGGATATAGAGACAGTTTTCTCTGCCGACATCACCTTTCACCTGCCGTATTGCTTCAAGGAAAGAGAGCGATTCGACATCGCCGACGGTGCCGCCGATTTCTGTTATGACAACATCGGGTTTTGCGGCCGTATTGCCCACTCTGAAAACCTTATCTTTAATTTCGTTTGTTATGTGAGGTATCACCTGAACCGTTCCGCCGAGATAGTCGCCTCTGCGTTCTTTATTGATTACGCTTAAATAAATTTTACCGGTTGTGACGTTACTGTTCACGCCGAGATTTTCGTCGATAAATCTTTCGTAGTGACCAAGATCTAAGTCTGTTTCCGCGCCGTCGTCGGTAACAAAAACCTCTCCATGCTGATATGGACTCATTGTGCCGGGGTCGATATTGATGTACGGGTCGAATTTCTGCATTGTAACCTTAAGACCGCGTGCCTTGAGCAGTCTGCCGAGGGATGCGGCGGTGATTCCTTTGCCGATTCCCGACACCACACCACCTGTGATGAAGATATATTTTATAGCCATTGCCATCGCTCCTTTTCTTTTGATTTTATATTATTGTAGATTTTTTGCGCGTTATTTTTTCGGGCGGACAGGGTCGTGCGTCAACGTGGGTTTGTGCCGTTTTCACGGGCGGACAGGGTCGTCCGCCCCTACGGTTCGTACGCCAACATGGGTTTGTGCGGTGTTTTCATTTTCCGCACAAACGCCGTGCGAGCAACAATTCCGCATTCCTAATTCCGCATTCCGAATTAAATCAGTCCGCCCCTACGGGTTAATTGATTTTAATTATACAACCAATATATTATATCAAATTACCGATATGTTTGTCAATCGCATTTTCTACAAAAAAGCAATTTTTTCGACCTAATTTTTAGCACCTTTCGTGCCACCGCCCTGCATTTGCAGGATATTCGTGTCATAAGTGAAAGTAAGTGCCTGTCTTTCGCGGCTGCGTTTGAGTGCAAGCCTTACGAGTTCGTCTATAACCTTTTCAAAGCTTATGCCGACTTCTTCCCAAAGATAGAACGCAAGTGAACCGGGAATTGTGTTCGGTTCGTTCACATAAACCGCGCCGGTATCTTCGTCTATCATGCAGTCTACCCTTGTTACGCCCGAAAATCCGAGTATTTTGAAAGCATCTTTCACGCATTGTCTGATTTTTTCTTCGGTTTTGGGTTCAAGTTCTGCCGGGACTTTTCTTGCCAGCGTTGCCATTCCTTTGGAAGCACCTTTTGAACCTCCTTTATATTTTATATCATAAGTTAAAATATCTTTACTGAACGGTTCTTCGCACGCCGAAAGCGTTATTTCGTCACCGTCGCCCATTGCGGCGCAGTTGATTTCACGCAGATGTTCTATTGCGTGTTCAACAAGGATTTTTTCCGCATAGTTTGCGGCATTTTCGACAGCATCTTTAAGTTCGGCCGCATTACCGGCTTTTTTGATGCCGACGCTCGACCCCAAATCCGCAGGTTTAACAATGAGCGGATATGCAAGTTTTTCGCATTTTTCGATTATTTCTTCGGGATTTTTGAACCAATCTCTTGAGCTGAAATATTCGCAGTCAAGAACGGGAACTCCGCATTCTTTCATGAGTTTTTTCTGCACAACCTTATCCATACCGAGTGCCGATGCCAGCACGTTACATCCGCCGTACGGCACCTGCAATGTTTCAAGATACCCCTGAAGTGTACCGTCTTCGCAGTTTGTTCCGTGGATAACGGGCAGAACGACATCTATTGTGCCGAGGTCGCCGCCGAAAAACGGTTTTGGATATTTCATCATTTTTACCTTGCCACCGTCGTTCACAAGGATTATACGGCTGCTTTTTTTCAGTAATTCGGGTATATTTTTAAACGCTTCAACATTCATCATGCTCGCGCCGGTATAAAAATCGCCCTGTTTTGTTATGTATATCGGTATTACGTTATATTTGTCTTTGTTCGCCGCCGCCATTGCCTGCTGCGCCGATATGACCGATACCTCGTGTTCAACGGACCTTCCCCCGAACATGAAAGCCAAATTTATTTTCATATTAATTCCCCTTTATTAATTCATAATTATTTTAATTGGTTGGTGCGATGACATGGATTTGTTCCGTGTTTTCGTTAATTACGCATTCCGCATTTTACAGATACAAGTCGGGCAAATCGTTTTCAAACAGCACCGTCCAGCCGGTTTGAGCAATCTCGTTCATTTTTATGAGTGCGTCGCCAAGGTCTTTTGCGACATAAAGTTCACCTTCATATTTTTCTGCCGTTATACCGTCTTTTATTGGTTCTGTTTGTTTTTCGCCGACCAAAATTATGCAGTCACAGTTTTTTGCGGCATTTTTGCCAAATTCAAAATTAAGTTCATATTCTTTTGTGCCGAGTTCAACCATACCGGGGGTTATGAGCATTCGCTTACCATTTTCAAACTTACCCAGCACATCGAGAGCCGCTTTTGCGCCCTCTGCATTTGAGTTGAACGCGTCATCTATGACGGTTATTCCGTTTCCGTGGTTTTTCATTTGCAAGCGATGCGGAACGGGTTCAAGGCGTTTTACCGCATAGCGAATTTGTTCGGGTTCGACACCGAGTTTCAACGCCATTGCCGTGGCGGCAACTATATTCGACACCGTATGTTTGCCGAGCAATTTTGTTTCGAGTTCAAGCTCTGTTCCGTCTGTGCCGCACAAAACAAATCTTGCACCGAAAGTTCCGTATGAAATATTTTTTGCATAATATTCGCCGCCGTCTTCTTTATCTGTGCCGCATGTTGTCACTCCGCTGCGCATATTTGCGTTTATCACCGGAGATGATACGTTGACAACAACATTATTTTTATCTTTCACGGCATCGTAAAGTTCATATTTTGTATTTATGATATTTTCGATATTTTCAAAAGTTTCAAGATGCTGAGGACCGATTGAGGTTATTATACCGTAGGTCGGATTTACAATATCACAGATTTCCTTTATATCTCCGACATATTTTGCACCCATTTCGCAGACGAAAATTTCGTGTGCGGCAGTGAGCGAATTTCGCACGGTCTTAACAACTCCCATTGTTGTATTATAGCTTTCGGGGGTCATCAGCGTGTGATATTTTTCCGACAAAAGCTTTGCCAATATATATTTTGTACTTGTTTTGCCGTAACTGCCCGTAATACCGACAACTTTAAGCATCGGCAATTCGTTTATGATTCGTTTTGCGTCGTTTATGTACCAACGGTTGATTATGCTTTCTATAGGTGAATTTATTTTATTTATACCGCCGACAAAACAGCCGATACCAACGTTCAGCAACATTATTGCCACCATGCTTATAAAAAACGTGACATTCATGAGGCATGTAAGCAGAACTGCCGAAATCACGCCAAAAACCGTTGCTGTTGCAATGAGCCTTTTTACGCGCGGCGTTATGACAAACGCTTTTTTCGCTTTCGGAGCGATTTTAATCATCAGCGCAAGTGTGAACAGTGTTACGGCGATATATACGATTTTTCCGGCGGATTTATTCAATGCACCCGCCAAAACAGCGGTACACGGAGCAAAAACGTCTGACGCCGAAATTTTCTTTTTGCTTTTATACCAGCGGAAATATTCGTTATTCAAATACATTTCCTGCTGAAGCATGTGGAATCCGTTTTTCAGTTTAAACCCGGCAAGCGCAAGAAACGCCAACACGGTCAGAATATTCAAAATCATATTTTTCATCCCTTAACTTTCAAGAAAATTCTTTGTAATCACGGCAAATTCACCCGGTTTATCAATATATGAAAAATGCCCGGCATTCTTCATCACAACAAGCCCGGCATCGCGCATTTTGCTTTCCATAATACGCGCGTCCGAAACAGGGGTTGCGTTGTCTTTTTCGCCCCAAATCAGCAACGTGGGCTGTTCGACTTTATCGAAAAGATATGTTAAATCTTCGTTTACGACACGAACCATAACGTTTCGCATAATCGGGTCTGCGTTTTTATAATCTTCCGACCCGAATGCAGATTTGATTTTTTCTTCGGTTTCTTTTGAGAACATACCGATTACTTTTGCGGCTTTTTTTGCCAGTTTATATGAATATACTTTTATCTTATAGTCTATTCCGTGTTTGGGTTTTACGCCGGCGGAATCGACAAGAATCATCTTTTCGGAATCTACCGTCTGAGTTGCCGCAAGGATTATGCACAATCTGCCGCCGAACGAATGCCCGACAAGCAACGGATTTTTCATTCCCGTTTTGTCGATAAATTTTTTGACAAACTCTGCATAAGAATATACATTCCAGTCTTCTTTCGGCAAATCGGATTTGCCGAATCCCGGCAAATCCAAAGCCCAAACCTTGAATTTGTCTTTCCATGCGTTTATCATGGGCATAACCGCACCGATATTCGCGCCCCATCCGTGTAGTATCAGCAGGTCTTTTCCCTCGCCGTAGGTTTCGTAATTTATATTTATTCCGTCAATATTAATCATCATATCTCACCGTTTTCAAATATAATATCAAGTAATTCCTTAATTCTTGCATGGTTATCCGTTAAATAAAGGTATCCGAAAAGAGACTCAAGTCCCGTTGCTTTTTTATAGTCCGCAAGACTTGCGTTTTTTGCCGTTGTATGCGGTTTGGAATTTCTGCCCCGTTTATATACGGACATTTCTTCCCCCGTGAGTTGCGGTTCAAGCATATCGAAAAATTGACTTTGTGCCACCGCCGAAACATATTTTTTCGCAAGTTTATGCAGGGTATTAACCGGCATATTTGCTTTTTTCATAAGATATTCCCTGACGGCAACCTCATAAACCGCATCGCCCATATAGGCAAGTGCCAAAGCACCGTATTGTTTAAAATCGGTCAAGATTTCATCCCCCTGATGTTGTTTGATTTATACATTGTTCCCAATTTTATTTGTGCAAGCGCCTCATAATAATTTTGTTCAACCGACGTTCGGGCGGACAGAGTCGTCCGCCCCTACGGTTCTGTATTAGCTAACCGCAAAACCCATTCGTTTTACACAATTATCTCTCGCTCCGTGCGAACATAATTATGCATTATGCATTAATTAAATATCACCTGAACGCCGTCGCGCGTATCTTTAAGTGTTATACCTTTTTCCAGAAGAATATCTCTGATTTCGTCCGACCGTGCAAAATCTTTATTTTTTCTTGCCTGTGTACGCTCGTCTATAAGTTTCTGTATTTCTTCGGGGATTTCCGTTTTTTTATCCTTTTCGAGTATTCCGAGAACGCCGCCGAGTTCTTTCAACAGCGATATATACGCTTCAAGTTCCGCTTTCGGCATTTCGTCAATCCGCATATTCACATCTTTAACAATTTCAAACAGAACACTGATTGCATCCGCTGTGTTCAAATCGTCCTCCATGGCGTTTTTGAACTGCGTTTTGTATTCTTCCGTTTTCTCTTTTCCGTCAAACGGTTCGGATTTTGCATTCTGCATTTTAAAATTCATTGTTTCTATGCAGTTATAAAGTCTTTCAAGTGCGTTTTTCGACTGTTCCATTAAATCCTGTGAAAAGTTTATCGGATTTCTGTAATGAGCGCTTAACATGAAAAATCTTATAACTTCATAATCAAATTCTTTTGCAATATCTCTTACGGTAAAGAAATTGCCTTTTGATTTGGACATTTTCGTACCGTCTATATTGATATATCCGTTATGCAACCAATAATTTGCGAACGGTTTTCCGTTTGCGGCTTCGCTTTGTGCTATTTCGTTTTCGTGATGCGGAAAAATCAGGTCTTTGCCGCCGCTGTGAATATCGATTGTTTCGCCGAGGTATTTATTAACCATTGCCGAACACTCTATATGCCAGCCCGGTCTGCCGAGCCCCCACGGGCTTTCCCATGCCGGCTCGCCCGGTTTTTGACTTTTCCAAACAGCAAAATCCATCGGGTCTTTTTTTCGTTCGTCAACGCTTATTCTCGCACCCGATTCAAGGTCGTCGAGCGGCTGATGCGAAAGCTTTCCGTAATCTTTGAATTTCTTTGTCGAGAAATATACATCGCCGTCAACTTCATAGGCATATCCGTTGTCAACAAGTTTTTTTACCATATCTATTATGGCATCTATGTTATCGGTTGCGCACGGATGAACCGTCGCTTTTTTTATGTTCAGTCCTTGTGCATCCGTGAAATATTCGCCGATGAACTTTTCGGCAAGCTGTTTCACGGTTATTCCCTGTTCGTTTGCGTTATTTATCATTTTGTCGTCAATATCCGTGAAATTTTGTACGAAATCCACTTTATATCCGATATATTCAAAATATCTGCGAAGCGTATCGAATATGATAAACGGTCTTGCGTTGCCTATATGGAAATAATTATACACCGTGGGACCGCACGAATACATTTTAACTTCGCCCTCGGTTATAGGTTTAAATTCCTCTTTTTTTCTTGTCATGCTGTTATAAAGTTTCATTGTTATTCCCCTTTATCTATCTTGTTTTTCAGTTTTTCAAGTTCAACCGACATACGGCAAAGTTCCATTGATATGGGGTCGGGAATATGTATCTGATCCATATCGCAGACCTTTTGCCCGTCTCGGCGCACAACTCTTGCCGGAACACCCACACACGTGGAGTTCGGCGGTACTTCGTTAAGTACCACGGCGTTTGCGGCAATTTTTGAATTATCACCGACCGTGAACGGACCCAAAACCTTTGCCCCACTGCCGATTAACACATTTTTACCGATTGTCGGGTGGCGTTTGCCAACGTCTTTGCCCGTTCCGCCGAGAGTTACGTTCTGATATATTGTGCAGTCGTCGCCCACTTCGGCTGTTTCGCCGATAATAACTCCCATTCCGTGGTCGATAAACACACCTTTACCGATTTTTGCGCCGGGATGAATTTCTATTCCCGTGAGCCATCTTGCAAACTGCGAAATAAGCCTTGCTATGAAAAGGCATTTTCTCTTATGAAAGAAATGGGCTATTCGGTGCCAGATTACGGCGTGCAGTCCCGGATAAAGCAACAGCACTTCAAGGCTGTTTCTTGCCGCCGGGTCGCGTTCTTTTATTGCGTTTATATCATATCTCAGGCTCATTTGCATTCCCTCTTTCAAACATCATAATCGATTTTAAATTTATATTTTCAGACATCAGTACAATCGGCAAAGTATTTTCCCCGACAGCATCCGCTCCCAAAACAGAAAGTGCGTATTTTTCGGCTTCCGTCGGCTTGGCATTTAATGTGGCATATATTCCGCCGTTTTGTTCGGACATACGGTTTATACCGGTTTGCATCGAAACACCGAACCTTATAAAATCACGAATGTTCATGAAACCGCAATTTGTTTTTTTCAGCGGACAGGCTTTCACCGCCACCGTCACATTCTTGATTTTAAGGCAATTTATCAAATCTTTATAAAATAAATTATTATCGGTTTTGTTTATTTTTCGGTACAGCAGATATTTACCGTTTATATTACCGAGGATAAATTCCCCAAACATATCTTCGGCTGTCTGCGCCGCCGGCAATACCGCTGTTTTTTCAATTTCAAAATCCTCTTCCGTAAACAGTGCCGTATCCGGCATTTTATCGGCAGCGGCCGTTATATATACCGCCGTTTTGAGTACAGACTTTGAAAATCCCACGCCATCACTCCTTGAGAAGTGCTTTGTTCTTATAAATATAATCCGCTCCGGATATAACGGTTACAACCGCAAGAATTATCATTAATATATCCGTTACGCCGAGCGAACCTATCATGAAATTCTGACCGACATTAATCGGTATGAGCGTATATATTATAACTATCATCTGAATAACGGTTTTAACTTTGCCCCACATACTTGCGGCAATAACAACACCGCCGCCGGCTGCAACAAGACGCAGACCGGTTACGGCAAACTCACGCATTATAACAACATAAAGCACCCAAACGCTTGCTCTGCCGTCTGCCGCAAAAAGTGCCAGTGCCGCCGTTACAAGCAATTTATCCGCAAGCGGATCCATAAACTTGCCGAAATCCGTCACAAGATTATGTTTTCTTGCGATTTTTCCGTCAAGCATATCCGTGAATGATGCCGCCGCAAATATAACAAGCGCCAGCCACTCGAAAACTCCGCCGCCGGCAAGACCGCAGAATATAAAAAACGGTATCATTATAACTCTGAGTATCGTAAGTTTATTCGGTAAATTCATTCATAACACCTTCCAAATCATATTCTTCTGCCGCCGTTACTGTTATTTTAACATATTGCCCCGGCACGGCATTACCTTTGAAAACCACGTTTCCGTCAACATCGGGCGAATCCGCCTCGCTTCTGCCGGCAAACAGATTTTCTCCGATTTTTTTCTCGCACAGCACTGTTATTTCACTGCCGATTTTTTCTTTATTTTTCTTGAGTGAAATTTCGCTTTGCAATTCCATTATTTCATTTCTTCTCAAAATCTTAACTTCTTCGTCAATCTGATTTTCCATTTCCGCCGCTTTTGTTCCCTCTTCCGCGGAATACGTAAACACACCCAACCGTTCAAATTCAGATTTTTTTACAAAATCTTTAAGTATTGCGAAATCTTCTTCGGTTTCGCCCGGAAATCCCGTTATGAACGTGCTTCTTATGATGATTCCGGGGATTTTTTCACGCAGTTTTTTTATTATGTCACAATTTTTTTCAAACGTGCTTCTGCGTTTCATATTCTTAAGCACCGCCGTTGACGCATGCTGAAACGGAATATCTATATATTTGCATATCTTATCTTCTTCGGCGATTGTATCTATAAGTTCGTCCGTAACGTTTTCGGGATAGCAATATTGCAGTCTTATCCAGCGTATTCCCTCTGTTTTGCATAATTTTTTCAACAGTCCGGCAAGGCTTGGTTTTTTATACAAATCAATGCCGTACATCGTTGTGTCCTGCGCAACGAGTATAAGTTCGGAAACGCCGCGTTTTGCAAGTTCTGCGGCTTCTTTTAAAACTTCTGCTTCCGGCACACTTCTGTATTTGCCCCTGAGTTTCGGGATTATACAATATGTGCAGTTATTGTTGCAACCGTCGGCAATTTTGAGATATGCCGTGCTTTTCGGCGTTGCGAGTGTTCGCGGAAGTCCCTGCGGCATATCACGGTTTATGTCGCCTTTTCTCACGACCTTGTCTTGTTTTTCAAGTTCGTCGATTACTTCTGTAATCTCATAAAAACTGCTTGTTCCCACAACAGCGTCAACTTCCGGCAGTTCCTCAAGAATTTCTTCCGTATATCTCTGTGCCAAACAGCCGGCAACAATAAGCTTTTTCAAATTTCCGCCGTTTTTATACTGCCCCATTTCTATTATTGTATCTATTGATTCCTGCTTTGCGCTTTCAATAAATCCGCAGGTGTTTACTACTATTATATCCGCTTCTGCCGGATTTGTTACAAGAATATGCTTTTTTTCGGAAAGCGCAATCATTGTTTCGGTATCCGTGAGATTTTTCGGACAGCCGAGTGACACGAAACCTATTTTATACCTCAAATTTTTCTCCTCCAAGCCTGTTCACGACCTCGTTTATTTCACTAATTCCGAAGCCTTTTGCATAAAGCCTTCTTTTCACCTTTTCAATTGATTTTACGTCACGGTCTTTCAGTTTGTTCAATTCCTTTTCCGCCATAAGCTCCAGTGCATCGTCAAACTCTGTTTCTGCCAATGCCGCATCGATTACATCGCGGTTTACGCCTTTTTTCATGAGATTGCATATTATTTTGTTTTTGCCGTCATGTTTAAGGCGTACACAGTCGGACACATATGCCTTTGCATATTTCAAGTCGTTTATAAATCCGTTTTTTTTGAAAAACTCTGCCGCGGCCGATACCGCTTTTGCGCTGTGACCTTTGAATTTCAGCTTTGCACAGAACCCGTATTCGGTATATGAACTTCTCGAAAGCATTGCCGCTCCGTCGCGTTTTGCCGTTTCAAAATCAGCCAAAACACACAATTTTTCAGCCGCCGTGCTGTCAAGTTCTGTTCCGCATTTCAAATTCATTTTAAACACGGTTTCGTCCGAAAGGGTACAAAACAAGCCGTCTTCCGTATAAATATCAAAAAATCCGTTTTTGAATTTAAGATTAATAATCTTCATTTTCCGTTGCCGCTTCTTCGGGATTATCCGATTTAACAAGTCCGAGCGCGGTGCGAATCTGCAATTCTATATCATCGGCAACTTCGGGATTATCCGCAAGGAATTGTTTTGCGTTTTCTCTGCCTTGACCGATTTTTGCCCCATCGTATGCAAACCACGAACCGCTTTTTTTGATTATACCGAGTTCCGCGGCATAGTCAAGCACTTCGCCGGTGTGAGAAATACCCTCGCCGTACATAATGTCAAATTCGGTATCTTTAAACGGCGGTGCCATTTTGTTTTTAACAATTTTTGCTCTTGTTCTGTTGCCGATAACTCCGCCGGCTTCTTTTATGCCTTCGCCTTTTCGTATTTCCATTCTCACTGAGGCATAGAATTTGAGTGCGCGTCCGCCCGTTGTTGTTTCGGGGTTGCCGAACATAACGCCGATTTTTTCCCTAAGCTGATTTATAAACACGATAACCGTGTTGGATTTGCTTGCTATACCGGTGAGCTTCCTTAATGCCTGCGACATGAGCCGCGCCTGAAGTCCCACATAAGAATCTCCCATTTCTCCCTCGATTTCACTTTTGGGTACAAGTGCCGCAACAGAGTCTATAACAATAACATCAATAGCTCCGCTTCGTGTTAATACTTCCGCAATCTGCAATGCCTGTTCGCCGTTATCGGGCTGTGAAAGTATGAGATTATCAATATCGACACCAAGTTTTGATGCATAATCCGGGTCAAGTGCGTGTTCGGCATCGATAAACGCCGCTTCGCCGCCGTTTTTCTGTGCCTGTGCAATAATATGCAGTGCTATTGTTGTTTTACCGGATGATTCCGGCCCGTATATTTCAATAATTCTTCCGCGCGGAACACCTCCTATTCCGAGAGCCGCGTCGATGCCTATCGACCCCGTGGAAATAACTTCAATATTCGCAAGCCCTCTTTCGCCCATGCGCATTACGGCACCTTTGCCGAAATCTTTTTCAAGCTGTGCGAACATATTGTCAAGAACTTCTTTTTTATCTTTATCTTTCATGAGATAATCATTGCTTTTCTCTTTTTTTACTGCCATTATAAATCTTCACCTTTCTTCAAGTATCATACGTAAAACATTTTTAACCGCAAGTATACGCACTTTTTCGCGGTTTCCGCTTAAATTGAGTTTTTTTATTCTTGTTTCTTTTTCGTCTGCCACGGCAATGTAAACAAGCCCAACGGGTTTTTCGGCTGTTCCGCCGTCCGGTCCGGCTATACCCGTGGTTGCCGCTCCAAAAGTGCTTCCGGAAAGTCTCTTTATCCCCTCTGCCATTTCTTTTGCGGTCTGCGGACTTACAGCACCGTATTTTTCAAGCGTTTCGGTTTTAACACCAAGGATTTTCGTTTTGGCGTCGTTTGCATATGTCACGGCACCGTATCCGAAAACCGCACTGCTGCCGGGAATTTTAACAATCGCATCAGAGAGCAGTCCGCCCGTACAGGATTCCGCCGTACTCAATGTCAGTCCGCTGTTTTTGAGAAATTTATATACTGCACTGTTTAACGTTTCATCGTCATATCCGTATATATATTCCCCGACACGTGCTTTAACTTCTTCAAGCACAGTTTCAATAAGTTTTTCGGCTTCCGCTTTATTTTCGGCTTTCGCCGTTATCCGCAGTTCCGCCTCGCCGGTTTTGGCATACGGTGCAAGTGTCGGATTTGCATTATTCATCAAATCCTTCACCTTTTCTTCAAGTGCCGATTCGCCAATACCAAACGTTTTAACCGTTTTGGAAACTATTGTTGTTCCGCTTTTGTTCAAAAGATACGGCATTACCTGATTTTTAAACATCGGTTCGGCTTCGTTCGGCGGACCCGGTATCATGACGGCAATTCTGCCGTTTTTTTCGATTATGCACCCGGGTGCCGTTCCGTGAAAGTTTTCCAATATTTTTGCACCTTTCGGCAGATATGCCTGTTTGACATTATTTTCTGTCATATTTCTGTTTATTTTTTCAAAAAATGATTTTATTTTGTTTAACGAATATTCATCGCATACGGTTTCAAGACCGAAATATTCCGACACGGTTTCTTTTGTAATATCATCGCACGTCGGTCCCAAGCCTCCTGTGAATATAACAAGTTCAGCTCTCTCAAACGCAAGTTCAACCGCATTTTTCAATCTTTCGGCATTGTCGCCGACCACCGTTGTATAAAACAAATTTATACCGGCAGATGCAAGTTCTTCCGCAATAAATTTTGCATCCGTATTCACTATCTGTCCGAGTAAAAGCTCCGTTCCCACAGAAATTATTTCAGCTTTCATACGACTTCTCCTCAATAAGGGACATTGCCCCGTCATTTAACGCTTGCGTTCGGATATTGTGTGCGGTCACGCTATTTTTCACGGTTTGCAAGTTTTTTTGCAAGATGTGCAAGTGCCGCACCGTATTCGTTTATATTTTCAACCGACATTGCCGCTTTTTCGGAAAGTTCGGCAACTTTTTTCTTTGCGTTTTCCGTTCCGAAATGCGTAACAAACGTGGATTTATTGCTTTTTTCATCGCTCCCGATGGGTTTTCCCAAAACCTCTTCGGTGCTTTCAACATCAAGAATATCATCACGGATTTGAAAAGCCAGCCCAATATTTTCCGCATAATTTTCAAGTGCGGTTTCATTGCCGCCGTTGCCGATAATATCCCCAACAAGACACGCCGCTTTAATCAGCGCGCCGGTTTTGCAATTCTGCAAATATACAAGTTTTTCATACGAAATATCCGTGTTCTCGGATTCAAGGTCAACCACTTGACCGCCAAGCATTCCTTCCGGTCCCACGTTTGCGGCAAGTATTTTCAAAGCCTTTAAGGTTTTTTCCGCGCCAACGTCGCCGGCAAGTGCCGTTTCAAAGGCATATCCCAAAAGCCCATCACCGGCAAGCACCGCCATTGCTTCTCCGAATGCTTTGTGGCACGTCGGTTTTCCGCGGCGCACATCATCGTCGTCCATGCACGGCAAATCGTCATGTATCAAAGAATACGCATGAACCATTTCCAGTGCACAGGCAAAAGGCATTGCATCCTCTGCCGTTCCTCCGGACATAAGGCAACTCAAAACCGTGAGCAACCCACGTATGCGTTTCCCGCCGCCGAGCAGACTGTAACGCATTGCTTCATATATATTTTTTTGATAATTATCATGCACCGGCAAATATCTGCCAAGATTTTCTTCAATATCTTTTACAATATCCGACGTTAATTTTTCATAATCCATAATCCGTTCACCGTTCTTTCAATAAGGGGCTTTAGCCCCGTCATTCAACGTTTTCGGCGAGAAACTGCACTCTCACCGAAAAAATCAAGCGAAACCCACCGCCTTAAAGGCGGAGAAGAACTCAATTCAGTTATATTACGCCAAACTCTCTTTTGCTGTTTTTTCCGCTGTCACGCTTCCGTCGGCATTTTTTATCAGAATATTCACTTTCTGTTCCGCTTCATCAAGCATTTTGTTGCATTCTTTTGTGAGCTTTATTCCCTGTTCAAAAAGTTCCATCGCCTCATCAAGCGACGTACTGCCCGTATCAAGTTTTCTCACTATATCCCCAAGCTGTGTTATAGCTTCTTCAAACGTTTGTCTGCCCATCCGTAACCCCTCCGTCTTTGCTTATTGCCGCAACTTTTGCGCCTATTTCGCCGTCCGCGAGTTTTATTGTTAAATTATCGCCTTTTTTTGCATCTTTAACCGACATAAGCGGTTTTCCTTTTGCACCGAACGTTATCGAGTATCCTCTGCCCAAAACCGCAAGCGGACTGAGTGAATTTAAACTTGCCGCACTCTGCGTGAGTTTTGACGTATTTCTTTCGAGAATAAGTTTCATGCTACGTATTAAATTCTCGTTCAAATTATCCGTTTTCAGTTTTCTGTCGTCTATGCCGTTCAGCACACCCTGAAAAATTCTGCCGGTGTCAAGCTGCTGCAATGCAATTCTCTTTTCCGCCGCCGTTTTTTTTAGCCCCGCGCAAAGTTTTTCCTCCGCGGTTTTCAGCCTTGCTCGAAGTTCGTCCGCAAGCGGAACGGCACGTTCTGCCGCCTCGGACGGCGTTGCCGCACGTAAATCCGCGGCAAAATCGGATATTGTGAAATCTATTTCATGCCCAACCGCCGATATTATCGGTATCTGCGATGCCGCAACGGCTCTTGCGACGCCCTCGTCGTTAAATCCCCACAAATCTTCAATCGAACCGCCGCCTCTGCCGATTATTATCGTATCAACATATTTTGTATCGTTAAAATATGTTATACCCGATATAATATCCCGTGGGGCATCTTCACCCTGAACAAGTGCCGGATATATATAAATTTCGGGATATTTCCATCTTCTGCCCAAAATATTGAGCATATCCTGAATTGCCGCCCCCGTTGGTGACGTTACAATCCCAATTGCTTTCGGGAAAGGCGGTATACGTTTTTTTCTTTCGGCATTAAACAGCCCCTCTGCGGCAAGTTTTTGTTTGAGCTGTTCAAAAGCTATATGCAAATCGCCTATTCCGTCCTGACGCATTTCCGTTACATATGCCTGATAACCCCCCATGGGTTCATAAACACGTATTCTGCATTTTACAACAACTTTCATTCCGTTCGATGGGCGGAACGAAAGTGCTGACGCCGCATTTTTAAACATCACAGCCCCCAGAACCGAAGTTTCGTCTTTAAGTGTGAAATAAAGATGTCCGCTGCTGTGTGCCTTGAAATTCGATATTTCTCCTTTCAAATTTATATCCGTAAGGATTGCGTCCGTTTCTATTATATTTTTAATATATTTATTTATCTGTGATATTGAATATGTATTCATATTTCAAGCCTTTCGCAAATATATGCCGTACCGGCGGCATTATCCGCCGAGAATTTCGCTTCCGCAAAATATATATGCTCAAATTTTTCTTTCAGATATTCTCTTATATATATGTTT
>CAYQKW010000038.1:16250-16551 GCA_964418245.1 uncultured Oscillospiraceae bacterium
AGAACAATTTTGTCCGTGCCGCAAAGTTTCACCGTGTTTTTAAGCGCTTTTTCGAGAGTTTTCGCAATACACACAAAAACGGCATAAAAAATTTCTTCTTTCGGCACTCCGTTTTCCGCCATACGTTTTGCCGCCGTTTCCGCTCCCGAAAGGCAAAAATATGTATTTTTAACCGTTACGGGAAGTTTTATATCCGTTTTTTCGGCTTTTTCCTGCATTTCTTTTCCGCACGGAAATTTCAGTCCGCAGAGAACTCCGGTTCTGTCCGTGAGCTGCCCTGCCGGCAAATCGAGAGTTTTCC
>CAYQKW010000039.1:0-16421 GCA_964418245.1 uncultured Oscillospiraceae bacterium
GGATTATGACGAAATATCCGAATATGCAATCGAGGCTATGCAATATGCTGTTGGAAGCGGTTTGATTAAAGGCAAAACAGAAACCACGCTCAACCCGTCAGACACGGCAACACGTGCCGAAATTGCGGCAATTCTGCAAAGATTTATCGAAGCTAATAAATAAACCGAAAAAACACAGGCATAAATTTATAGGGCAGAGAAAAACTCTGCCCTAATTGTGTATAATATTTGTTTTTACTGCATTGACCGCACAACTTCAATAACGCCGCTAACACCCATAACTTTTTTGATAAAGCTTTCAAGCTGTTCGGACGAGGTTATTTCAACAACAATATTCATTAGTGCAAGGTCTTTTGAAGTTCGTGCATTAATATTGTGAATAGATATTTTAAATTCTGCGGCGGTATTGATTATATCCGCAAGCAGTGCCTGGCGGTCTTCCGCTTTAATTGCAAGTTCGGCATAATATTTGACATTTTCCTGAGAAGATGCCCATTCGGCTTCAATAATTCTGTCGCTTTCACCTTGTTGCAACACGAGAATGTTGGTGCAGTCGGCACGATGAACCGAAACCCCTCTTCCGCGAGTTATATATCCGACTATCTTATCGCCCGGAACGGGTGCACAGCATCCGGCAAATCTGATTAAACAATTATCTATGCCTTTGATGATTATACCGTTGCCGGTTGTTTTATGTTCGTATTGTTTGTCGGAATTTTCGAGTTTTTGTTTTGCCGATGTACGGGATTTATAAGCTTCGCGCATTTTTGAAACTATTTTGCCGGCGGGAAGCCCACCGTATCCGATGGCGGCAAACAAATCGTCAACAGAGGCGAATCCGTTTCGTTCCATTTCGGATTTTATTATATTTTCATCGTACAGCTGTGAATGCGAATATCCCGATTTTTTCAGTTCTTTTTCAAACATATCCCTGCCGCGGACAATATTTTCGTCGCGGCATTCGCGTTTGAACCACTGATTTATTTTTGTTCTTGCACTTGAAGTCTTTACAATTTTAAGCCAGTCTCTGCTCGGACCTTTTGACGGCGGCGATGTTATAATGCTCACAATATCGCCGTTTTGCAGTTTGTAATTAAGCGGAACAAGCTTTCCGTTCACTTTTGCACCACTCATTTTTGAACCTATCGCACTGTGAACCGAATATGCAAAGTCAATCGGGCAACTGCCTGCAGGAAGCGGCATTACATCGCCTTTCGGAGTGAACACAAACACCTCATCGGCAAACATATCGGTTTTCAAAATCCGCATAAATTCTTCTTCATCGGTAACACTGCCCTGAAATTCAAGCATTTGACGCAGACGCGAAAATTTGGCTTCGTCCGGAGTGTTGTTTATTCCGGCTTTATATTTCCAGTGGGCGGCAATACCGTATTCGGCAACAATATGCATTTCTTTTGTGCGGATTTGTATTTCAAACGGTTCTCCGCCTTTGCCCAAAACAGTTGTATGTAACGACTGATACAGGTTGGGTTTGGGCATTGCGATATAATCTTTAATTCGCCCCGGAATGGGTTTGTATAAATCGTGTATTGCACCAAGCACCGCATAACAGTCGCGGACGCTGTCAACAATTACGCGTATCGCGAAAATATCATATATTTCGTCAAGCGTTCGACCTTTCATATATGTTTTTTTGAATATGCTGTACGGGTGTTTCACCCTGCCGTATATTTCGCATTTAATGTCAAGTTCTTTCAGCTTGCTTGAAACGGTTTTTATAATTTCGTCAATATATTCGCTGTTATCGTTCATTTTTTCTGAGAGAGATTCTTGAATTTCGCTGTATGCCACAGGGTCAAGATATTTAAGCGATAAGTCCTCAAGCTCCACTTTTATTCGGAACATACCGAGCCGATGGGCAATCGGGGCAAAAACCTCTATGGTTTCTTTGGCTTTGCGGCGGCGTTTAATATCAGGCATAACATCCATTGTACGCAGATTGTGAAGTCTGTCGGCAAGCTTTATCAACATTACGCGCAAATCTTTTGCCGTTGCCATGAACATTTTGCGCAGATTTTCCACCTGTGCCTCTTCTTGCGAGGTGAATTTGATTTTACCGAGTTTTGTTACACCGTCGACCATAACGGCAATATCATTTCCGAAGTTTTGTTCAATATCTTCATAGGTAACTTCGGTATCTTCAATCGTATCATGAAGAATACCGGCCGCGATAGTATCGCAGTCAAGCAGCATTTCCGAGATAATCAGCGCGACTTGAAGCGGATGGCAAATATACTCTTCGCCGGACACTCTGAATTGCCCGTTATGATAACGCTGGGCAAAATCATACGCCTTTTTTATTACGGAAACATCACCTTTGGGTTTTGATGCCTCAATCTGATTTATCAATTTTTTGAATATTTCATCGGGAGTCATTGAATTTCCCCTTTCCGATTAAGTTTTGCCAATATTTTTGAACTGCCGAGATCAACTTTTCCGGTGTGATTAAGCATATATATATCGACGATTGCATTATTTTCAATATATGTAAGAAGCTTTAGCTCTGCAAACACTTTGAGCATATTTAAAAATTTTGTGCCGTTCAGCACCGCGGAATATTCCATACTTGTGCGGCGTGCCAAAGCATCCGGTGTGCCTTTTAAAACACCGTTGACAGCGTATTTTTTTAAAAATCTGTATGCCGCCGCCAAATCTTCGCGTGTTATCTCGTGAGAAACGCCGCAAGGTACTTCGGAAAGCCGCATTTCTTTTGCAACAATCTGTATTTTGTTTGTATTATTCCACGAATTTATTTGTATTATTCCGACGGTATCGACTGTATCGCCTTCACAGAAGCAATTGAAAAGTTCGCCGCCGCCGAATACAACGGTTTCAAAGGAACAGCCTTGCTTTTCAAGCATGAACGCCGCGTGTTTCCCCTCGCTCATCGAACGTTTGTGCGTGAGTGTTGCACCGCATACAGAGAAAACCGGACCGGGGTTATCGGTTCCGAACGGTTTCAGCATATTAAGACTTTCGACTGTGGATTTGCTTATAAATTCCGCCGGAAGTTCACTGTCAATTTCGATATACGGTGTAAAGCATTCATCATCGGCGTTGTTGTCGGCATATTCGTTCAAAAGTTTATCGAGAAGCGGTATGTTTTCTTCGTTTAGTGTAAGCCCGGCGGCAAGTTCGTGACCGCCGAATTTTACAAAAATATCGCCGCATGCCGAAAGTGCATCAAACAGGTTAAACCCTTTTATGCTCCGTCCCGACCCTTTTCCGATACCGTCTTCGCATGAAATCAGAATGCATGGTTTGTGATATTTTTCGGTAACTCTTGACGCCACTATGCCGATTACGCCGTGATGCCAGTTACTACCGTGTATCACAAGCACCTTTTTGTTTTTGCATTCATCGCTTTCGGCAATTTCGAGCACATCTTTTAAAATATCCTGTTCGGTTTTCTGCCGCAGGCGGTTTTGTTCTTCAAGATAAATGGCGTTTTTTTCGCGTGTTTCGTCATCGTCGGTTAAAAGCAAATCAACAGCCTTTGACGTATCGCCGATACGTCCGGCGGCATTGATTCTGGGCGCAAGCGCGAATCCCACGGTTGATGTGTCTATGTCGCGTGTTCCGGATATTGCCGTATTCAAAAGTTGTTTAAGTCCGCAATTGGGATTTTCTTTTAATTTTTTAAGCCCATAGCCGACAATTATACGATTTTCGCCCGTAAGACTCACAACATCGGCAATTGTTCCGAGAGCCACAAGGTCGCCGTATTCTTCAAGGATTTTTCGCGTATTATTTTTTTCCATATATGAAATAAGCTTGAAAACAACCCCAACCCCGGCAAGATTTTTAAACGGATAATTGCCGACGTGCGGATTTATCAGCGGACAATCGGGAAGTTGTTCTTTGCACTGATGGTGGTCTGTTATGACAATATCAAGATTTATTATTTTGGCAAATTCAACTTCGTCGGTCGCGGTTATGCCCGTGTCAACGGTTATAACAAGTTTGTTGCCGTTAAATCTTATTTTTTTCAGTGCGCGAGAGTTAAGCCCATATCCCTCGTTGATTCTTGACGGTATGTAATAATCCGCTTTTGCGCCGCGGTCTCTCAAATATGAAAGCATCACACTCACAGAGGTTATACCGTCAACATCATAGTCGCCGTATACTATAATGCGTTCGTTTTTGGCAAGTGCGGTTTCTATGCGGTCTGCAACCGCTTCAATTCCGTCCAGAAGCGAGGTATCTTCAAAATTATCGGCTGAAATGTTAAGAAATTTATTAACTTTTTCTTCGGAATCTATACCGCGGTTAAGCAAAACACACGCCGCGGCCGGGGTTATGCCGCAACGGTGCGAAAGTGCCGTGGTTTCTTTTGAAGTTATAGAATATTTTTTATATATCCAGCGTTTCATATGCTAATCTCCCAAATATTCCGATGTTTGCTGCAATACAGCAAAATCATTCTGCCTTAAAGCTTCGTATACGGCAATGGCAACGGAGTTTGAAAGGTTAAGCGACCTCAAATTTTCTCTCATCGGTATACGAACGCAGTTTGAAAGCCTTGATTTCAAAATATATTCCGGTATGCCGGCGGTTTCTTTGCCGAACATCATATAGTCTCCGTCCTTGAATTTTACATCGGTATAACACTGCGGAGCTTTTGTGGTGAAAAAGTAAATATTGTCATTTTTGTGTTTTTCAAAAAAGTCGTCGGCATTTTCGTAATACGTGATATTCAGTTCGTGCCAGTAGTCAAGCCCGGCGCGTTTGAGTTTTTTGTCATCAATTTCAAACCCCATAGGTTTTATTATGTGAAGTGCACAGCCGGTAACACTGCACGTTCTTGCAATATTCCCCGTATTCTGAGGTATTTCGGGTTCGTGGAGTACAATATTAAACATTTCTATCCTTCTTTGCTGATTTTAATGATTTCTTCGACAGCATCGGCAATTGCCGCCGCACCCTGACGAAGTTTTTCGGAATTTGTAAGCACACTTCTGTCGAAGTCGTTGCTTATAAATCCAAGTTCTATAAGCACTGCCGGCATAATACTGTTGCGCAGTACATACAGCTCATCTTCGGAACGTATTCCGGCATTCGATGTTCCGAGTGCCGCATAAAGCTTGTTTTGTATTATGGTTGCCGCTTCTTTTGACGGTATTTTATCGGGATACTGCGCGTCTTTCGTCTTGCTGTAGAGGGTGAGTGTTCCGGACGCGGCAGGGTTTGAAAAATAATTCACATGAACCGATACAAACAAATCGGCATTATTACCGTTTGCAAGGTTCGTTCTGTCCGAAAGCTGCAAGGTTTTGTCGGTTTCGCGTGTTTCGTAAACGGTTATTCCGCGCGCTTTAAGTTCGGCCGCCAAATATTGCGCCGTTTCAAGATTAATATCTTTTTCATATAAATACGGTGTGCCGTTGGCGTCTTTCATAAGTGTGCCGACATCGTTTCCGCCGTGACCGGCATCAACAATAACCGTAAAAGTTTTGTCCGCCGGCGGCGTTTCTGCCTCGTAACCGGTATGATTTATTGTAATCACTGCGGATTTTTTATCCGCCGCAAGTTCAAAATTATAGGTCAGCCGGCTTTCGGTATCAAACACAAGCTTTAAATAATCGTCGTGGTTACCCAGCCGCAAACGGCTTATTCCGCCTTTGCCCAGTTCTGCCGTATTCACATCATCGGATTTGCAGTCTGCAAGCTCAAACACAATTCGCTCCGGTGACGACATCGCATATTCTTCATATCCGGCAAGCGGTGCGGCAAACGCCAAGTTCACCGTAAGTGCCGTTTCCGATTCCGAAAAGGTTTTTGACAGCAGTTTATTCACCGTCTTTTTCGTGATATACACGTTTCGGGTTTCGTTGTCCCATTCAACATTGTAATCCAATGTTTCCGAAATAAACCGTATCGGCACAAGTGTTCTGTCGTTGTGTATAACGGGTGCGCAGTCGAGCGTTTTCGTCACGCCGTTGACATATGCGGTATTTGAACCTATATATAAGACAATATTTTTACTTCCGGTAACAGATACCGATTTTTCCGCATCGTTCCATGTACATTCCGCTCCGAACGCTTCAAATATTGCACGTACCGGCACAAGTGTTCTGTCATTTTGTATAATCGGCGGCACATCGCATGATATTTCTTTGCCGTCTATGTAAAGACCGATTGAGTTTGCCGATACCAAACACGGAAACATAAACATAAACATAAACATCAATATAAGAATTTTTAATTTCATTGTATCCTCCGTAATCAGTATATGAGCGAAAAACCTAAAGATATTTTTGTATCGATTCGGTTTTGAACACTCAATTAAATAATGTAATAATAATAGTATAACACAAAATAAACATAATTGCAAGTAAATATAAAATATTTTAACATTACTGTAATAAAACCGCGAAATATTTGTAATGAATATATACAAAAAATATTTCATAAAATGGATTAAGTAACATTTTCGGACAAGGGGAGGCATTATGAAAAAATATATATTGCTTTATGCCGTATGCATACTTTCGGTTGCGATAATTCCGCTTATATTCGGTACACGTGATTTTGTACAGGAGGACATGAGATATACACGCGGAAAAGATATGCCGAATCGAAAAATAACGGTTTACATAAAATCTGAAGACAGAGTGGCGGAAATGGATTTTGAAGAATATTTATACGGTGTTGTCGGTGCGGAAATGCCGGCGGAGTTTCCTTTGGAAGCACTTAAAGCACAGGCTGTTGCGGCACGAACCTTTGCAATAAACCGTGCCGAAAACGGCACGGAAAAAGAAACACGTCACAAGGGTGCCGATATTTGCACCGACCCGACGCATTGTAAAGCGTGGATTTCAATGGAAGAACGGCTTGCAAAATGGGAAGAAAAAAACAGAGAAACCTACAGACAGAAAATAACTGCTGCCGTTGATGAAACAAAAGGCATAATAATGACCTATGGCGGCAAACCGATTACAGCGGTGTTTTACGCGATTTCAAGCGGCAAAACCGAAAATTCAAAAGACGTGTGGGGCGGTGATTTGCCGTATCTGAAAAGCGTGTTAAGCCCATATGACAAAAACGCTCCGGGATATGCATCAACCGCCGAATTTTCGCTTGAGGAGTTTAAAAAACGCATATCCGCCGAATTTAAATCCGCCGATTTTTCGGAAAATCCCTCGGAATGGTATAAAAATGAAAAACGCTCCGAGGGGGGAGCGGTTATATCCTGCGAAATATGCGGAGTTGAAATTAAAGGAACAAAAATGCGTACAATGTTTAATCTGCGTTCGCACAATTATACGCTTTCGCTGACCGATAAAGCGGTATTCAACGTCAAGGGATACGGACACGGTGTGGGTTTGAGCCAGTGGGGGGCCAAATTTTATGCCGAAACGGGCAAGAATTATCGTGATATACTAAAGCTTTATTACAGCGGAATTGATTTTGCAACCTATTGATGTTGAAAATCACAGCCTGAATATATTGTTTGCCGAATTTGCACTGTGAGCGTGACATATCGCTATAGCAAGTGCATCTGCCGTATCGTCCGGCTTCGGCACCGCAGAAAGAGAAAGCATGGCTTTTGTCATCTGCTGAACCTGATTTTTGTCCGCCCTGCCATATCCCGTAACCGCCTGTTTAACTTGAAGCGGCGTATATTCGGCAATTTTCAGCCCTTCGTTTGCTCCGGCAAGAATGAGTATCCCTCTTGCCTCAGCAACCATTATGGCGGTTTTGGAGTTGTTGTTAAAAAAAAGTTCTTCAATTGCCATGCAGTCCGGCTTGTACGTATATATAAGAAGTCTTGTTTCCGTATATATCTTTTGCAACCTTTCAACCGGGTCGGTATGTGCTTTTGTTTGTATACTTCCGAAATCCACGGTCTTAAACCTGTTGCCTTCATAATCCACAATCCCATATCCGACAATCGCATATCCGGGGTCTATGCCGAGTATTCTCATTCAATCACCTTTCTTGTATATTTATACAATAATATTCATAATATTGCATAAATATTTGTTGTAAAAATATATTGCATTTTAAACAAAAATGTAGTATAATATAGATATAAGTATATTATACTACATTTAAGGAGGAATTTCAAGTGGCAAAAGAAAAAATTGTACTTGCTTATTCGGGCGGTCTTGACACGTCCATTATAATACCATGGCTCAAGGAGAATTATGACTGTGAAATCATAGCCGTATGCGGTGATGTGGGTCAGGGAAAGGAAACCGAGGGTCTTGAGGAAAAAGCTCTTAAAACCGGAGCTTCAAAACTTTACATAGAAAATCTTCAGGAAGAATATGTAACGGATTTCATATGGCCGACGCTTAAAGCCGGTGCCGTATATGAGGGAAAATATATGCTCGGCACATCGCACGCACGTCCCTGCATAGCAAAAAAACTTGTTGAAATTGCAATAAAAGAGGGTGCAACGGCAATATGCCACGGCTGTACGGGAAAGGGAAACGACCAGGTTCGTTTTGAACTCACAATAAAATCTCTTGCTCCGCAGCTTAAAATCATTGCTCCGTGGCGTGTATGGGATATTAAATCGCGTGAAGAAGAAATTGATTATGCGGCCGCTCACGGAATAGATGTTCCCGTTACAAAAGAGGATAACTATTCAATGGACAGAAATATCTGGCATTTAAGTCATGAGGGCATGGATTTGGAGAACCCGGCAAACGAACCGGATTACGATAAAATCCTTAAACTTATGGTTTCTCCGGAAAAAGCTCCGGACACACCGACATATGTTGAGATTGGATTTGAAAAAGGTATTCCTGTTGCAATCGACGGCAAACGTTATGACAGTGCTGTTGAACTGCTCAAAAAAGCGAACGAACTTGCCGGTGCAAACGGTATCGGTATTGACGATATAGTCGAAAATCGCCTTGTCGGTATGAAATCAAGAGGTGTTTACGAAACACCGGGCGGAACACTTTTATATGCCGCACACAAAGAACTTGAATATTTGTGTCTGGATAAACAGACATTGCACTATAAAATGGAAATGGCAAACAAATTTGCCGATTTGGTTTATGACGGACTTTGGTATACACCGCTCCGTGAAGCAATGAGTGCATTTGTTGACGAAACACAGAAAACCGTTACGGGTAAAGTTAAAATGAAACTTTACAAAGGAAACTGCATTCCTGCAGGAACAACATCGCCGTTCTCGCTTTATGATGAAGATATTGCAACATTCTCGGAAGATGAAGTATATAATCAGAAAGATTCCGAAGGCTTCATCAACCTGTTCGGACTTCCGTATCAGGTTCGCGGCATGATGCTCAGAAAGAACAATATAAACGAAATATAATCAAAGTAAAGATGTTCCCAAAATGTAATACGGGAATTGTGAAATATTGCCTTTATAGGCAATCAGAGTATAATCAACACATACCGCACATTTTTTATGCGGTATGTGTACTTTTTTGAAGAAATCCAACACAAAATGATAATATAATCTTAAAAATTTTCAATGGGCAGAAAGCCGCAAGCAGGCTTTCTGCCCGTTAACATAGCATACTCAAGTTGTGAACGTATTCCCCATTACGGAATTTCACCGTATGTTCACCGCCAACATCCACCATTATTTCTGCATATTTTTCGGCATTTTAAGAATTTCATCGGTCACCATAAAAAATGTTTTTGTGTGTACTTTATAATTTTTAATAAATTCAATATCTTCGCTCCATTTTCTCACCGCATCCGCATATTTTACTCCCGAATGCTTATGAATGAACCAACTTAAATAATCAATTATTCTTGCTACCGTAAGTATTTTATTATCCACAATATATGCCAAAATCTCCTGACGTTTTGCACTTGTAACCGCACTTCTTTTATCAACGGTATATCCATGTTTTTTCAATATAGACTCCGTACTTAAATCCTCATCGAAATTTTCGCCTATTATGATCAAATTACTCGGTTTGCCGTGAATATGCTTAAACAAACGATAGTTGAGATTATCAATATAGCAAATATTTTCATCCTTATCATAAGTCGCCTTAATTATTTCGTATTTCCCGGTAGTTTCCAAAAAACACAGCAAGTCCACCAATTCGCAATTTGTATTTATGGTGGAAGAATAAAATCCTCCGTCGTGTTTGATATATACCGCACGTACCGTAAATTGTTCCGAAGAACTTTCGTATACGGCGATTCTTTGTTTGTTATTCGGCTGTATGCGGTGTATTGTCAGCAAATCCAATATATGCCTGTTTGTATAATGAAGTACGTTTTCTTGTATATTTTCGTCTTTTCTGTCGTCCACTGCGATGTAGCACTTTCTTATATTATTTTCCGTTACGCATATTGCCGACTTTGCGGATTTAATATTTTCCATACGTTTTTCCGCCATAGTTTTTTCGTCCTCACGTTTTTTTCTTTTGGTGAAATCATATAAACTTTCTTTATTCAAAATAAATCCCATGGCATTTTTATTATCTGCCAACAACGAAAACACATATTTTTCCCGGTCTTTTGTTATGTACAAAATATTACAGCAACCGCAATATTCCCCTTCAACTTTTATTTTTTTATTTTTATTTTCTCTTGACGGAATTAATGTGTAATAATCTTTCAATCCGAACCAACAATGCGGACAAATACAAGTTTTTTTATCAAATTTTTGCATAATTTTTTCTCCTCTTATCCGAATATTAATTTAACGCAGTTTTCAAAACTGTAGTTTAATTTTTCCAACATAATAGTATATCCCGTCCGTTCCTCAATATCGTTTTTTATACGTTGCAGCGGATATTCGTTCGATATTGTTATGTAAGACAGTTTCCGGGTGTTCAAACCAATCAAATCTGCTTTTATAAATTTAAGTCCCTCATATTTTTCGGTTAATTTATCGGCAATGTTTAACAGTTCATCATAAGAATTTTTTAAATCATCGTCATCAAGTTTCTTCTTGCCCGGTTTTACAACGAAATAATCGCATTTTTTCTCGATACATTTATGACTTTTCATAAGTTTTTCCGTTAAAAAGCCGTTGTGTCCGATATATTGGCAATATGCAACGCATTTGCCGCACCCGGTTATGCGTCCGTCTATGCATTTCATTTCATGTTTTGACGGACTTTTTTCGATGTATTTTTGATAGGTTTCTGCCGATGCGGAATAATAAATTTCGTTTTGTGTACGCATTTTTTCACCTCATATTAATTTTTTGAAAGGCATTTTCATTCTTTGAAGAAAGTCATAAAATCGACTCCCAAAAAGCTTGCCAATTCCTGTATTGTATCTATTCTGTTTATTCCGTTGTTTATGTATCTGCTTAATGTTCGTATATCAACACCGAAATCGTATGCGAACTCCTCTTGAGAAACATAATTTTCCTTTATAAGATTGCGCAGCGTATTACCGGCTATCTTAGCATAAGAATTTTCATTCATATTTAAAACTCCTTTCATAAACATTGAAGAACCGTACCAAATACTCTCAATTGCCGATTGAGAACATTGTAAATCAACAAGCCGGTGAGGCTCTCTCATATAAAGAGCAATGGGAACGCAACTTTTTTATTCACAGCAATTATATTGCTTCCGAAATCTTTGGTCATCTTGCACAATTGACGCATTTGCTTATAGTACATTTCAACCGCAATACTTCTTCAATGCATATGATTTATTACCAAGTATTCAATGATAAATCGGATATTTTTTCTGCGTATTTAACGAAATTTATTATTTTTTCAAAGTTCAATTTTTAATCGTCAATTTTTCCCCCTTTGTGTTTTCTTTGGTTATCAAAATAATTAAAAGATTTTGTTTTTTCGATATACGGTCTGATTCTATTCCAACTCTCTTGTGAATCAAGCGGTTTGTAGTCTGCCGGCAGTCCTCCCAAATTTCCCGGACGGCAATATTGCTCCAGTTTTTTAGCCGTTTCCGCCTCACCGAAAAACTCGTCCTCGGTCTTTTTAACATATACTCTCGTGCGTTCTTTAATTTTCAAATCTTCTTCATCAAACAACACGCCGAAAAATTCATCATCCTTATGTAAAGCGGGCTGTGCATCCGACCATACAAACGAGCAGTAATAATTCGATACATAGTCTGCAAAACAACGCATTGCCGTTTTTGCATTCGGAAATAATTTTACAAATTCTTTCACAGTTTCTTCATCATTAACAAAATCCGCACAGCGCCACGGTGCAAACCATTTAACATTTCCGAAACGAACGTGTTCGCAAATGTTTGTTTTATCAACATCTTTATACAATTCTTTGCATATCATTAAATTATCGTAATATAATCTTATAGGTTGGAAATTCTTATCGCATAATTCAAAAAAAGTGACAAGAAAGTTATATTCATATATATCTTCCTGCGATAATCCGTTTTTCAATGCTTCCAGAAACAGATTTATTGATTTTTTTGCCATATTGATATAAGAATTTACCAATTCACGCATATTTTTCATTCGACAGAAATATTCGGTGGAAATACTCAATTCCGTTATTTCCGCACCGTAATGCATTGTGTGCGGTATTATTTCATCCATTTCGGTTAATGTTTCTATAAGCCGTTCTTTAACCTTATCGGAATCAAAACGATGCATATATAACGATTTATCAACCTTTTCTCCGAATATATTTTCAAGTAACGTTGCCGCAATATATTTGTCATTATAAGATGACCCGGCACAGATGGCGGAAAATATCTTATAATTCTTAAAAAAATCATATTCATTGTAACGTTTTTCAATAACAGCTTCGTTATTTTCCGTTATGTCGTTCATGCTTATGCCGAGAACTTCGCTTGCAAACTCAATTGCCGACATATTAATATCCCCTTTTTCATCTTGTAACGGAATATGTATTTTCGGTTCTTCGCCAACCTTATCGGAAAAAATGCCGAAATACGACGCACAATTCAGATCAAACACTTCAAAACACCGTTTGATATAATTTTTTGTTTTTTTAACATCCATATTAATTCCTCCTTAAAATTACGTTTTTTAATCTCAATGCAAAAAAGCAAGATTCCTCTTAAGCTTAAGAGTTATCTTGCTTTAATTATATAATATTTTCTTCTGCCTGTAAAGGACAACTTATGTCGTATCAAAGCTGTTCGGCACTGCGTTTTGCCTCTATTGTCTGCTCTATCATCATATCCTTAACCTTCATGAGCCTTGCCTGCGAACTGCGTTCGTTTTCGTCCAGTTTCATGGTTATATATTTTATGGTTTCACGAAGCTGCGGAATCATTACATATTCAAGCGCATTCACACGGCGGCGTGTTTTCTCGATTTCGGCGGAAAGCAGTGCCGCTGTTTTTTCGGTTTCCGCCAACCGTAAAAGGCTCGGCATTATATCAGACAATCTTTTCACGGCATCGTCCAGTTCGCCGGAGGTGTAAGCAAATCCGTAAGGATATATATCCGCCGCAGATGCCGTTTTTGTTGTATATTTAAAAACCGGAACGTCCACACTCATGATATTCTGTTCCGATACTTCAAGCGATACCGATTGTTTCGGCAGCATAAGAGCTTCGTCAAGCGTTTCGTTGTCCATAACGGCATTGGCTATGCCGAAATGTTTATGCACCTCTTTAAGTGCCGTTTCAACCTCTTGGCGCAGTTGTTTGTTTTCGCGGACAATGTCGAGAAAACGCCGCATAAGCTCGTCGCGTTTGTCTTTCAAAAGCTTGTGCCCTTTCACCGATGTATTGAGCCGCTTTTTCAGTTTGTTCAGCTCCATTCGTGTGGGATTCACCTGTAGCCTTGCCATGACGTCACCTACTTCCCGTAATACATATCAAGATATTCGTCTTTTATACGCTTCAACTCGCTTCGCGGCAGAATCGAAAGCAGTTTCCAGCCGAGATTTAATGTTTCTTCTATTGTTCTGTCCGTATTATATCCCTGCGAAACGTATTCTTCTTCAAACGCATCGGCGAATTTCGCATATAATTTATCCGTATCGGTTATTGCGGAATCGCCCAAAATAACCATAAGTTCTTTTGCTTCTTTTCCGCGCGCGTATGCCGAAAACAGCTGATTCATCGTGTTGGCATGGTCGGCACGTGTTTTGCCCTCGCCGATACCTTTATCTTTAAGCCGCGACAGTGACGGCAAAACGTCTATCGGCGGAGTTATTCCTTTTCTGTATAACTCACGTGAAAGTATTATCTGTCCTTCGGTTATATATCCCGTAAGGTCGGGGATTGGGTGCGTTTTGTCATCTTCGGGCATTGTTAAAATCGGTACAAGCGTTATACTGCCGTTTTTGCCCTCTTGTCTGCCGGCACGTTCGTAAAGCGTTGCAAGGTCGGTATACATATATCCGGGGTATCCTCTTCTTCCCGGAACTTCTTTTCTTGCCGCCGACACCTCACGCAGTGCATCCGCATAGTTCGTTATGTCCGTTATTATAACAAGCACGTGCATATCTTTTTCAAACGCAAGATATTCCGCCGCCGTGAGAGCCATACGAGGTGTGGAAATACGTTCTATTGCCGGGTCGTTTGCCAGATTTATGAAAAGCACAGTTCTGTCTATTGACCCGTTCTTTATAAATTCCCGCTTGAAGAAATCCGCTTCTTCAAATGTTATTCCGAGTGCCGCAAAAACAACCGCAAATTTTTCGTCTTTGCCGCGCACTTTTGCCTGCCGCGCAATCTGTGCCGCAAGTTTTGCGTGCGGAAGTCCCGAACCAGAAAATATCGGGAGTTTTTGACCGCGTACAAGAGTATTCAATCCGTCTATTGCCGAAATACCCGTTTGGATAAATTCCTGAGGATAGCTTCGTGCAACGGGATTCATCGGTATTCCGTTCACGTCGATACGCATATCGGGTATAATTTCTTCGCCGCTGTCTATGGGTCTGCCCAATCCGTCGAAAACTCTGCCGAGCATTTCTTCGGAAACCGCAAGTTCTATTCCTCTGCCTTTAAACCTTACTTTGCTTGTTGAAAGATTTATTCCGGCGGCACTTTCAAACAACTGAACAAGTGCTTTGTCTCCGTTTGCTTCCAGCACTTTGCAACGGCGGATTTCGCCGTTTTCAAGAACAATTTCGCCAAGTTCGTTATACGTTACGCCACTTACGCCCTCTATAAGCATAAGCGGTCCGGCGACTTCGCGTATGTTTCTGTATTCTTTAGGCATTGTTTTCCGCCCCCTCCGCAACAAGTTTTTTCAATTCCGCTTCCATTGCAAGCTGTATTGAATTAAATTCATCGTTCACTTTATCTGCGTGAACATATTTTATTCTGCCAATGCGTTCACGCAACGGCAAATTGATTACGCTTTCAACATCTGCACCGTTTTGAACCGCTTCGGCGGATTTGTCGTAAAAACTCAAAACAAGCCGCATCATAAGTTTTTGTTTATCGGGTGCGGAATATGTGTCGACATCGTCCATTGCGTTCTGCTGGAGAAAATCCTCACGTATGCTTCGCGCGGCTTCGAGTTTGAGCCTGTCTGCCGCCGAAAGTGAATCTATGCCGACAAGCTTAACAATTTCCTGTAACTCTTCCTCGTCCTGCAAAAGCTTCATCATACGGTTTCGTAGTGTCATCCAGTCTTCGGACACATTTTCCTTATACCAATCCGCAAGGCTGTCGATATATAACGAATAGCTCGTAAGCCAGTTTATTGCCGGGAAATGACGCCTGTAGGCAAGCTGAGAATCAAGTCCCCAGAATACTTTCACAATACGCAGTGTTGCCTGCGAAACCGGTTCGGATATATCTCCGCCCGGAGGCGATACCGCTCCGATTACCGATATTGACCCCTCGCGCGCTTCTCTGCCCAAAGTGTGAACAACGCCGGCACGTTCATAAAACTGTGCCAAACGGCTTGCCAAATATGCCGGATAGCCCTCTTCGCCCGGCATTTCTTCAAGTCTGCCGGACATTTCACGCAGTGCTTCCGCCCAGCGCGATGTGGAATCCGCCATAATCGCAACGTTATATCCCATATCGCGGAAATATTCCGCAATTGAAATTCCGGTATAAATACACGCTTCACGTGCCGCAACCGGCATATCGGACGTATTGGCAATCAGCACAGTTCGTTCCATAAGCGATTTGCCCGTGCGAGGGTCTTTTATTTCCGGAAATTCGTTTAAAACGTCTGTCATTTCGTTTCCGCGTTCGCCGCAGCCTATATATATTACTATATCCGCCGCTGCCCATTTTGCCAGCTGATGCTGTGTGACGGTTTTTCCGCTCCCGAACGGACCGGGGATTGCCGCAACACCGCCTTTTGCAATCGGAAAAAATGCGTCTATTATTCTCTGACCCGTTAAAAGCGGCATATTCGGTGCAAGCTTTTCTTTATACGGTCTGCCTTTACGGACAGGCCATTTCACAAGCATCGATATATCTTTCAAAGTACCGTTGTTTTCTTTTATCACACATACGGTTTCCTCAACCGTAAAATCGCCTTCGTATATATTTTCA
>CAYQKW010000040.1:0-15742 GCA_964418245.1 uncultured Oscillospiraceae bacterium
GAGGGCGCGGCGTATATTCTTATGAAAGAAAAAGATGACGAACTTGAAAAAATAATTGACGAAACCGTGTCGCATATTGAAGAAAATATGGACAAAGACGGATATTTCAACAGTTATTATCTCACGATTCCCGATGCAAAACGCTGGTCGGACAGAACGCAGCACGAATTATACTGTGCCGGACATCTTATAGAAGCCGCGGTTGCTTATTTTGAAGCTGTGGGAAAGGATAAATTCTTAAAGCTTATGTGCCGTTTTGCCGATTATATATACAGGGTTTTCGTAACGGAAAAATCCGCCGCGTTCAAAACTCCGGGTCACGAAGAAATCGAGCTTGCATTGGTTAAGCTTTATAAAATCACAAACAACGAAAAATATCTTGAACTCTCGAAATATTTTGTTGACGAACGCGGTAAAACAATTGAATGCGAAAGATATTTTATTGACCAAGCAGAGGATAAAACCAAAAAACTTGAAGATGTGATACGAATTGCAAAAGCATCACAGTCACATATTCCCGTAAGACAGCAGAAAACGGCAGAAGGACACAGTGTGCGCGCCGTATATTTATACAGCGGAATGGCGGATTTGGCAAAGATAACCGGCGATGAAGAACTTGCGGATGCTTGCCGTGCTCTTTTCGACGATATAACAAACCATAAAATGTATGTAACCGGCGGAATAGGGTCAACACGAATTTACGAGGGATTTACCGTGAACTATGATTTGCCGAGTGCCGGTGCATATGCCGAAAGCTGTGCGGCTATAGGAATGTGTATGTTTGCAAAAAGAATGCTTGAACTTGACGCGGATTCGCGTTATGCGGATATATGCGAACTGGAATTTTACAACGGATTTCTTTCGTCCACATCCCTCGGCGGAGATGAATTTTTCTATGAAAATCCGCTGGAAATTCAGCCGACGTTAAAAGACCGTACGGTTGCTGTGGAAACCTCGCGTGCCGAAGCCACACCCATAACACAACGCGTAAAGGTGTTCGGCTGTTCATGCTGTCCGCCGAACATTGTGCGTTTTGTATCCGCTTTCGGCGAATATATGTACACTTATGACGAAACAACCGTATACGTTCATCATTATGCCGAAAGTACGGCGAACGTCGGCACGGCAAAAATCACACAGGTTACGGATTATCCGAATAACGGAAACGTTAAAATATCAGCCGAAAACGTAAACAAGCTTGCTGTGCGTATACCATTTTGGTGCAAGGATTATATAATAAAACTCAACGGCAAATCAATTTCCGCCGATGTGGAAAAAGGATATGCATATATAAATGTAAACGGCAACGGTGAAATTGAACTTGATTTTAAAGTGGAAGTCTGCCTCATCGAAGCCAACCCGAACGTTGCCGCCTGTGCCGGCAAAGTTGCCGTGCGAAAAGGCGTTTTTGTATATTGTCTTGAAGAAAAAGACAACGGCAAAAATACGAACTGCCTGAAACTGCCGTTGTCTGCCGAGTTTACCTCGGAATACAGCGATGAATTTAAAACAGATATATTGAAAACCGTCGGTTATAAATCTTCATACGGCGAACCGTCGCTTTATGCTCCGGCACATCCCGATATAAAAACCGAAATCACGCTTATTCCTTATTATGCTTTTGCAAACAGGGGCGAAAGCGAAATGATTGTTTGGATAAGCAAAGTAAATGCATAAACAAGAAACCGACCACCCCCAAACGGCACTTTTCGTTTGGGGGCGTTTTTGTCTTATTGAATGTATACCTAATTAGTATACTTTTACAATAAATATTTGCAAAATCCGTTTGAATTTGGTTTAATTGCTGATTTTTCAGGCAAAATATAACATAGGTATTGCAATTGAAAATAAATTGTGATATACTGAAATTACAAAAAATATATCAAAGACGGGAGAGATGTATAATGTTTATTTCAAATGATATAAAATACCTTGGTGTGAACGACCGCGAAATTGATTTGTTCGAGGGGCAGTACACCGTTAAAAACGGCATGGCATACAATTCATATGCCGTTGTTGACGAAAAAACGGCGGTGCTGGATACGGTTGACGCGCGTTTTACGCACGAATGGCTCGACAATATCGAAAAATCTGGAATATCCCCCGATTATCTGATTATTCAGCATATGGAACCCGACCATTCGGCAAACATACTTAATTTCATGAACCTGTATAAAAACACGGTTATTGTTGCAAGCGCAAAAGCATTTGCGATGATGAATCAATTTTTCGGTACGGAATTTGAGGACAGGCGCATTATTGTCGGCGAAGGCGACACGCTTTCACTCGGCAGACACACACTCACTTTTGTTACCGCACCGATGGTACACTGGCCGGAGGTTATTGTTACCTATGATGATGTTGACAAGGTTCTGTTTTCGGCGGACGGATTCGGAAAATTCGGGGCTTTGGACGCAGACGAAGCGTGGGCAGACGAAGCGCGCCGCTATTATTTCGGGATTGTCGGAAAATACGGTGTGCAGGTACAGGCACTGCTGAAAAAAGCATCGGCACTTGATATTGAAAAAATATGTCCGCTGCACGGTCCGGTTTTGACGGATAACCTCGGATATTATATCGGGTTATACAACACATGGTCATCTTATGCTGCGGAAACAGACGGTATTGTGATTGCATATACCTCGGTTTACGGAAACACAAAAAAAGCCGTCAATCTGCTTGCGGATAAACTGCGCGAAAAGGGATGCCCTCATGTTGTTATACACGATTTGGCACGTTGTGATATGGCTCTTGCGGTTTCGGATGCTTTCAGATACGGTAAACTGATTCTTGCAACAACAACCTATAATGCCGATATTTTCCCGTTTATGCGTGAATATATAAATAATCTTACCGAAAGAGGATATAAAAACCGCACGGTGGGATTTATCGAGAACGGCTCGTGGGCTCCGCTTGCGGAAAAAGTTATGCGCAGAATGCTTGAGGGAAGCAAAAATATAAATTATGTAAACACGATTGTTCGGGTACGTTCTGCGCTTGACGATGAAAATATAAAACAGATTAAAGAAATGGCAGAAGAACTTTGCAAAGATTATATTGCCAGAAACAGCGACAAGGCAAACAAAAACGATTTGACGGCTTTGTTTAACATCGGTTACGGATTGTATGTTGTAACATCGAACGACGGAAAAAAAGACAACGGACTTATTGTGAACACGGTTACGCAAGTAACAAACACGCCGAACAGAATTGCTGTCACAATTAACAAACAGAGTTATTCGCACCACACCGTAAAGCAGACGGGTGTCATGAACATAAACTGTCTGTCGCAAGACGCTCCGTTCGGGGTTTTTGAAAACTTTGGATTTACAAGCGGAAGAAACACCGATAAATTTAAGAATATCAAACCGCTCCGTTCGGATAACGGGCTTGTATTTCTGCCGCAATACATCAATTCGTTTATGTCGCTTAAGGTTGAACAGTATGTCGACCTTGACACGCACGGTATGTTCATATGCAGTGTTACGGAAGCACGTGTCATTTCAGACACACCGACAATGACATATACCTATTATCTTGATAATGTTAAACCAAAGCCGGAAACAGACGGCAAAAAAGGATTTGTATGCAAAGTATGCGGATATGTTTATGAGGGAGAAACTCTGCCCGATGATTTTGTATGTCCGCTGTGCAAACACGGTGCCGCCGATTTTGAACCGATAAAATAAATACGTTATTGCAGAATTATGACAAAAAATTCGGGCGGATATTATCCGCCCGAAAAATTTAAATATCCAGTTTTAAATCGTTTTCTTTAATCCAGCCCATGCGGCGGAAAGGGATTGCGATTGCCCATGTCAAAACAGCCGGCAGAATAAATGAAATCAATAGTAGTGCGGCAATATCCGAAAAGGTTATTGCCGTTTTCAGCCCGGCGGCAATATCGTTAATCCAACCGGTATAAACACCGATTTGACCGACAAGTCCGCATGTACCCATACCCGACGAAACCGCCGCTCCGTTCATTTCAAGTTTAAACAAACAGGTTGCAAGAGGTCCTGTTATTGCGGAGCAAATCGTCGGCGGAAACCATATCTTTGGGTTTTTTACTATATTGCCCATTTGCAGCATACTTGTGCCAAGACCTTGAGCGGCAAGTCCGCCCCATTTATTTTCCCTGAAACTCATAACCGCAAATCCGACCATTTGTGCACAGCAACCGGCAACCGCCGCTCCTCCGGCAAGACCTGTGAGCGAAAGTGCCGCACATATAGCCGCGGAACTTATGGGCAGTGTGAGGGCAATTCCCACCACAACAGAAACAATTATTCCCATTAAAAACGGCTGAAGTTCGGTTGCCCACATGATTGCACCGCCGACCGAGCTTGCCGCTTTGCCTATGTACGGAGCGGTGAACATTGAAAGTATAACACCGATACAAATTGTTACAAAAGGCGTTACAAGTATGTCTATCTTGGTTTCGCCGCTGACGGCTTTTCCGCATTCAACGGCTATAACCGAAACAATAAGCACCGCCAGCGGTCCGCCGGCTCCGCCGAGTGTATCTGCCGCATATCCCACCGCACAGAGCGAAAACATAACAAGCCGCGGTGCACCCAGTGCTATCGCAATGGCAATTGCCATTGCCAGACCTTTTACGTCACTTGCATATTTGCCGATTTCGGTTAAAATCTCTATGTTCAGTTGTGTTCCGAGCGTACTGATTATAGTACCTATAAGAAGTGATGCAAAAAGCCCCTGCGCCATTGCACCGAGTGCGTCAATTCCGTATCGTTTTGCCGAAAATACAATGTTCTTTCGTTTTAAAAATTCTTTAATCATAGCTGTTCCTCCATTTTTTTAAGTTCGCTTTCAATTAAGTCAAGCGTTGCTTCGTCATCGGCTTCAATTGTATGAAAATGTATGCCGTCTGTCAGGCTCATCAGCGTTTTTCCCTCCGGTGCTTTGCTTAAAAATTCATCAATATCCTTTTGACAGGATATAAATAAATCAGCGCAAATTTGCCCGTAAATCGGATGTTCAAGTATTATATCAAGCATCTTACCGCCGTTTGCGGTGATTATCTCCATTTCGCGGCGAATGTCTTTGTCGGAATGTTTTATTTTTATGCATCGGCGCACTTTTCCGAATCCGCTCAAAGATGAAAATATCATATATCCGCTGCTTGTGGAAAGAATATTTTTGTCCGACGCACGCAACAATGCCATATCCTGAACAATAACCTGACGGCTCACGCCGAACATTTTGGCAAGTGATGTTCCCGAAACCGGTGCGTTCGATTTCAGCAATACGTCAATTATCTTCTGCCGCCGTTCGCTTCCTTTCAAAATATCACCTTCTTTTTTATTTATTATACACCCGTTTTACACATTTGTCAAGCACCTGTCTTGTCATCTGTAAATAAAGACGAATATCGGGTGTTTTTTTTGCTTTTTATTATGCGAAATATGTAAAAATTTTTTGAACGATTTATGTGGAAAAATATGTATAAATATGTTATAATTAAAGTGTAAATGATTTATACGGAGGAAGAGATATGTTTCGTGAAATTAAAATTATATATTTAAATCCCGACAGCATACTTCAAAATAAAAACCGACCGAGAAAAGATTATGACCCGGCGGATATTGAAGCGTTGGCAAATTCAATAAAATCCTGCGGAATATTGAATCCCGTGACCGTCAGGAAATGCGGCAAAAAATATATTCTTATTGCCGGCGAAAGGCGCATACGCGCCGCAAAGCTGGCGGGTTTGAAAAAAATACCGGCTGTTGTGTACGGCAAAATAAAAGAAGATACGGCGGATATATGTACGATATGCGAAAATCTTCAGCGAAAAAGCGTTTCATATATCGACGAGGGCGAAGCCTTCAAACGCCTTATCATGAAACGTGGGATAAGCATAAAAGAGCTTGCGGCAAAAGTCGGCGAAAGCGAAAAAGACGTGGCGGACAAGGTGAGAATAGCCTCTTTTTCCGAAGAAATAAAAGACCGTATAAAAGAAATGAATTTGAATGCCGAACGTGCAAAACTTTTGTTGATGCTTGAAACCGATGAGGAACGTTTCGCGGCGTTGTCTTGTCCGTCAACCGAGAATCTTAAGGAGTATGTTCTTGAGATAATACACGAAAAAACAAAATCAAAGTCGCAAACGGTGCGCAAGCAGATTGTTAAAAATTCAAAAGTATATGAAAATACAATTAATGCCGCGGTAAAAATGATTAAAAATGCCGGCAACAATGCTGTGGAAACACACAAAGAAACGGCGGATTATATTGAATATACAATAAAAATCGCAAAATAAAAGAATTGAACGATAAAATTTTGTCGGCGATAATATGGTTATATCCGCCAAACCCGTGATAAGCATTTGAATATGCGTTGTAAGAAAAGAGTGTTTTCGGTAAAAAAACCACGGTAAAACCGCCGTTTTCGGTGATTTTGCCGTGGTGAACATATTTATCGGTTTGTGCTGTTCGTTCAAACACTTCTGAAACCTCTGCCGATAATTTCGCTGCTTGTGGAAATTATGGTGAAAGCTTGCGGGTCGATTTCTTTGATTTTGACTTTGAGTTTTATTGCATCTATACGTTTGCACACGGTGTGAATCATTGTTTTTTCTTCGTGCGTATATTCACCCGTAACTTTATGCACGGTTACGCCGTGCCGCAGTGTTTTCATGATATAATCGGTTATTTTTTCTTTTTCGGAGGTTATAACTATAAAATATTTGCAGGAACTCAAACTGTCTATAACCTTGTCAACAATAAAGGCTTTTGCGAAAAGCCCCAGCATTGAGAAAAGCCCGATTTCTGTGTTAAAGATGAAAAACGAACCGAAAGCAACGGCAAAATCAACGGCAAGCAAAGCTTTTCCGACATTTATGTTTGTAAATTTTTTCAGAATCAGCGCAACAATATCGGTGCCTCCGGCAGAGGCGTTGCAATAAAAAATCACGGCAGACCCCAGTGCGGTTAAAAGCATGGCATATGTCAGCTCAAGAAACGGCTGGTCGGTAAGCGGTGCGGACATCGGAAAAACGGCTTCAAAAACATAAATAAGTGCAGAATAAAACATACTGCAATAAACGGTTTTTATGCCGTTTTCTTTGCCCAACAGCACAAATCCGGCAAGCATAAGAAAAATATTTAAAATCCATATCCATGCCGCCGGAGAAATAAACGTGATTTTTCCCAAAAGAGTACCGATTCCGGATACGCCGCCGGTCACAAATCCGTTGGGGATTTTAAAAAAATAAACGCCGGCGGATAATAATATACATCCGAATGTCATAAATAAAAAGTGTTTAATCGTGTTTTTCATAATATACCTCCCAAAGTGCAGAAGATTTTTTTTGAAATGTTATCCGTTCAGAAAATTCCTGTCCAATGAGCGATAGCGCACCGCTTCCGCGATGTGTGTATAACTTATGTTTTTTTCGCCGTCGAGGTCGGCAATCGTTCGTGCCATACGCACAATTCTGGTGTATGCTCTTGCCGAAAGCCCAAGCTTTGTGAATGCCGACTCCAAAAAGGTATTTGCTTTTGTGTCAAGCGGACAAAATTCGTTCAAATACCTTGCATCAAGATTTGCGTTGCTGAATATGCCTATGTTTTTATATCTCTCAAGCTGAAGTTTTCTTGCGGCATTAACACGCTTCTTTATTTCTGCGGAACTTTCGGCTTTTTCGGTGCCGGTAAGCTCATCGTAATTCACCGGTGCGACTTTTATATGCAAATCAATTCTGTCCATCAGCGGACCGCTTATTTTGCCCATATATTTTTGAATTTGCGACGGCGAACACATACACTGATGTGTTTTGTCGCCGAAATATCCGCACGGGCAAGGATTCATTGCCGCAACAAGCATGAAATTGCACGGATATACGTTTGTTGCGGTTACTCTTGAAATCGTAACTTTTTTATCTTCCAAAGGTTGGCGCAGTACTTCAAGCGCGGACTTTGAAAATTCGGGCAGTTCGTCCAAAAAAAGTACACCGTTGTGTGCAAGGCTGACTTCGCCCGGTTTCGGCATACGTCCTCCGCCTGTGAGACTTATTGTTGAAACCGTATGATGCGGACTGCGGAACGGACGTGTGCTTTCAAAGGGTTTTTCAAGTACGCCGGCAATGGAATGTATTTTTGTCACTTCAAGAGCTTCGTCAAACGTCATATCCGGCAGTATGGTCGGCAAACGCTGGGCAAGCATGGTTTTGCCGGAACCCGGAGTGCCAATCATAAGAATATTGTGTCCGCCGGCGGCGGCTATCTCAAGTCCGCGCTTGACACTTTCCTGTCCCCGAACGTCAGCAAAATCGGTTTTGTATTTTGCATTTTCGGTTTTGAGCAGGTCGGGGCTGAGTATACAGCGGTTAATGGGATTAAGCCCCGTGAGATGCCCAAAAACATCGTGCATGGTTTCTGCACCAAACACCTCAAGTTCTTCAACAACCGAGGCTTCTTTTTCGTTCCCTTTCGGAAGTATAATCCGTTTAAATCCGCTTTTCCATGCGGAAACGGCAATCGGCAGAATGCCTTGAACGGGGCGCAGTTCGCCTCCCAGCGACAGCTCGCCGATGAATATACAGTCGGATATATCGGGAAGTTTAACTTTTTCGGAAGCGATAAGAATTGCCAGTGCAATCGGTAAATCAAATCCTGTCCCCTCTTTTTTTATATTGCTCGGTGCCAAATTTACCGTGACCTTTCCCAAAGGAAAGTCAAAATTCATGCTTCGTATTGCGGAAACAACGCGTTCTTTCGATTCCTTGACAGCCGCATCGGGCAGACCGACAATTTCAAAACTGGTAAAGCCGGAAGTTGAATTTACCTCAACTTCCACTTCAAATCCGTCGATTCCGATAACGCCCATGCTGCTTATTTTTGCAAGCATATTAATCACCGCCTTTTTGTTAATAATAAGAATTGTTTTTATCGTTGTAAATAGTTTTTTGCAACAATTGCGGAACGACACACAGGTCGTTCCCTACAGACAATGATTAAATTTATACAATCATTGTTCGGGCGGACAGGGTCGTCCGCCCCTACGGGTTTGTGCAACCGATTTCATTTTCCGTGTAAACATCGTGCAAGCATAATTATGAATTATGCATTGAATATAGGTCGTCTGCACCTATGAGGTTTAGTGATTAGTGGGTAGTGATTAGGTGGAGTAATTCCGCATTCCTAATTCCGAATTAATCAAAACAGTCCCAGCTGTTCGTATTTATCGTCTTTTGCCATTCGTCCGGAGGACGGAATACGTTCGCTGTAAAATTCTTTAAGCTCTGCAAGTTCCTCGTCCGATACGGCTTTTACGGCTGCAAGATATTTGTCCCTTTTTGACAAATACACCTGCACGCCCTGCGTATCACGTTTTGCTTTCGGGGCAATTACGGCTGTGTTTATAACAAGACGTCTGCCGCCGCGGCTGACAAAAGCAACCGGAATATCCGATTCGATATACATCATGCCGACAATCGGAGATTTAACCGAATATGCACCTGTGAGTTTTTTTCGGTTTGTTTTTGTTTCATAACCTTTCATCTCAACTTTTGCGGCTTTGCCGTTTTCAAACGCAAACAGCATATATCCCTTGAAATCACTTGCATTTATCGCATAAATGATTTTTTCGTCGCTTGTCATACCAATCATATTCGGCAGATATTCGCCGAGCGAGCTTGCTTTGCAGTCCGACACCTCGTGAATTTTTGTTTTATAAACTTCACCTTTGTCGGTGAATAACAGTAGTTCTTCTTTGTTCGACGCTTCAAATTCACATATAATTTCATCTTCGGGTTTGAGCTTCTGCACCGCGGCAACACGCAGTGACGCAAGCGAAATTTTCTTTAAATAATTGTCTCTTGTGAGGAATATGCGAACTCTGTAATCTTCAATAAAGTCGTCGGGAGCAATGTCGCCGTCGTCAACAAAATCCGTGAGAGTTGTTTTTCTGTCTTTGCCGTATTTTGCGGCTATTTTCTCAAGTTCTTTAATAATAACTTTTTTAACTTTTTTATCGTTGCCGAGAATATCGTTCATTTCGGCAATATCCGATTTCAGCTTTTCAATCTCGTTTATGCCTTTTAAAATATATGCTTTGTTCAAATTGCGGAGTTTGATTTCCGCAACGTATTCCGCTTGAACTTCGTCGATTCCGAAGCCCTGCATAAGGTTTGGAACAACGTCTTCTTCTTTTTCGGTATTGCGTATGATTTTCACGGCTTTGTCAATATCAAGAAGAATACTTTTCAAACCCTCCATAAGATGAAGTCTGTCCGATTTTTCTTTAATATCGTATTCAAGACCTCTTTTAACGCAGTTTATGCGAAATTCGCTCCAACGGGATATTATTTCCTTAACACCCATAACACGCGGATACCCGTCCGTTAAAATATTGAAATTACATCCGAAACTGTCTTCAAGCGGCGTCATTTTGAAAAGCTTCGCCATAAGCTGGTCGGGATTTGTGTTACGTTTAACATCAATTGTTATTTTAAGACCGTTTTTATCCGATTCGTCACGAATGTCCGAGATTTCGCGAAGTTTTCCGCCTTTAACGCATTCAACGACTTTGTCTATGATTATTTCCGCCGAGGTGGAATATGGTATTTCGTAAATTTCTATACAGGAATTTGCTTTGTCGTATTTATATTTTGAACGCACTTTAAAACTGCCGCGTCCCTCGGACAATATGTGGTTCATTTTGTCCTTTTCGTATAAAATCTCGCCGCCTGTCGAAAAATCCGGAGCGGTTATTATTTCGAGTACATCGGCATTTTCGTCTTTAAGATATGCAATAGTACCCTCGCAGACTTCGCGGAGGTTAAAACTGCATATGTTGCTTGCCATACCAACGGCAATACCCTGATTCGGGCTTACCAAAATATTCGGAAACGTTGTGGGAAGCAATGTGGGTTCTTTCATCGTACCATCGTAGTTATCCGTGAAATCGACAACGTTTTTGTTTATATCTTTAAAAATTTCCGCCGCAAATTTGTCGAGCGTAACCTCGGTGTAACGGGACGCGGCATATGCCATATCCCTTGAATATACTTTACCGAAGTTTCCTTTTGATTCCACAAACGGATGCAGCAAAGATTCGTTTCCTCGCGTAAGACGAACCATTGTTTCGTAAATTGCACTGTCGCCGTGCGGATTGAGTTTCATGGTCTGACCGACAACGTTTGCGGATTTTATGAGATTTCCGTTCAAAAGCCCCATTTTATACATTGTATAAAGCAGTTTTCGGTGCGCCGGCTTGAACCCGTCTATCTCCGGTATCGCACGGGAAATTATTACGCTCATTGCATATGGCATATAGTTTTTTTCAAGTGTATCCGCCATATATTGCTTTGTTACTTTCTGCATTTTTTCACACTCCGTTATTCTACGTCAATCATATCTAAATATTCCATGCCGTGTTCGGCGATGTAATCTTTACGTTCCGTTAAATTATCACCCAAAAGCACATCAAACATTTTTGCTTCACGTTCGGCATCAACGCTTGTAACCTGAATCAATCGTCTTGTTTCGGGATTCATTGTTGTCTGCCACATCATATCGGGTTCGTTTTCACCAAGACCTTTTGAACGCTGGATTTTGTAATTGCCGTCAATTTTTGCGATTATATCGGCTTTTTCCTTTTCGCTGTATGCAAAATATGTTTTCTTTTTGGTTGTGATTTCAAACAGCGGCGATTCCGCAATGTAAACATATCCCATTTTTATGAGTGTCGGAACGAGCGCATACAGCATGGATAAAATAAGTGTTCTTATCTGGAAACCGTCAACATCGGCATCGGTACAGATTATAACTTTGTTCCAACGGAAATTTTCCATGTCGAACGCATTTATATCTTTATTGAATTTGCTTTTTATTTCAACTCCGCAGCCCAAAACCCTTAGCAAATCGGTTATGATTTCGCTTTTGAAAATTTTGTTGTAATCGGCTTTAAGGCAGTTTAAAATTTTACCGCGTACCGGCATTATTGCCTGAAATTCCGCATCACGTCCCTGTTTGCAGGCACCGAGAGCCGAGTCACCCTCCACGATATATACTTCTCGGCGTGATAAATCTTTTGTACGGCAGTCAACAAATTTTTGAACACGGTTGTTCATGTCGATTTTGCCGGAAAGTTTGGTTTTCATGTTAAGACGCGTTTTTTCGGCAGATTCGCGGCTTCGTTTGTTCACAAGAATCTGTGTTGCGATTTTATCCGCATCGAGTTTGTTTTCGATAAAATAAATTTCAAGTTCGTGTTTTAAGGTTTCTGTCATGAAATCTTGAATGAATTTGTTTGTTATAGCTTTTTTTGTCTGGTTTTCATAACTTGTTACCGTCGAAAAAGAATTGCTAATCAAAAGTAAGCTGTCCTGCACGTCCTGATATGTTATTTTACTTTCGTTTTTGTTGTATTTGTTGTTGTTTTTCAAATATTGGTCGATTGCATATGTAAAGGCACTTCGCACCGCTTTATCCGGCGAACCGCCGTGTTCCAGAAAACTTGAGTTGTGGTAATATTCCGTTATATTCACGTTATTATTGAAACAATATACAAGGCTTAATTTCACCTTATATTCGGGCTTGTCCTCACGGTCGCGTCCACGTCCCTCTGTGTCAACTTTGTGGGGTGATGTGAAAGATGTTGTTCCGCCGAGTTCTTCAATGTAATCTTCGATTCCGTTCGGATAAAGATATTCCGAAATTTCCATGCCTTCTTCGGTTTCAACATACAGAACAAGTTTTATTCCTGCGTTTACGACCGCTTGTTTTTTCATTACTTCCTTGAAATATTCAACGGGTATGTTTATATCGGTAAATACTTTCAAATCGGGTCGCCAACGTATTGTGGAACCTGTTTTTTTCGATTTATATTCCGTTTTTTTCAGTCCGCCGATATTTTCGCCGTGTTCAAAATGAAGTTCATATTTATATCCGTCACGAACAACACAAACGTCCATAAACTCCGAACTGTATTGTGTGGCACAGCTTCCCAGACCGTTAAGCCCCAGGCTGTATTCATAGTTTTCGCCGGATACGTTGTTATATTTTCCGCCGGCATAAAGTTCGCAGAATACAAGTTCCCAGTTATATCGTTCTTCGCTTTGGTTGTAATCGAGGGGAATACCTCTGCCGTAGTCTTTAACTTCGATTGACCCGTCGAGATATTTTGTTACTTCGATTACGTTTCCGTGACCTTCTCTTGCTTCATCGATTGAATTCGACAGTATTTCAAATACGGCATGTTCACAGCCATCAAGTCCATCGGACCCGAATATTACGGCAGGACGCAGCCTTACACGGTCTGCACCTTTCAGCGATGTTATACTATCGTTTCCGTATTCTTTTTTTGCCATATTTTTTCTCCTAACTTTTTAAAATTATGTTTGTTTGTGCAACGATTGTTCGGGCGGACAGAGTCGTCCGCCCCTACGGGATTTGGTTATTGGTGGGTAGTGATTAGTGAGCAGTAAATCCGCAATCCCCAATTTCTAACAGCTAACCACATTTGTTTGTGCAATGATTGTTCGGGCGGACACACAGGTCGACCCCCTACGGGATTTGGTTATTGGTGGGTAGTGAATAGTGAGCGGTAAATCCGCAATTCCCAATCGCTAACAGCTAACCACATTTGTTTGTGCAATGATTGTTCGGGCGGACAGAGTCGTCCGCCCCTACGGGATTTGGTTATTGGTGGGTAGTGATTAGTGAGCAGTAAATCCGCAATCCCCAATTTCTAATTGCTAACAACTAATAGCTAACAGCTAACAGCCATCCTCGTTCGTTCCGCATAATTCTTTTCCGCACGAACACCGTGCGAGCAATAATTATGCATTATGCATTGAAAAAAATTATTTTGTACCGAAAATTCTGTCGCCGGCATCGCCGAGACCGGGTACAATGTAAGAATGTTCGTTCAGTCTTTCGTCTTTTGTTGCGCAATAAAGCTGAATATCGGGGTGGTCGTTCATGAGTTTTTCAATACCCTCGGGAGCGGCGATTATGCACATCATTCTGATGTCTGTTACACCGCGTTTTTTCAGCATTGTTATTGCATCGCTGGCACTTCCGCCCGTTGCAAGCATCGGGTCAACGACAATAACTTCTCTTTCGCTTATATCTTCGGGAAGTTTGCAATAATATTCAACCGGCTGAACCGTCACGGGGTCACGGTATAACCCGATATGACCCACTTTTGCCGCAGGAATAAGCGAAAGCATACCCTCAACCATGCCCAAACCCGCACGCAGTATGGGGATGATTGCAAGCTTTCTGCCCGCCAAAACTTTTGTTGTTGTTTTTGTTACCGGTGTTTGAATTTCAATTTCTTTAAGCGGCAAATCTCTTGTTGCTTCATAGCCTACAAGCATTGTTATCTCTTCAATAAGCTCGCGAAATTCTTTTGCTCCGGTTTTAACATCTCTCAATATAGAGAGTTTGTGCTGTATGAGAGGATGGTCTAAAATTGTTACGTTTTTCATAAAAAATCTCCATTCTGCCGTATCATAGGCTTTTATTTTTATTTCTTATCGGATTAAATTCGATAAGCGGATTAATTGTTTTTTTCTATTTCGGTTATTTTATCGAGCCTGTTTTGATGTCTGCCGCCCTCGTATTCGTTTGTGAGCCATGCGTTCACAATTTCACGGGCGGTTTCTTGACCGATAACTCTTGCACCCATTGTTATAACGTTTGAATTATTATGTATTTTTGTCATTTTGGCGGAATAAATATCACCGCATACCGCGGCACGTATGCCGTTGAATTTGTTTGCGGCAATACTCATGCCGATACCTGTTCCGCAGATTAAAATTCCGCGGTCGCATTCATCTTTTAAAATGCTTTTGCATACCGTTTTTGCAATGTCAGGATAATCGACGCTGTGGGTTTCGTATATACCGAAATCCTTAACCTCATATCCCGATTTTTTCAAATATTCCACAATGAAATCTTTAAGTTCCAAACCACCGTGGTCACAGCCTATAGCTATCATTTTTCATTCTTCCTTTCTTGTTCGAATTCTTTTTCTTGTTCTGCCTGACATTTTTTTATATAAAGCGGCAAAAGTTTATTTGCCGAAATTGTCTTTCCTTGTTTTATCATATCGCAAGCCGCCGCAAACACATTTGCACCGCCGCCCATGTTTATATGCGGAGGAGCAAAAAATGCATTTTTGTTTTTTGCGAGTATTTCTTTGTATTTCACACTGCCGTCGCCCATAAACACTGTTGGCACGGTTGGGTGTATGTCGTTCACGCTCATGGCGGACGGAACAGATATTTCCTTTATTTCGTTGTTTTCAAACTTATATTCCCCGGCGTATACATTTTCGTTGCGCGCATCAATCAGCGGCACAATGTTCATATTGCTTCCGTAAAACGAATATGCCATTGCCATTGTTGAAGTAACGGGAACAACAGGTCTGCCGAGTGCCATGCCCTTAACCGCCGCAACACCTATCCGCAGTCCGGTGAAAGACCCGGGTCCCGTTACACAGGCGAAACAATCTATGTCCCTGATTGTCATATGCAGTTCTTTCAGCACGGTGTCTGTCATCGGTAAAAGCTTTTCCGAATGCGTCAGCTTATCGTCAATGTAATAGCTTGCAAGCAGTTTTTCTTCTGTGCCGACAGCAACGGCGGCAACCGTTCCGGAAGTATCGAGTGCCAGTATATTCATAATTCATCACCAATTATCGTAATTTTTCTGTAATCTTCGCTTATATCAAGATTTTTTTCTATTGTTATATCATAATTTTT
>CAYQKW010000041.1:0-12029 GCA_964418245.1 uncultured Oscillospiraceae bacterium
AGCTTTTATAGATTTAATGAAACCTTACGGCATTTTGGAATTGTGCCGAACCGGTACTGTTTCAATGGACAGGGGCAAACGCTGCCTTAAAGATGAAAAAAGCAAATAATTGGTAATGCCAATAAAATACATAATTATAAAAAGGAGTTAATTAAAATGAGTAACAAAATTTATTATCAAAGTGACTGCAACATATCGTTGCTTGAGGGAAAAACAATAGCCGTGATAGGATACGGAAGCCAAGGACACGCCCATGCACTCAACGCAAAAGATTCCGGTTGCAACGTTATCATTGGTCTTTATGAGGGCAGCCGCTCCTGGGCAAAAGCCGAAAAACAGGGTTTTGAAGTATACACAGCCGCAGAAGCCGCTAAACGTGCCGACATCATCATGATACTTATTAATGACGAAAAACAGGCAGCAATGTATAAAGAATCTATCGAACCGAATCTCACAGAGGGCAAAATGCTTATGTTTGCTCACGGATTTGCAATTCACTTCGGTCAGATTGTTCCTCCGAAAGGCGTTGACGTTACAATGATTGCCCCGAAAGGTCCGGGACATACGGTTCGCAGCGAATATCAGATAGGCAAAGGCGTACCTTGTCTTGTTGCCGTTCATCAGGATGCAACCGGCAAAGCCCTTGAACTCGCACTTGCATATGCACTCGCAATCGGCGGTGCAAGAGCCGGTGTTTTGGAAACCGATTTCCGCACAGAAACAGAAACAGACCTTTTCGGCGAACAGGCTGTTATTTGCGGCGGTGTTTCCGCACTTATGAAAGCCGGATTTGAAACTCTTGTTGAAGCCGGTTACGACCCCAGAAACGCATATTTTGAATGTATACACGAAATGAAACTTATTGTTGACCTTATTTACCAATCCGGATTTGAGGGTATGAGATATTCAATATCCAACACGGCAGAATACGGCGATTACATAACAGGTCCGAAAATAATCACAGAAGATACAAAAAAAGCCATGAAAAAAGTTTTAAGCGATATTCAGGACGGAAGTTTCGCAAAAGAATGGTTGCTTGAAAACCAAGCGGGCTGTCCGCACTTCAATGCAATGAGAAAGCTCCAGAAAGAACATATTTCCGAAGAAGTCGGCACAGAACTCCGCAAACTTTACAGCTGGAGCGACGAAGAAAAACTCATTAACAACTGAGGTATGGCATTATGAGAAGTGACAATATAAAAAAAGGTGCGGAGCGTGCACCGCAAAGGTCGCTCTTAAAGGCTCTCGGATTAACGGATGAGCAGATAAAACGTCCGATTATAGGTATTGTAAATTCTTTCAACGAAATTGTGCCGGGTCACGTTCATTTGAACACAATATCACGTGCCGTTAAGGACGGCGTACTCGCCTCCGGTTCAACACCGATTGAATTTAACACAATCGGCGTTTGCGACGGTATTGCAATGGGACACGAGGGAATGAAATATTCCCTCGCCTCCCGTGAAATAATTGCGGACAGCATTGAATGTATGGCAATGGCGCACGCTTTTGACGGGCTTGTATTTATCCCTAATTGCGACAAAATCGTACCCGGAATGTTGCTTGCTGCGGTTCGCCTTAATATACCGTCCATATTTATTGCCGGCGGAGCAATGCTTTCAAACTGTTCCGATGACGGAAAATATATGGATTTAAACAGTGTTTTTGAAGCAGTCGGCGCATATAAAAAAGGTACTATGGACGATGTACGTCTTAAATATTTTGAAGATAACGCCTGCCCCGGATGCGGTTCATGTTCCGGTATGTTCACCGCAAATTCCATGAACTGTTTATGTGAAGCTCTCGGAATTGCCCTTAAAGGCAACGGCACAATTCCGGCTGTTTATGCCGAAAGAATAAGACTTGCCAAAGATACCGGAATGAAAATTACCGAGCTTGTTGAAAAGAATATACGGCCTCTCGATATAATCACCGAAAAAGCCATTGAAAATGCACTTGCGGTTGATATGGCAATAGGTTGTTCCAGCAATTCGCTGCTTCATTTGACGGCATTGGCACACGAAACCGGGGTTGATTTCGATTTGCACAAAGTGAATGAAATAAGCGAAAAAACTCCGAATATATGTCATCTTGCTCCGGCAGGAAAATATCATATTCAGGATTTCCACGCCGCCGGCGGCGTATATGCCGTTATGAGCGAGCTTTCCAAAAAGAATATGCTTCATGAAGATTTGATTACAGTTACCGGCAAAACCGTAAAAGAAAACATTTCCAACGTGAAAGCCGTTACCGGTAATGTTATACGAAGTATTGATAATCCTTATTCCGAAACGGGCGGTCTTGCAGTGCTTTTCGGTTCACTCGCCGAAAACGGAGCTGTTGTAAAACGCAGCGCCGTGGCTGCCGAAATGCTTGTTCACAGCGGAAAAGCCAGAGTTTTTGACAGTGAAGAAGAAGCTATTGCCGCAATATATGACGGCAAAATAAACAAAGGCGATGTTGTTGTGATACGTTACGAGGGTCCCGCGGGCGGTCCCGGAATGCGCGAAATGCTCTCCCCCACTTCGGCAATTGCCGGTATGGGGCTTGACAAAGATGTTGCGCTTATAACCGACGGAAGATTTTCCGGTGCAACACGAGGTGCCGCAATCGGACATATATCTCCGGAAGCCGCAAACGGCGGTGTAATAGCTTATATTAAAGAAGGGGATATTATAAATATAGATATTCCGAACTACAAAATTGATATTGATATTTCCGACGACGAACTTCAAAAACGCAAATCGGAAATAAAATTAAAGAAAAAAGAAAATCTGAAAGGATATTTGGCACGATATGCCAAAAACGTATCCTCGGCAGATAAAGGTGCGGTTATAGATTGACGTGTGCGTGACTGCGCAGTCAAAATTTTTGTTAAAGCTAATCATATCGGAAGAATAATTGTCGTGTTATTCTTCCGATATTTTTTTGCGGCAAATCAAATGTACCGATTAAAACATCAGCAAAAACACCGCAACCGCAGTTCAAGCGAATAAAATAACAATACGACTACACCGTGATTTATCAAAAAAAATATGTAAAAAATCAATTTTACATATGTATATTGGCAATAATGAGGAATAATATAAATAATGAAAAAATAACTTTGGGAGCGAAATACGGGAATAATTGTTTGAAAAACACTTGACAAACATCACCAAAAGTTGTATAATATAATAGCCAATAAATTTTATGAAAGGATTTTTTCTGGAAAACAAAAGCGCCGGGACCGTAAGATTGGCATTATAGGTTGACGAGGATGGGGAGTATCGAAATATTCGGCGGATGCCCCAAGGCAGAACAGCACTGCCGGGAAAATCAAAAACACGAAGTAATTCGTGAACAAAGAGTTCCTGTATGCTAAATAAATTAAGCAGTATCACAAAAGGCGTAAACCTGTTTGTGATGGTGTTTTGCGCTCCTTTTGTGATATATGAAAGGAATGTAAAAAATGTGCGGAGTAGTAGGATATATAGGAAAAAACGATGCCGAGGGAATTTTAATAAACGGTCTTGAAAAGTTGGAATATCGGGGATATGATTCTGCCGGTATTGCGGTTTTTGACGGAACAGACTTGAACGTGTGCAAGGAAAAGGGACGACTTGCGAATTTAAAAGAAACGTTAAACAAAAATCATATTAAGGGAACAACGGGAATAGGGCATACCAGGTGGGCAACTCACGGGGAACCGAACAGAGTGAACGCTCATCCGCATTTGTCCGAGAACGGTGAATTTGCCGTTGTTCATAACGGAATTATTGAAAATTACAGAGAAATTAAAGAATTTTTAAGGAATGCCGGATATGTTTTTTCATCGCAGACGGACACCGAGGTTATACCGCAGCTGTTGCAGTATAATTACAGCGGAAATATTATTGAGGCGGTGCGAAAAACGGTTGATTCTTTAAAAGGGAGCTATGCTCTGGGGATTATTTGCAAAAGTAATCCGGATATTTTAACGGCAGTAAGAAAAGACAGTCCGCTTATAATCGGAAAAGGAACGGACGGGAATTATATTGCTTCGGATATTCCGGCGGTTTTACCATATACGGACGAAGTATATATGCTTGAGGACGGCGAGATTGCCGTGATAACAAAAGATGATGTTAAAATATTCAACGGCATGGGAAAGGCAGTGAAAAGAGATACCGAAAAAGTTGCATTTTCGGCTGCCGACGCACAGAAAAACGGTTATGAGCATTTTATGCTCAAAGAAATTCACGAACAGCCGCAGGCGGTTGAAAACACGCTGATGGGCAGACTGAACGAATTTCTTGAACTGAATTTTGACGGGTTTGAAAGAAAAATATTAAAAAGTGCAGACAAAATATATATAGTCGGCTGCGGAACGGCATATCACGCCGGGCTCGCCGGGAAAATCGCAATCGAGCGTTTGTCGGGAATATCGTCGGAATGTGTGCTTGCATCGGAGTTTCGATATCAAGCCCCGATTATGGACGAAAAAACGCTTGTAATAGCAATAAGTCAGTCGGGAGAAACGGCAGATACAATGGCGGCTTTAAGGCTTGCGAAAGAACGGAAGGCATATACGTTGGCAATAACAAATGTTGTCGGCAGCAGTATATCGAGAGAAGCGGATTTTGTGTTTTATACTTATGCCGGACCGGAAATTGCCGTTGCATCCACAAAGGCATATATAACACAGCTTGCGGCGATGTATATTTTTGCGCTTTTTGCGGCGGAAACCTATGGCAAAAACGTGGATACGCTTAAAAAAGAATTGTTAAACACTCCGTCCGAAATTAGGGAGTGTATTCTTCTTGAGAAAGAAATAAAAGAAATCGCAAAAAATATTTATAAAGAAACCGATATGTATTATCTCGGACGAGGAGCGGATTTGGCGGCGGCATACGAGGGTTGCCTGAAGCTCAAGGAAATATCGTATATTCATTCGGAAGCATATGCCGGCGGTGAACTTAAGCACGGACCTATTGCGCTTATAGAACCCGGAACGGTTGTTGTTACGATAAGCACAAACGGTGAACTGAAAGAAAAAATGTACGGCAATGTTAAAGAGGTTATGGCAAGAGGTGCTTATACGGTCGCTTTTGTTAATGAAGAAACGGCGGAAATATATAAATCCTGTGACAGGGTGATAAAAATCCCCGGTAAAGGGTCGGTATTTTCTCCGTTATATTCGTGTGCGGCATTGCAGTTGCTTGCATATTTCACGGCAAAAGAAAAAGGCTACGATATAGATAAACCGAGAAATTTGGCAAAATCGGTGACAGTTGAATAAGAAAGGACAGATTATATATGGGAAGATTATTCGGTACAGACGGTGTTCGCGGAGTTGCAAACGAGGAACTCACCTGCGAACTGGCTTTTAAAATAGGAAGATGTGCGGCTTTTGTGCTTACGGGAGAGATTAAACACAAGCCGGAAATTTTGATTGGAAAAGATACGAGAATATCGGGGGATATGCTTGAAGCGGCACTCACTGCCGGACTTTGTTCCGTCGGAGCAAAAGTAATATCGCTCGGAGTGATACCAACACCGGCGGTTGCATATCTCACACGAAAATATAACGCGGATGCCGGTATAGTTATTTCGGCATCGCATAATTCGGCGGAATATAACGGAATTAAAATCTTTAACGGCAACGGATATAAATTAAGCGACGAAATTGAAGATAAAATCGAAGAACTTATATTACACGGTGCGGATGAAATAAAACTGCCGACAGGCGATGCCGTGGGCACGGCGCATAAAATCGACACGGCGGTTAAAGATTATGTGAAATTTGCGAAAAAAACCATAGACTGCGATTTGCAGGGACTGCGTATTGCCGTGGACTGTGCGAACGGTGCTTCCTGCGAGACAGCTGTTAATGTACTTGTTGATTTGGGAGCGGAGGTGTTTGTTATCGCCAATCATCCGAACGGCACAAACATTAATTTGAACTGCGGGTCAACGCATACGGACAAATTCTGCGAATATGTTAAAAATGTTGGTGTTGATGTTGGTTTGAGTTTCGACGGTGATGCGGACAGACTTCTTGTGGTTGACGAAAAAGGAAATCTCACGGACGGCGACAAAATAATGCTTGTGTGTGCAAATTATTTCAAAGAAAGAGAAATGCTAAACAAAAATACTCTCGTAACAACAATTATGACGAATCTGGGACTTGTGCTTACGGCAAAGGAACAGGGAATAAAAATTGTTCAAACAAAAGTCGGTGACAGATATGTTCTTGAAGAAATGCTTAAAAACGGATATTCGATAGGCGGTGAACAGTCCGGACATATCATTTTCCTTGATTACAACACAACGGGTGACGGGCTTGTTTCGGCATTGCAGGTGCTTAAAATAATGAAACATTCCGGCAAAAAGCTCTCTGAGCTTGCCGATGTTTTCAAACCGTTGCCGCAGGTGCTTATAAACGCAAAAGTAAAAAACAGCAAAAAATATGATTATGTGAACGATAAAGTCATAACAGACGAAATACAAGAGATTGAAAACGAGTTCAAAGAAAACGGCAGAGTTGTTATAAGACCTTCCGGAACGGAACCGTTTGTGCGTGTAATGCTGGAGGGGCAGTCGCAGGACGTGATAGAACAGAAGGCAAACTATCTTGCAAAACTCATTGAAGCAAGGCTCAGTTAAGGAGGATTACCATGAAGAAGTTTAACGATGTAACATTTATTGATGAAAAAAACGTGTATATCGACGATACTGTTGAAATCGGAAAAGGCAGTGTAATAGAACCGAATGTGTGCATAAAAGGCAATACGGTTATAGGCGAAAACGTAACCGTGGGATTCGGCAGTGAACTTACGGATGCAAAAATTGCAGACGGTGTAAAAATAAAACATTCTGTAATTATGAACAGTGAAATCGGCGAAAATACCACCGTTGGACCGTTCGCATATATACGTCCCGATTGTAAAATCGGTAAAAATGTACGTGTGGGAGATTTTGTGGAACTTAAAAATTCAAATATCGGTGACGGAACAAAAATATCACATTTAACCTATATCGGTGATGCCGATGTGGGCAGCGGAATCAATTTCGGATGCGGAACGGTTGTTGTTAATTACGACGGCAAATCAAAACACAGAACGGTTATAGAAGACAATGCGTTTATAGGTTGCAACACAAATCTTGTTGCACCCGTGAAAGTCGGAAAAAACGCATTTACGGCGGCAGGCTCGACAATAACGGAAGAAGTTCCCGAAGAAAGCCTTGCAATTGCACGTGCAAGACAGGTTAATAAAGATGGCTGGGTAAAAAAACGCAAGCTTTAAAAAAGTTTATTTGCCGAAACACAAAGGAGAAAATAACAATGAACCACAGAGAAAAAGCAAAAGAATTATTTTTGAAAGGATATAATTGTTCGCAGGCGGTTTTTGCCGCTTTCTGCGATGTTACCGGTATGGACGAGGAAACGGCGCTTAAAATTTCGTCATCGTTCGGCGGAGGTCTCGGAAGAATGAGAGAGGTTTGCGGAGCAATGAGCGGAGCGGCAATGGTGCTTGGTATACTTTACGGAAACACTGACCCGGAGAAAAAAGAGGAGCATTATATAGTTGTGCGCAATTTTGCGGATAAGTTTAAAGAAAAGTGCGGTTCGCTTATATGCCGTGAACTTTTGGAACTTAAGCCGGGAGAAAACTGCGGTGCAACACCCGATGCGAGAACGGCGGAATATTATAAAAAGCGTCCGTGTGCTTTTATTGTTGTGACCGCCGCAGAGCTGCTTGATGATTACATTAAATCCAACTGACGGATAATATCTGCCATGTGGGTTTATGCACCGCCGGCACAGCAACGCACACGTCGCGTATTCGTGCGGCGCCATGCTGTAAAAAAGGCTGTACGACCATCTTTTTCTGTGGTCTTACAGCCTTTTCAAGCATTAATGTTGCGGCAAATGTTTTCAGAATACCGCAATACCGCCAATTGTACCGGCAATTATTATCCATAATATGGGATGAACTTTTATTTTCCGCGATACGGCAAACAAAACGACAAAAAGTACAAGTTCTTTAATTCCGAGACTTCCGAGAATGCCGTTTCCTGTTTTTGTAAACAATGCAAGCTGAATCATTTCAAGCGCAACCGCACCAATCATTCCCATCACCGCGGGGCGTATTCCGTAAAATGCCGACTGCACATATTTGTTATCTTTGAATTTATCAAGAATTTTCGATATTAATATTATTATTACAATTGACGGCGTTATAATACCGAGAGTTGCTATAATTCCGCCCCAAAGCCCGGCTGTGGTATATCCGGCATAAGTTGCCGCATTTATACCTATCGGACCCGGCGTGGATTCCGCAACCGCAACCATTGTACCGATAAAATCTTTGGTAAACCATTTGCATTTTTCGGCAATATCATATAAAAACGGGATTGTTGCAAGACCGCCGCCTATTGCAAAAAGACCGGTTTTGAAAAATTCATAAAAAAGGCTGAGATATATCATGCTTTTTCCCCCTTTTTAACCAGTATTCCGGCAGCTGCCGCGGCAATGACAATATATATCGGAGAAAACGAAAATATAACCGAAAGCACGAACGATACCACCGCTATTGCAATACATATTTTATCCGCAAGTGCATTTTTGCCGAGTGAAATTACGGCATTGACTATAATTACGGCAACAGCAACTTTCACCCCGTTTAAAACGTGTCGCACAATTTCATATTCAAGAAAATTACTCAGAAACGCCGCAATAATCGTTATAATGACAACCGACGGAAATACCACGCCGAGCGTTGCCGCAATTCCGCCGATGATTCCGGCTTGTTTTGTTCCGATAAACGTTGCCGTATTAACGGCTATAACCCCCGGAGTACACTGTGCTATCGCATAATAATCAAGCATTTCTTCCTGTGTTGCCCATTTTTTGTTTTCTGCAATTTCGTCCTGCAAAATCGCAAGCATTGCCATGCCTCCGCCGAACGTAAAAGCTCCTATTCTTGCAAACGTTATAAAAAGCGTCCACAGCATTTTAATTTTTGATTTCATTTTTTCTCCCCTATCTGCTGTCAGGCATAATTATTTTAATGCGGCATCGGTCATTTTTTGCTCCATTGCCGAAATATCCGCTATTTTATGTACATCTTCAATAAACTCGTTCCATTTGGCGTCAAACTCGTCCGGCGACTTCATAAGAAAGCGAATGAGATTTCTTTCTATATCGTCCCTATCGTTCAAAAGTTCGGTAACTTCCGGAATAGCGGCATACATACTGTTTTTTATATCGGCAGTAGGTTTTTCTTCCATCATCGAGATGTGCGGACTGTCCGGTGAAAACTTGAATCTGTTTTCAGTATTATCATCTTTTGCCGCCGGATTGCCGACAGGCTCAACTCCCTCGCCGTACCATGCATTAATCCAATTCAAAACTTGATGAACCTGCGCGGCGTTTAAATTATTCAAAATGCATATCGCTCCGCCGAAAATCCGTTTTGTTTTATACGGCGTATATTCGCTTGTTATATTTGTCAAAAACGGACGGTATCTGAAACCGCTTCCGTTTTCTTCAAGTATCTTGTTTATTGCTTCGCCGTTCATACCGGGTGATATTATTGCATATCTGCCATCAAAAACCTTTGCGACGTACTCTTTTTCGGTATCATAGATACTGCCGCCGTCTATAATTCCGTCATATATCATTTGATTTTGTGTTTTAAATGCATTATATATAATTTCATCATCAAGCATAAAATTTATTTTATCCTCTTTCCACGAAGTGAAAATGTCACGTTTTTTGTATCCGTACATATCGGCACCGAGCATATTCATATCGGATATGCCGTTTTTTTCGCAATATCCGAAAGCAAAGACTTTCTTGCCGTTCTGCGAAGTATATCCGCCGTTTGCAATATCATACAAAAAATGTATATATTCCTCTGTTGTCGTAATATGAACGTCCAGCATCACATCTCCGAGGAAATCGCCTTCAAGCGCGGCTGTTTCGTCCCACGATTTTGCTTCCGGATAAAAATCCTTCAAAATATCGTCACGAATCCACAAACATTTTCCGTCACACGGAAAAATATCATCGCCGTATTCCGAATTTATGTATTCTTCCCCGGTCGGCAAATCATATGGAATACCTATAATATCGCCATCTGCGTTTTTCAGGTATTCCCAATATTTTTCGGGGGTTCTTTTCCACAATTCCGGTGCATATTGTTTGATTTCTTCTTCGGTGAGTTTGTATACCTTTTTAATTTTATCAAGTTTTAAAAACTGTACCATCCCCTCACCGTCCGCGGCATTTACCAAATTGGGCAGCTGACCGTCCATAACAAGCTGTGCCAAACGGTCTGTCCAGATTTTACCGTTATTCCCGAATATTTTGGATACGGTTACGTTTGTTTTTTCTTTAAGCACATCGGAAACATCGTCCGCGTCCGATTTGTCTTCTTCAAACTCCGATAAATTCCAAACCGTGAGTTTCAGCAGTTTTTCGGGCAGTATATATCTGCCGTTTTCGTCCGTATCGCTGACAGGCTTTATTTTTGTGCATGACGACATCACCAAAACAATCATGATTAACAGTGCAATACTTTTTTTCAACATATTATTCACTCCGTTTAAACATATTTTTTGATTTCTTCCGGTGAATTGGCTATGAAATCGGCACCGTGAAACAGAAGTTCTTCACTTGACCCAAATCCGTATGTAACACCGACGGAACGCACTCCGACAGCTTTTGCGCCGTCAATGTCAAATTTTCTGTCGCCCACCATAACGGTGTCGGAAATATCAAGGCTATATTTTTTTATAACGCTGTTAATCAAATCTTCTTTTGATATTTCGCAATTATCAAACCGCACCTCGGCAATGTCTTTGAAATATTTTTCGATTTCAAACTTTTCAAAAAGTTTTTCAACAAAAACGGTCGGTTTACTGCTTATAACAAACAGCGATTTTCCTTTTTTGCACAGGTCATCGAGAAGTTCGGTTATTCCGCCGTAAAGCTTTGCCATATACACACCTTTCGGAGTGTAAATCTCTCTGTAATATTCAATTGCTGTATTTGCGTTTTCGGCAGAAACACCGGCAAAACTCATAAACCCTTCCATAAGCGGAGGACCGATGAACTTTTGCAGAATTTCTTTCGCAAGCGGTTTCTCGCCGATTTTTTCGAGTGCATAAAGAATTGAAGCACTCACACCCTCACTTGTATCAAAAATTGTTCCGTCAACATCAAACATAATATTTTTCATTACATAATCCTTTCTTAATTACCGCCGAAATACCATGTGGGAAACCACGTCAAAGCCTTTGCATATGAAGCGGTTGTTTCCGCGCCGGATATTATTGGGAAAAATACGGCAAATGCAACTATTGCCGCGGCGGCGAACGCAAACGTACAATATTTTACCGTTTTTTTATTTTTCGATATATCATACAGATATTTTATGACATACACAAGTATCAAAATTACAAACGGTACGCTGTTATAATAATGATATATAAATACCACCCTTGTTACAAAAAACCATGGCAGATACTGTGCCAGATAGCCAACCGTCAAAAATTTTACATCAAAAATGCTTTCACTTTTTTTATATTTTTTTACAGCTATTGCCGCAAATACCGCCGTTGCCGAAATTGCCGTCCACCATATCACCGGATTACCGAACGCGGATATGCTTGATATTGTATCTCTTTCCGGATATGTTTCCGACAAAAACCATATCGGTTTATACATAACGGGCCACTGATACCACATTGATGAAAAAAAGTGAGACGCATCAAGATTTTTATGATATTCGAACATATCTTTTTGCAATTTAAACATAACCGTTATTTTCTCGTTTCCGCTTTTCAAAAATGCGTAAGGCATATACGACACCCAATAAATAAGTGCCGGTATTACAACAAAATAAAGCACACAGCAAAGAAGAATTTTTACTGTCTTTTTCGTATAGTTTTCATATTGTGTACGAATTTTATACATACTTATCATGTGCGCGAAAAACAATACACACAACCCAACCCCGGAGTATATGCACGTCCATTTCACCGCAACACCGAGTCCG
>CAYQKW010000041.1:12039-15690 GCA_964418245.1 uncultured Oscillospiraceae bacterium
GCCAACCCCGAAAGAAAAAGATATTTCAATGCCTTGTGCATTTCGTTTAAATCCGTTTGCAAAAATTTATACATAAACAAAAACATCAGCAATGCAAAAAACGATGCAAACGAGTCTATCGTGGCAATCCGTGACATTGTGAAATGCATAAAATCAACCGACAGCAGTATTGCGGCAAGTGCGGCGGCACGGCGGCTTTTCGTTACTTCCTTTGCAAGGATATAAATTACCGGAATGATAAGTATTCCGAAAAATGCACCGGCGAATCGCCATCCGAACGGCGTCATTCCAAAAATTTTTACTCCGAGAGCAATAAACAGCTTGCCGAGCTGCGGATGTGTCCATTCGTAAATATCCGCTCCGCAATTAAATTCATATGCTGTTCTGGCATGATATATTTCATCGAAATACGTTCCGTTCATATAACTTGATTCATATGCCGCCGTTTTTTGCTCGTCACACAGCTTCGGTGCATCACCGCACGAAAAATCAAGTTTTTCCATGCCCGAAAAAATGCCGATTTCACCGATATACGCCAAATCTTTTTTAAGATAATCTATTTTGATATACCGAGCCGTTTCATCAACATTCAAAACTTCCCATTTAAATACGGATTTTAAATTAAACGAAACGGTATTTTCAAAATATTTCCCGTCATCGGAAAACGAAATACAATACTGTTCATCTCCGTCAAACGGCAGTCTGCCGTTATATGCTGTTATTCTTGTTATGTCTTCCGCTTTATCAAGAGCAAGCACAACACTGCGTTTATCCGAAAATTCTTCAAACGTCTGCGGTGCAGACATATCACCCAAAGCCGCAAACTCAACAACGGCATATATTGCGGCAATAACAATGCAAATGAATACATCTTTTCTGTCAAAATGCGCCGGTTCACGCTTTATCTCGGATATGAACACCGGTTTACGGATTTTCTGCGGTCTGCCGTCATTTTTGCCGAATGCGTATATCAGCATTACAAAGCTTGATACGCAAAGCAACGAGAGCAAAATAAACATCGGCTGACGCGACCCGATAAACGACTGTTCTGTTTTGCATACCAATGCGAGAACCCACGCCGACGCCCCATATACGGCAACTGTAAATCCGAAAAACGAATATATAATTTTTCGGCGGTTTTCACATATATAACAAATCAGTATCATTGCCAATGCCGGAAACAAATATCTTTCGTGCATTTTTGCCGCAAATGTATATGTTCCCGAAAGCAGTACGGCGGCACACGGAAATATTCCGCCTTTTTTGAAATATATAAATCCGCTTAATATTACGATTGCACATATAAAAAGCCACGACCACGCATCGTAACTCATAAAAATAAATTTTTCGTGAACGCTTGCCGCATTTTTGCCGAACATAGAGAACAGATTCGGTGCATTAAGCGATGCATACTCATAAGAACCAAGTGTATTCTTATACAATTCAAATATCCAGTTTATCGGTCTTCCTCCCGAAAAAGGAATAATAAGCGCAAAAAATGTTACCGCACCGCACAGCGAAGATATGAATGCTTTTTTTATACCATTAAATTTTTCTTCTTTAACAATCCGATAAATATAAAACAAATATACGGGAAAAATTATCAGCGCCTGCGGTTTTACAAGCAGTGCCAGCGCATATAAAACAGCCGAAATTTCACATTTGTTTTCATATAGGCAAATTAATGCCGCAAGGGCAAAAAATGTGAAAACGCTGTCGACCTGACCCCACCAGCCCGAATTTAAAATAACCATCGGATTAAAAGCAAATACCAGGGCAAGTGCAATGCTTTTATTCTCGGTTGTTTTTTTGCGCGCAAAAACATATATCAACCCGGCACAGAATATATCCGCCGCAATTGCCGGTAGCTTTAGCAAAACATTATACATCAGCGACGACGAATCTATCGCAAAAACGTTTTTTACAACAGCTGCCGCATAAAGTATATACATATATCCCGGCGGATAATCGGCAAATCCGGCATTTTGATAAAATCCGCCGGTACCGAACTTATACACCGTATCCGACCAGCCGGCAAAACAGGCAAGGTCAGAGGCATATCCGCGTATAAATGTCGATATTAATACTTTTACCGCAAACAACTCAACGGAAAGATAAATAAAACTTATTTTTCTTTCCGCAAATATATCTTTTTTTAATATTACGGCGGAAAGCACAAGCATTGCCGCCGCAAATAACGATAATGACACTAACATGGTTACTCCTTTAACAATATATAACAACACGTGGGCGCACAAAAAAGGCATTATACGCTTTACAATTTTATATTATCCGCCAATCCGCCTATAACCTCCGCAACCGCCGATGTATAATTATTCTTCGTCACCTTGTCCGCGGCGGCCTTAACGCACGGCAAAGCGTTTTCAACGGCAATACCGATGTCTGCCGCTTTAAGCATTTCCGTATCATTTTCAAAATCGCCCATGCAGATAAGTGTTTTTGAATTTGTAAGTTCTTTTAAATATTTCACACACACATCTTTCCCGGCGTTGCCGTTTATTATTTCAAGCCCTGTCGGCCAGCTTCTTGATATGAAATATTTATTGCCGAAACGTTCGGATAAAATCCTTTTAAATTCCAAACAGCCCTCCGGCGAGACGGTGACGGCTATCATTTTATACGGTTCAAAAGACGGCAGTTCGTTTTTATGAGTTCCGTCCGTACCATATGCAAGTATACGCTCCAAATCGCCGCAGTTTTGTTTTATAAACGCATACAATTCATGCGCATCCGAAAGAGATATTCTGTTTTCATAGACGGGGTTGAAATCCGCATCGCATACAAAAGTTCCGTTCAAGCATATAAGATATGTATTCGGAACAAACTTATCTTTAAATTCGGTGACATATAACGGGTATCTGCCCGTCGACACCGTAAATAAACCGCCCTCCGACTGAAAATATCTTATTGCATTTATATTTTCTTCGGAAATTTCTTTGCCGGATGCAAGTGTACCGTCAAAATCACTGCACAAAAGTATACCACTGAATTTACCCATAAAATCCCTCTTTTTTCAATTTTGTTTCACCCCAATGTAACCGACAAAACAAACAGTTTTTGTCAGTATACGGAGCTTTTCTGCCGTCAATTACATTATAGCATGAAATCCGCACCGTGTCAAGTGCATAAACCTTGAGTTTTTCTATTTTTCCGTACAATTGTCAATGATGTGTGACTCTTTTTATAAAAAATCGGATTTTACTCTAACTATACCTTAATATTTAGTACATACTTCAATTGTATCATAATATTTTGGATACTTCGTAAAGACTTTATGCAAAGTTCGGGGTTGTCTTGTTTTGTTTCGCACCGTAAAAACAGAAATAGAATCGTAATTATCGCATATATTTTTGCCCGAAAGCTTGTTTTGAGCTTTCGGGCAAAAATAATATGAACTTGCTTTTATTTCACAATTTCCGCTTCGCATACAGGTGTAATATTATTCTGGCTTTTCCATACCATGACCTTTGCGGCTGTGTATGCTTTATCCGTACCGAATGTCACGTCCTCACCGCTGTATACTTTCGATTGCGTGTCGATGATTTTATCTCTGTTGTACAATGCAATGACTATAGCATTGCCGGTTGATATGTTCTCCGGTTTCACAACAAAACTTTTTCTGTCCGCAGA
>CAYQKW010000042.1:0-15533 GCA_964418245.1 uncultured Oscillospiraceae bacterium
GGCGGACAGGGTCGTCCGCCCCTACGGATTTGTGCGTTGCCGATTTCATTTTCCGCACAAACGCCGTGCAGGCATAATTATGCATTATACATTGAATTTCAAATAATTTCAAGATATTTTTTCAAATTTTCAAATCCGATTTTAAGTCCAGTCAAAGGATGTTCGATTCCCTCAAACTCAATTGCGTAATTGCCGTTGTATCCGGCTTTTTTCAAAGTTTTTAAACACTGCAAAACAGGTACGTTTCCGTGACCTATCACGGCACCTCTCAAATATGTACCGTTTCTTGAGGTGAAAAATCCCTCTCCGGGATTTGTTCCCTCGGCATTTTTGATATGAAAATCTTTAACATGAACATATGCCGCATAAGGAGCAACTCTGCCCACGGCAATTTCGGGTTTTTCGTCTGCACAGGTGAAGTTTCCGATATCAACAAGCAATCCGAAATTCGGGTGGTTCACGGCGTTGTAAAGTCGTTCTGCCCTGTCGCTGTCTTGGCAGAAAAATCCGTGGTTTTCAACCGTTGTTTTTATTCCGTATTTCTGCGCATATTCGGCAATGCGCCGGCAGGCTTCCGCAAGCACCGGCAGTGCGCGGTCAAAAGAAATATCTTTGTTGCCCTGCGTTGCATCATGGCGTATAACCTTAACGCCCGTCGGCGATATTGCATCGATAAGCGCGCATACACGTTTTATTTCTGTTTCCGTATCTTTATTTATAAAATCCGCTCCGAATGCAAAGCTTTGTATTTCAATATCAACTTTTTTCGCTTCGTCAATCAGTTCAAGCACATAATCCTTATCTGTCATTCCGTCGGGTGTGGCTATCTCGGCAAAATCTATTGCGTCGAATCCGAGTTCTTTTGCTTTTGAAATACACCCCTTCTGCGTCAATCCTTCGTTATTCATCATTTGCGAAAAGCTGTATGAACTTACTGATATTTTCATTTTTTAATCTCCTTATCCGCCGTTTTTAACGGCAATGTTTATTTGAATATTGCAATATCGGTTTCTGCAATCTTCGTGCATCAACATGAGTTTGTGCGGTGTTTTTCGGATGAATAATATCCGCCCAGACAGGTTTGCGCAACAAATTTCATTTTCACTTACCGAAGATGCCACATATCTTTTTTTCAATTTGGTATTGCTTTTTTTGTTGTTTTGATATATAATTATTATACGGTTAATTATATAAAATGTAAAGAGATAATTTTGCCGATTAATAACACTATATTGCTTTTTTCGGAGGATAATTTTTATGATGATTTACGAGGCGCATACGCACAATGACCCGGATTTGCCGATAATATTTCATTACGATACAAACAATATTGAATCTTTGTTCACAGCGCATTGGCATGACGGGGTTGAAGTTTTATACTGTACGCATGGGCGCGGAAAAATTATTATAGACAGCGAAACTCACTTTATCGGTGCCGGCGACACAGTTGTTGTGAATTCCGGCTGTTTGCACACAATCAACTGTATTTCGGCGGAAAGCCTGAAATATTACTGTCTCATTCCGTCGGAAGCATTCTGTGAAACCTGCGGTTTTAACATATCCGAAACAATCTATACCGCAAAAATACAAAACGAATATTTCAAAAACATATTTGAAAGCATAAATAACGAATATACACAAAAAATGCCGTATTACAAAATAAAAATAAAAGCGGATGTCATGAATATGTTTGTGTATCTTTCAAGAAATTACAAAATTCTTGCAAACACAAACAAAATATCCGATTCAAAAAAACAGATGGTTAAATCTGCGATAAAATATATAAAAAAGCATTACAGCGAGCATATATCCATTGACGATATAGCCGCAAGCGTCGGCTTCAGCAGATACTATCTGTGCCATACCTTTAAAGAAATGATGAACACAAGCCTTGTGAACTACATAAATATGTTGCGGTGCGAACAGGCGAAAACGTATATTTATTCGCGAAAATACAGTATCAGCGAAATCGCGCTTATGTGCGGATCTGAAAACTTTTCGTATTTTACGAAAACATATAAAAATTATATAGGCGTGTTGCCGTCGGACGAACTGAAAAAACAATTTTAAATCAATAGGTTTGTATCGGTTTTTTTCGGGCGGACAGGGTCGTCCGCCCCTACGGATTTGTGCGTTGCCGATTTCATTTTCCGTGTAAACATCGTGCAAGCATAATTATGCATTGAATATGGTTTAAAGCATTATTTTTACAACAATTTTTTTCATTTTGCACGGTTTGCCGTCTTTGGCAAGTCCCGGTGCATGAGGTTCGCCCGGAAACAGAATAACAAAATCACCGGCATTCATTTTGAATGTGTTGTGTTCTTCGGTATAATCGAAAAATTCCACATCGTGTTCCTTGTCATACGGAATACTTTTGCGTTCTTCATCGGCGGCAGATGTCAAAATTTCTTCTTCTCCGCTGACGATATATTGAATATCAATATATTTTCCGTGATTTTCAAAAAGGATTTTTTCCGGAATCTTGCTTTCGTATTCTTGCACGGAAGCAAAAATCTTTTTTCCGTCTATTTCATATTTGCCGTTTTCTTTATTTTCCAATTCCTTTATTTTTTCGAGTCCGATTTTTATATCTTCTCTCAAAGAAAAATATCTTTCCGCATTTTTTATATTATCATAAATCATTTGTATTTCTCCTTTATCATTTTGTCAAGTTTATTCGGGCAGAGCAAAGCCCCACCCGTATATCATATGCATAATCCTATTCTGCGGCACAATCCTGTAGGGTTGGTACGTTGCCATGGGTTCGTACCGGTTTTCGGGCGGACAGAGTCGTCCGCCCCTACGGATTTGTGCGTGGAGTAATTCCTAATTCCGCATTCCTAATTCCTAATTAAATAAGTCCGCTCCTATTTTATAACTTTTTTCAAAGCCAGTATAACCGAATTTGGGATTTTTCTTGCAATTCTTGTTTTTATGCCAACGGAATGTTTTGCGGCGTACATCAGCCCTTTTTCCGCAAGCAATGCAGAAAATTTATCGCGGTTTTCTTTTTTTGTTTTCGATTTGATTACCATCGGATTCTTTTTAACCGCTTTTTCAAAAGTTGTCGGGAAAAGTTTTATTCCCGGAACGGATTTTAAAAATTCATTTCCCTTCTCGGTTTCGGCAAAAACAGACGATACTCCGTTTTTGTTCCAATATTCATCGGTCTCGGTCGCTCCCCAAAAATCCCCCAGCATAATATCGCCCTGTCGGTTATTGCCTTTGAATTTGCAGGAATAGCAAGCTTCGCGTCCCCAAGTTGAAAATCCGAATGCATATTCGGTATCATAAAACGGTTTTTCAAAAACTTTACCGTTTGCAAATTCGGCATGAAGATACAGCGGTGTCCAGCCTTTCTTCTTGTATCTTACCGAAAAATCCACTATTTTGCTTTTATATTTGTTTTCAAGGTATGTTACATAGTCGCGGTGAATTTTGGCACTTGTTGCTCCGTGGCATATCAGTTCGCAAGTCAAAAGATTATCGGGTCTTGAACCGATATATTTATATAACGCCGCAACCGCGCACGGTAATCCGAAGAACAGCACGTTTTCCCCGTTCTCAACCAATCTTTTCACTTCGGAATAAATATTATTTTTATCACATTCAATATACTTTGACCCTTTCAGCTTATCAAGCTCCGATTCATCATGAATCAAAATATATTCCGCATTATAAAAATCTTTGCTGTACGCTACTCCGGCTACGTACCCCCCCTCATTTACTTTTTTTTCCAATACATACCTGCTCATTGCAGTCGCAATACCGCCGGATGAACACTGCATTAATTCGGCATCGTCGGTCAAATATCCGGCGTATACGGCAACATCATGTTTTTCATATTCTTTATACATTATATACACTCACTTTCCGATTATTTGTTTTCGGCATCGCAGTATATGCATCTGTAAATGCCTTTTTCTCTGTTCGTAAGTTTGAATATATGAACAATTTCTTGTTCTGTTGTTGTTATACATCTCGGATTTTTGCATTTAATAATATTTTCTATGCGTTCCGGAAGCAGCGGGTGGAATTTTTCCGTTCTCTGACCGTTTTTTATGACATTAACGGTTATTCCGCTGTCGATATATCCCAAAGCGTTCAAATCCGCATCAATAACGGAATCTATTTTTATAATATCTTTTTTGCCCATTTTTTTGCTTGATGCATTTTTTATTATAGCCACTTGGCAATCCAGCTTTTCAAGACCCAAAAAATGATATATTTCCATTCCTTTGCCGGCTTTTATATGGTCTATAACAATGCCGCCCGTTATTTCGTCTATATTCACAGTGACCCCTCCAAAAGCATAAGTATAAGTGCCATACGCATATATTTACCGTTCAAAACCTGGCGGAAATATGCCGCACGTATATCCGAATCCACCTCGGTTGAAATTTCGTTTACTCTCGGCAGCGGATGAAGTATACGCATATCCGCTTTTGCGGTTTTCAGTTTATCTTTCGTTAATACGTAACTGTTTTTCAAACGTTCGTAGTCCGCTTCGTTAAAGAAACGTTCCTGCTGAACCCTTGTCATATAAAGTATGTCGAGGTCGCCCATAACTTCTTCAAGGCTTCCCGTTTCATAAAAGCTCATGCCGTTTTTATGAATAACATCTTCTTTTATATATTTCGGCAGCTTAAGTTCATCGGGAGATATTGCATATATTTTTATGTTTTCATATCTGGACATCGCACTTACGAGCGAATGAACCGTTCTGCCGAACTTCAAATCACCGCAAAGACCTATGTTCAAATTATTCAGTCTGCCCGTTTCCCTTTTTATCGTAAGCAAATCCGTTAAAGTTTGTGTCGGGTGATTATGGCCGCCGTCCCCGGCATTTATGATAGGCACGGGAGAATTCATTTTCGCAACCATCGGTGCTCCCTCTTTCGGGTGTCTCATTGCAATTATATCGGCATAGCAACCAACAACTCTAACCGTATCCGCAACGCTCTCGCCTTTTGATGCCGAACTGCTCGTTGCTTCGGAAAAGCCTATAACACTTCCGCCGAGTTCAAGCATGGCTGCTTCAAAACTGAGTCTTGTTCTGGTTGACGGCTCGAAAAACAGCGTTGCAAGCTTTTTATATTTGCATATTTCACGATATTTTTCGGGATTTTTTATAATATCCTCCGCACGTTTTAAAAGATTTTCGGTTTCTTCCACGCTTAAATCAAGAATATCTATAAGATGTCTCATTTTTTCATCCAGCTTTCGTCACTCGGATTGTTTCGGAATTTAATAAGGCTTTCTTTCTGTTCTTCTTTAATATAGCCTTCTTCGGCAGCAACGGCAACCGTAACGTCAAAATTCGTAAGACTTACGTTTTTAACGTTTGCCGCAGCAAGTCTTTCCAGACCTTTTTTCATTCCGTATGTATATATGCTGACAATGCCGAGAACGTCCGCACCGGCTTCACGCAGTGCCTCAACAACTTCTATAACGCTTCCGCCCGTTGAAATAAGGTCCTCAACAACAACGGTTTTCTGACCTTTTTCGAGTTTGCCCTCAATTTGGTTTCCTCTGCCGTGGTCTTTTGCACCGCTTCGTACATATCCCATTGGAAGTCCCATAAGATGTGCCGTTATTGCCGCATGGGCAATTCCTGCCGTGCTTGTTCCCATAAGAATTTCCGCATCGGGGTAATTTTCTTTTATGAGTTTTGCCAATCCTTCTTCAATCTGTGTTCTCACTTCGGGAGCCGTGAGCGTAAGTCTGTTATCGCAGTATATCGGACTTTTTATTCCGCTTGCCCATGTGAACGGGTCGTCCGGACGTAAAAATACCGCTCCTATAGACAATAAATTTTTTGCTGTTATTTTTTCCATATTCTTTTCCCAACCTTTCAGCTATTATTTCACAAGGAACATAAACGCCGTATCAGATGCGGTTTTTATATATTCGTGACCGTAATCCGGATAGAGTATATGTTCTTTTTCGCAGGTTAATTTATTATATATCGCATATTGCGTGGACGGCGGACATATTGTATCCATAAGTCCCGTAAACATAAGTGTTTTTGCCTTTATTCTCGGTGCCAGATACTGCAAATCGATATATCCGAGTTTTGTGAATATCTCGTTTTCTCTTTTGTGAGCCGGGTCAAAATGTCTGAAATACTGCCTTAATTCCGCATATGCATCAACGTCCAAATCCATATCCCATACACGTTTAAAATCCGACATAAACGGATATACGGGTGCAATTTTTGCCACACGAGGTTCAAGTGCCGCACACGCAACCGTTAAGGCACCGCCCTGGCTTCCGCCTTGAGCATAAACTTTTGTTTCGTCTATGAAATCCATTTCCATTGCAATATTCGCAAGTTCTGCCGTGTCGAGGAAAATATCTCTGAACAACAGCTTGTTCGGGTCGTCGTTATCAAGACCCCTGATGATATGACCGTTTAATGTGTTGCCGACAACTCCGCCGACATCTTCACTTTTTCCGCCCTGTCCGCGGACATCCATCGCAAAAACCGCACAGCCTGCCTGAACATAACTTAATTTACCATACCATTCTCCCGAATCTCCGGAATATCCGTGAAACTGAAGTACAGCCGGAATTTTACCCTCAATATTTGCCGGGCGCAAATGTTTTGCATAAATTCTTGCACCGTTCACACCTGTGAAATACATATCGTAACATTCCGCCCCGGGGCATGAAAATTCCGCTTTTGTTAAAGTAACGTTCGGGGCAACGGATTTCATTTCGGCAATCGCTTTGTCCCAATATTCATCAAAATCATTTGGTTTTGGGTTTGTTCCCATATATTTTTCCAGTTCACTGACCGGCATATCTACTATCGGCATAATATATTCTCCTTTATTAAATGTTAATTTTTTAATTATTTTTCGGACAGAACGCCCGTATTTAATTCATAATGTTTCAAGTGAATATGCATATATGCACTATGGTTGCATAATCCTATTCTGCGGCACAATCCTGTAGGGTCGTCTGCCCCTACGGTTCTACATCTGTTTCGTCAACTATTTCTAACCACTATCCACTAACAGCTACTCACTAATTATTCATTGACAAAATCTCTTACGCATCTTTCGTATGCTTCAACCGGATTTTCCGCTGCCGTTATAGGTCTGCCGACAACAATGTAATCCGAGCCGATTTCCTTAGCTTTTGCCGGAGTTGTTACACGTGACTGGTCGCCTTTTGAGGCATCATCGAATCTTATTCCCGGTGTAACCGTCATAAACTCGCTGCCGCATACACTTTTAACTTTTCCGGCTTCAAGCGGCGAACACACAACTCCGTCCAGTCCGCAGTCGTGTGCGTTTTTTGCATAGTGCATAACAACATCGTCAATCGGGCGGTCTATGAGTAAGTCGTTCGTCATTCTTTCCTGGTCGGTTGATGTGAGCTGTGTTACGGCAATAAGCAGCGGACGTGTTCCGTCCTCTCTTGTCAAGCCCTCCAGTGCCGCAGTCATCATGGCTTTTGTTCCGGCAGCATGAAGGTTGCACATATCAACATCAAGATTTTTAAGTACCGCCATGGATTTTTTAACCGTGTTCGGTATATCGTGAAGTTTTAAATCCAAAAATATTTTATGTCCTCTGCTTTTAATTTCTCTTATTATATCGGGACCCTCCGCATAGAAAAGCTCCATGCCGATTTTCACAAAAGGTTTTTTACCCTTAAACAAATCAAGAAATTCAAGTGTTTTTGCCTTGCTCTCGAAATCAAGTGCAATTATTACGTCTTTACCCATTGTGTGCTCCTCCTGTTATATCGCTTAATTTTTCTATATTATATTTTTCCATAACTCTCGGTAAATCTTCGATTATATCACGGCACGCAAACGGATTCACAAGGTTTTCCGCTCCAACCTGCACCGCCGTTGCTCCGGCAAGCATCATTTCTATAACATCCTCTGCCGTTGCAACTCCGCCCATGCCGATTATAGGTATTTTAACGGCATCATACACTCTGTATATCATGCTTACGGCAACCGGGAATATGGCTCTGCCGGAAAATCCGCCGGATTTATTTGCCAAAATCGGTTTCTTTTTTCTTAAATCTATTCTCATGCCCATAAGCGTGTTTATAAGCGAAATTCCGTCCGCTCCTCCGTCCTCGCAGGCACGTGCGATTTCCGTTATATCCGTAACATTCGGGCTGAGTTTTATATACACCGGTTTGGTTGTTACTTTTTTAACCGCATTTGTAACTTCAAATGCCGACTTTGCCGACGTTCCGAAACTCATACCTCCGCCATGCACGTTCGGACAGCTTATATTCACTTCAATTATCCCAACTTGTCCCTCTTTGTCAATTTTTTCACAGCAGTATACATATTCGTCGAGCGAAAATCCGCTGATATTCGCTATAACTTTTTTATTGAAACATTTTTTAAGTTTTGGAAGTTCCTCGCCTATAACCTTTTCTATTCCGGGGTTTTGAAGTCCCACGGAATTAAGCATACCGCTTGCACACTCCGCAATTCTTGGTGTTTCGTTTCCGAATCTTGGGTCTTTTGTTGTTCCTTTAAACGAGAACGACCCCAGCATATTTATATCGTAATATTCCGCAAATTCATATCCGAAACCGAAAGTTCCGCTCGCCGGTATTATTGGGTTGGAAAGCTTGAGTCCGCTTAAATTCACTTCGGTATTTACCATATGATTTCCTCCTTTTGCAGCACCGGTCCGTCCTTGCAGATACGTTTGTTTCCGTATTTTGTTTTGCATGAACATCCCATGCAGGCACCGAATCCGCAGCCCATTCTTTCTTCAAAACTAAGTTGTCCCGAAGTGTCAGTTTTTTCATATACGGCTTTTAACATAGGTTCGGGACCGCAGGTGTAAAAATATGTGTAATCGCTCGGCAAAACATCGGTTACAAATCCTTTTTCTCCAAAGCTTCCGTCTGCCGTGGCAACAATTGTGCGAACTCCCAAAGCTTCAAACTCTTTCACACCGAAAACATCGTCCGCAGAATTAAATCCCAAAACCGCCGTAACGTTTTTTTCCTGATTTACAAGGCATTTTGCAAGATAATACATCGGCGGAACACCAACTCCGCCTCCTATTACAAGCGGCGAGTTTCCGCTTAAGCTTAAATCGAACCCGTTGCCGAGACCGCTTAAAACATCAAGTTCCTGCTGCGGGTTCATACGGCTTAACTGTTCCGTTCCGTGTCCGACTGTTTTATATATAATCGTTATTTCATCGCCGTTCGCATCACATACAGATATGGGACGACGCAAAAAAAATCCGTCAAGTTTGATGTTTATGAACTGTCCGGGCAAAGCATCGGCTTCACCCGTGAGTTTCATAAGGTACACATCTTTTGCGATTTTTTTGTTTTCCGATATTTTTAAAATACTTTGTTTCATATCATTCTCCGTCTATTGTTGAAATACATATTGTCATTTCTTCAAGCACATCAAGAAGAACACGAACCGTATCGAGTGCCGTAAACATCGTTATATTATTTTCAACGGCACAGCGGCGGATTTTATATCCGTCCGTCTCCGATTCACGGCTTTCGCTTATATCTCTTGTATTGATAACATACGTTACATATCCTTTGCGTATGGAATCGAGAATTTCTTCGTTGCCCTCGTTGATTTTTGCACGTTTTCTTGTTTTTATACCGTGTTCAACAAGGAAGTTTGCCGTACCCTCGGTGGCTTCTATGTTAAATCCGAGTTTATAAAATCTCTTTATGAGCGGCAATGCCTCTTCTTTATCTTTATCCGCAACGGAAACAAAGAGTGTTCCGTAGTTTTCCACTTTCATTCCGGATGCTTTGAGTGCTTTATACAACGCACGCGTAAGTCTGTTATCATATCCTATTGCTTCTCCCGTGGATTTCATTTCCGGCGAAAGATATGCGTCCAAGCCTCTTATTTTCGAGAACGAGAATGCCGGAGCTTTAACATACCATTTTTTCTTTTCCGCCGGATACATTTCGGTATATCCCTGTTCTTTAAGGCTTTTTCCGAGTATCGCAAGCGTTGCTATATCCGCAAGAGAATATCCCGTTGACTTTGAAAGGAACGGCACCGTTCTTGACGAACGCGGATTCACTTCTATGACATACACATCTTCGTTTTTATCCACAATAAATTGTATATTGTACAGACCGACAATACCTATACCGAGTCCGAGACGTTTTGTGTAATCGAGGATAACTTCTTTTGCTTTGTCCGAAATACTGAACGTCGGATATACGCTTATGCTGTCGCCCGAATGTATACCGGTTCTTTCAACGTGTTCCATTATTCCCGGCACAAACACATCGGTTCCGTCGCATACGGCATCAACTTCAAGTTCTTTACCGATGATATATTTATCCACAAGCACGGGTTTGTCAACATCAACTTCAACCGCCGTTTTAAGATAGCGTCTGAGACCTTCTTCGTTTGCAACAATCTGCATTGCTCTGCCGCCAAGCACATAACTCGGGCGAACAAGCACCGGATAACCGATTTCCTCTGCGGCACGAACGCCGTCCTCAATATTCGTAACGGCTTTTCCTTTCGGCTGAGGTATTTTAAGTTCTTCCATAACCTTTTCAAACGCATCACGATTTTCCGCACGTTCTATTGCTTCGCAGTCTGTACCGATTATTTTAACTCCGCGTTTCATAAGCGGTTCCGCCAGGTTGATTGCCGTCTGACCGCCGAGCGATGCAATAACGCCAATCGGTTTTTCAAGTTCAACAATGTTCATAACATCTTCAACCGTAAGCGGTTCAAAATAAAGTTTGTCGCTTGTTGTGTAGTCCGTTGAAACTGTTTCCGGATTGTTGTTTATGATTATCGCTTCATATCCGAAATCTTTTATTGTTTTTATGGCATGAACCGTTGAATAATCAAATTCAACGCCCTGACCGATTCTTATCGGACCCGAACCCAGCACAATGATTTTCTTTTTATCGCTTACAACAGACTCGTTTTCTTCTTCATATGTTGAGTAAAAATAGGGTACGTAGCTTTCAAACTCGCTTGCGCAGGTATCTATCATTTTATATACCGGGAAAAGGTTCATCTCTTTGCGCATATTGTATATTGTATCTTCGTCCGTTTTCCAAAGATGTGCGATGTATTTATCGCCGAATCCCATTTTTTTCGCACGGATAAGCATATCTTTATCATTGATTTTCGCTTCCATCTCACGTTCAAAATCAACAATATTTTTAATTTTATCGAGGAACAGCATATCAATCTGTGTTATATTGCAGATTCTGCTGTGGTCAACACCGAGCCACATAAGCTGTGCTATCGCATAAATACGGTCGTCGGTACCCTCTGCGATATATGCAAGCAGTTCGTCCACAGACATTTTATCGAATTTATCCATATACAGGTGACACACACCGATTTCAAGCGAACGCGTGGATTTAAGCAAACTTTCTTCAATTGTTCTGCCTATACTCATAACTTCTCCGGTTGCTTTCATCTGTGTACCGAGTTTGTTTGATGCCCCCGCGAATTTATCGAACGGGAATCTCGGCATTTTTGTTACAACATAGTCAATTGTAGGTTCAAAACTTGCCGGAGTGTTTGCCAGCTGTATTTCATCGAGTGTCATACCAACGGCTATTTTTGCCGATACTCTTGCAATCGGGTATCCGCTTGCTTTTGATGCAAGTGCCGACGAACGCGACACACGCGGATTAACTTCTATTAAGTAATATGTAAACGACTGTGGGTCAAGTGCAAACTGCACGTTACATCCGCCCTCGATTTTAAGCGCACGTATAATTTTGAGCGCACTGTCGCGAAGCATATTATATTCTTTGTTTGTGAGTGTCTGCGCCGGTGCAACAACAATTGAATCGCCCGTGTGAATACCTACCGGGTCAACATTTTCCATACTGCATATGGTTATTGCGGTGTCGTTTTTGTCACGCATAACCTCAAACTCAATTTCTTTATATCCTTTTATGCTTTTTTCAACAAGAACCTGTCCCACAGGCGAAAGTCTTAATGCGTTCTTCATTATTTCACGCAGTTCTTCCTCATTATCGGCAAAACCGCCGCCCGTACCGCCAAGTGTGAATGCCGGACGAAGTACAACCGGATAACCTATTCTTTCCGCCGATTCAATAGCTTCTTCAATTGAATGTGTTATTTCGGACGGCAAAACCGGTTCTCCGAGTTCAAGACAAAGGTCTTTAAACATTTCTCTGTCCTCTGCGCGTTCAATACTTTCACGGCTTGTTCCGAGCAATTCGGTATGGCATTCCGCAAGAACACCTTTTTTGGCAAGCTGCATTGCAAGATTAAGCCCCGTCTGTCCGCCTATCCCCGGCACAATTGCGTCCGGGCGTTCATATCTCAAAATTTTTGCCACATATTCAAGATTAAGCGGTTCCATATATACTTTATCGGCGATTGACGTATCCGTCATAATCGTTGCCGGGTTTGAGTTTGCAAGCACAACTTCATATCCCTCTTCTTTAAGTGCAAGACACGCCTGTGTGCCGGCATAGTCAAATTCGGCCGCCTGACCTATAACAATAGGACCGGAACCTATTACCAATACTTTTTTAATGTCTGTTCTTTTAGGCATTTTCCTTGTCCTCCTTCATAATCTCGATAAACTTATCAAATAAATTTCCGCTGTCGTGCGGGCCGGGTGCGCTTTCCGGATGATACTGTACGCTGAAAATTTTATCTTCCGCACAGCTTACACCCTCAACGGTTTTATCGAGCAGATTTACGTGTGTAAGCTTAAGCGGCGTATTTTCAAGTGATTTTTCATCAACCGCATAGCTGTGATTTTGACTTGTTATTTCAATTTTACCCGTTTCCAGATTTTTTATCGGATGATTTCCGCCTCTGTGACCGAATTTCAGTTTATATGTTTTTGCGCCGTATGCAAGACTTATGAGCTGATGTCCCAAACATATACCGAATATCGGATATTTGCCTCTGAGTTTTTTAACCGTTTCGATTACGGGTGTAACATCCTCAGGGTCTCCCGGTCCGTTGGACAGGAATATGCCGTCCGGCTTCATAAAATCTATTTCCTCGGCGGTTGTATCGTATGGCACAACCGTTACGTTACAGCCGCGCGCGTTAAGCCCTTTAACTATGCTGAGTTTTATGCCGCAGTCAATAGCCACAACGTTGAATTTGTGGTTTGATGTTCTGGAATACCATCTTTTTGCACAGCTCACTTTTTTAACCGCATCGTGACGGGGCTGTGTGCGTTCAAGAATTTCCATTGCAAGCGCTTTCGGTGTATCTATACCCGTTATAAGCACTTTGCAGCTGCCGTGGTCTCTTATGCTTCTTGTTATTTTTCTTGTATCAACACCGAAAATCCCCGGTATTCCGTTTTCTTCCAGCACTTCGGACAACGTTTTCGTATATCTGAAGTTGCTCGGCATATCGTTATAATCACGAACTATAAGTCCGCCGATTGTGGGCGTTTTTGTTTCGTAATCATCGTCCGTTATACCGTAGTTTCCGATTACGGGATATGTCATAACCACCATTTGGTATGTATACGACGGGTCGGATATGATTTCCTGATACCCTGTCATAGAAGTGTTAAACACTATCTCGCATACTCTGTCCTCATCGCTGCCGAATCCGTATCCCACGTATTCACTGCCGTCCTCAAGGACTATTTTTCTGTCAAATTCTCTTGCCATATAAATTCCCCCTTATACATTGTCATAACACATTTTCCGTATACGGTTGCACCGTTAAACGGAGAGCTTTTTCCTTTTGATAAAAACTTTTCGGTTTCTATTTTATATTTTTCATTAAGATTGAACACCGTCAGATTTGCCGCATTTCCCACAGCAAGTCCGCCGCCTGTTCCGAAACGCCGTTTCGGCGCTTCGTGCATAAGATACACAAGCTTTTCAAGACTTATCACACCCGATTTTACAAGATGTGTATAAAGCAGCGGAAACGCTGTTTCTATACCCGTTATTCCCATAAGACTTTTTTCAAGTCCGCCGGATTTTTCTTCTTCGCTGTGCGGTGCATGGTCTGTTGCAATCATATCTATTGTGCCGTCTTTTATGCCCTCGATAAGTGCAAGCCTGTCCCGTTCGCCGCGCAGCGGCGGATTCATTTTAAACCGCCCGTCCTCTCGCAAATCGCTGTCGCTCAATATCAGATAATGCGGAGCGGTTTCGCAGGTAACGTCAACCCCGTCGGCTTTCGCTTTTCTTATAAGTTCAACGCTTTCTTTTGTTGATATGTGGCATACATGATATTTACAGCCGGTTTCTTTCGCAAGCCGCAAATCACGCGCAATCGGTTTATATTCGCTTGCGGAGCATATCCCTTTATGTCCGTGGGCTTTCGCATATTCGCCGTCGTGGATATATCCGCCGTTCACAAGCTTTTTATCCTCGCAGTGTGCCGCAATTATTTTATTGAGTTTTTTAGCCCTCAGCATAGCTTCACGCATTATGCTTTCGTTTTCCACGCCCCTGCCGTCGTCCGAAAAACCGGCAACGTTTTCTGCCATATCTTCAAGTGCCGCTATTTCTTCGCCTTTTTCGCCGATGGTTATCGCTCCGTACGGCAAAACCTCAATCAAAGCTTTTTGCTTTATTGCTTCAAGCTCCTCTTTAAGATTTTCGGCACTGTCGGGAACGGGATTCAAGTTCGGCATTGCAAACACGGTTGTATATCCTCCGTGCGCCGCCGCCGCCGTGCCGCTATGTATGTCCTCTTTATATAAAAAACCCGGTTCTCTCAGATGTACATGAACATCAATAAGACCCGGCAAAATAACACAATTATTCAAATCAACAACAGAGGACTCGGAAAGACCGGCAACAATCTTTCCTGCTGAAACAAACAAATCTTTTTTGACGAATTTCTCACCGTCATATATACTTGCGTTTTTCAGTGTGTAACTCATTTTTCCTCCTTTCCCGAATAAATTCGGGTAAAAAAAAACTGTCATCACAAGACAGAAAAAAAGATATATCATGCCCTATGGCATATTTCAACATTATTTTTTCAAATCTTGCGGTATCTCGTACCTATTTAAAGATTTTACATATATATTTTATCACATTTTATTGCCATTGTCAACACTTTTTGCATATTTTTCGCAATTTCATTAATACGACTGAATTTTTATTAATATATTTATGAATTTTGTGTAATTTTATTCAGCTAAATCCGCCCGACGGCGAGCTAAATGTACTTTGCACACCAAATTGCCCACGGCAGCTAAATTGACCTGCGGTCAGCTGAAACGTAAGGGCAGGGCTCTGCTCTGCCCGAAAAATAGGAACCGACCCATGACGGAGCACCGTCCAAAGTCCCCCTTGCCTAAAGGCGCCGAAAGTTACGCAACAACGGAAGTGTGCCATGGTAGGGAACGGCGCACTAAGTCCGTCAAGGGAGGGGATATGTAAGAGCAAACAAACTAATATTTTTGTTCTACAGAAATATTAGTTTGTTTTAGTTGTTACGGAGTACTACGGGATTGTGCGTTGCTACAGGTATATACCGTATCAAATATACGATATACATCATATAAAACCCCTTTCTTTCATGCTTATGCATT
>CAYQKW010000043.1:0-15303 GCA_964418245.1 uncultured Oscillospiraceae bacterium
TTGGCGAGGTCTGCGGCTTGACTTGGCAGGACATCAATCTTGACGAGCAGTACCTCACGGTACGCCGCAGTATGCGATACAACGGTACAAGGCACAAAACCGAGATAGGAACTACCAAGAGAAGCAAAGTCCGCACCGTGGACTTCTGCGACACGCTGGCGGCGATCCTGCGGATAGCGAAGATGGAACAGCACAAAAACCGTTTCAAATACGGCGAGCTTTACCACCTTAACTATTACAAGGTCGTGAAAGAGAAAGACCGCAGTTACTACGAGGTTTACAACTTGCCGAGAACGGAGCAAGTTCCCGAAGGCTACAAGGAATTATCCTTTGTCTGTATCAGACCGGATGGAATGTTTGAAAGTTCAAGTGCGGTTGGGGCAATTTGCCGCAAGGCAAAAAAGGAAGTCGAGGGTTTAGAGGACTTTCACTTCCATATGCTCCGACACACCTATACAAGTAATCTGCTGTCGGGCGGTGCAAAACCCACCGATGTGCAGGAGCTTTTAGGGCATTCCGATGTAAATACCACGATGTCAATTTATGCTCACGCTACAAGGGAAGCGAAGCGTACTTCCGCAAGACTGCTTGATAAGGTAGTCGGCGGGGAATAAAAAACTTTCCCTTGTTTCGGCTCGTAAGGGCAAAAACAAGGGAAAATACATTAAATTTGAGTGTTTGATAGGCGAAAAGCCTTGAAATATCAAGGGTTTTGGAAAGATTGTATTTTTAATTTGAATTTACCTTTTATTTATTTCTTTATATTCGGGTGATTATCTTTTCTGTTTTTCACCGCGTAATGAATATGGCTCATTTTGAAATCTGTAATGTTTTGTCACTTAACATTACAGATTCCGAAGTGGGTCATTTTTTTGTACTATCAAAAAAACGCTATTGACAACGCACTATATTTATGATATAATACTTATGTATCATTTTTAAATACAAAAACAGAATTTTGTTTCAAAAGGAGTTGAAATCATGACCGATAAAATGTGTTTATCCACAATAAAAACCGAATATAACAGACTTACCAAAAAAGAGAAAATTCTTGCCGAATATATATTAAAAAACTACGAATCAATACCGAATATGACATCGGCAGAGCTTTCGGAAAACGCCGGTGTTGTAAAATCCGTTATTATACGATTTTGCAAAACGCTCGGTTTCGGCGGATATGTCGAACTTAAGCTTGCACTTTCACGTGAACTTGCCAAAAATGTACAGCTCAATTTTTCGCCGTACATAGAACGAGCCGACTCAACCTCTGCTATTTTTGATAAAATATTTGCGGCAAATGTGAAAACTCTGCACGATACGGCGGCGTCAATCGACAGAAAGGTCTTGAACGGTGCCGTTGAGGTTCTTGCCTCCGCCGATAACATTTATATCTACGGAATAGGAACTTCTGCCGGTATAGTGTGCGATTTTCAATACAGATTAATGCAGCTTGGTTTTAAAGCTTTTTCTTTCACGGATATTGCCAACATGAAAGTTTCGACACTCAACATAAAGAAAAACGACGCGGCGATAGGCATATCGAACAGCGGCAGAACAAAGGCAACGGTCGATTCTCTTCGGTTTGCGAAAGAAAACGGAGCGGCAACAATCTGCGTGACAAGCTATCCTAACAGCAGTATAGTACAAAACAGCGACTATCCCCTTGTTGTATCAACGGACGAAATACAATATCCCATAGAAGCCATTTCGGCAAGAATAGCTCACATCAGTGTGCTTGACGGCATTGCGGTTGCTTTATCGGCAAAACATTTTGATGATGCCCTTGAACGTTCGGAAAAAACATATAAATTAATAAATTCCGTGAGGTATGAAAAATGAAGATAAAAAACAAAGAAAAATACATATTTTTAATAATGTATCTGGCATATGTGTCGATATATACGGCAAGAGTGAATTTATCCGTAGCAAGTCCGCAGCTGACAGACATGAATGTTCTTGATGCGGCAAAAATCGGATTTTTGGGGAGTGTTTTTTCAACAATATACGCCTTCGGACGCGTTGTGAACGGCAGAATAAGTGACACCGCACCACCGTGGAAAATGCTTGTTTTCGGGCTTGCCGCGGCAGGAATCAGCAATATATTCATAAGTGTGTTCCCACCGTATATCGGCATATTTCTGCTCTGGAGCGTAAATGCATATGCGCAGTCTATGCTCTGGAGTTCAATATTATATGTTGTTACTTTTTTGTATGATAAGGATAAGGTGAAAAGCAAAACCTCGCTCATGGTTACCTCGGTTGCGGCCGGCAATATTGCCGGGATTGTTTTGAATACATTTTTCATCACAAAATTCGGTGTGAAATATGCGTTTTTGATTCCGGGCGGAATCACACTGATTTTGGGCGGAATTACGTTTCTTATGATACGGTATATTCCCAACACCGGCAAAGATAAACAAAGCCGACATTCCTTTTTTGAAATTATAAAAACAGGCGAACTTGCAAAACTGATTTTACCGGCAGTATTCCACGGCGTTATGAAAGAAAACATAAGCCTTTGGATGACGGTATATATTATTGATAAATATGCGGTCGATTTAAGCACCTCGTCATATTATGTACTTTTGATACCCGTAATCGGATTTTTGGGACGGATTATATATCCGGCGGTTTTAAAAATGTGCCGCGGTGACGAGATTTCCGTGACCTCGCTCGGATTTGCGGTATGCGTTGTTTCCGCCGTTGTTTTATCTGTCGGAAATGTCGGAATACTTGTATCGGTTATTATGCTCAGCGTCATATATGCCGCGGTTTCTGTAATAAACACATCCTTTTTGTCCATATATCCGTTGCGTTATGCAAAAACGGGCAATACCGCATCGGTCAGCGGCATAATGGATTTTGCAACATATCTCGGTGCCGGCGTTTCAAGTGCAATATACGGTATTGTAATAAAAAATTTCGGATATTTGCCGATGTTTGTGTCGTGGGCTGTAATATCGGCAGTTTCAATCATTATAACAAAAAGTAACCGAAGCAATCCGCAAATCTGCAATCAATTACCGCATAATTAATTTATATCCACTATATATCAACAAAGCCGCAAGCACCTGATTGAATCGGTGTTTGCGGCTTTTGATATTCCTGTGTAACGACAAATTTCAAATTAACACAGAAAAAACACGTTTCCCGTCCGCGCAGTTTGTGTCCGAATTTTCGCACAAAAGCCAAAATACTTATGCGTTTTTCTTTTGTATTATACCGTTTCTGCCGCATAACTTCAAGAATTTATGAAATTTTCGACAAATTCATTGACTGTTTGACTTAAATGTGATATAATTTAATTAATAGATATAAAATTAAATTTCGTGAATGAACTGTATTGTAAAATTTGTGAAGAACAGAACCGAATGGAGTAGCTGTATGAAAAAAGTTTATAAATTGGGTGAATTATTTTGTGGTCCTGGTGGAATTGCATGTGGTGCCATAAAATCAAAAAGTAATGACGGTCAAATAACCGTTGCACATGCTTGGGCAAATGATTACGATAAAGATACCTGCGAAACTTATCGAAAAAACATATGCCCAAATGCCCCAGAAACTGTATATTGCAAAGATGTGAGAGACTTAGATATTGAAACTCTCGGAGATATAAATGCGTTTTGCTACGGTTTCCCTTGTAACAGCTTCTCTAATGTCGGAAAGCGTCAAGGATTCGAAAATGAAAAATTTGGTCAGTTGTATTGGTACGGCATAAAAGTCTTAAAGATATATAATCCCGAATGGTTTATGGCAGAAAATGTTTCAGGAATTCGTTCCGCAGGTTCCGGTGATTTTAAAATCATACTAAAAGATATGCGAGATGCAGGTTATAAATTAAATGTTCATTTATACAAATCTGAAGAATATGGAATTCCGCAAACAAGACATAGAGTAATAATAGTCGGAATAAGAAAAGATAGTGATATAAAATATAAGGTTCCGTCTCCTTCGATGTTTATGGACTGCGATATATCCGTTCAAAATGCTTTTTCAGATATTCCCAAGGATGCGCCAAACAACGAGATAAGAAATCTCAGTCAAAAGGTAATTGAGCGTCTTTCGTATATTCATCCCGGCGAAAATGTATGGCAGGCGGAAGAAAGATTAGGAGACAAATTCCCAAAAGAACTAAGAATACATACCAAAACAAAAATCAGTCAGATATACCGAAAGTTGCATCCAGATAAGCCGGCATATACAGTGACAGCTGCCGGCGGCGGCGGTACATTTATGTATCATTGGACAAATAGAGAACTCACAAACCGAGAACGCGCAAGAATACAAACATTTCCAAATGATTACGAATTTGTCGGGAATTACAGCAGCATAAGAAAACAAATAGGAATGGCGGTACCATGCAAACTTTCCGAAATAGTAATTACCGCTATATTAAACAGTTTTGCAGGGATAGAATATCCATCAGTAGAAGCAAATATGGAGGATGATATGTAATGTCAATAATTAATACAAGATTAGGTCTGCCAGCATTTATTGTTTCAGATTTTGATGAACCTGTGTTATATGCTCCGGCAAGAACAGAATTTATATATCCGTGTTCCTCATTGAAAATAATCACAGCTTTTACAGATTGCGAAAGAATTTCTACACATATGATCAAACTTTTTGAAGGCATGAAAAATAATCGCTTAATAAAGGGGCTATCTGTTGAAATTTTGCTTGGAATGACAAAATCAAGCTTATCTCAGAAAAAACATGAAGACATATGCAGATTGATAAGAATTTTGAATGAAGCAAATGGAATGCCAAAAATATCTTGCAGATATATTTGCCAAGGTTCGGAAGTTCATTCAAAAGTATATATTTGGACTAATAAAATCGAAAATCAGAACGAAAATCCTTGTGTTGCTTTTTGCGGTTCACTTAATTATACTATGAATGCTTTTTATAAACGCAGAGAAGTAGTTAGTATATGTGAATTTACAGAAGCTTATGCGTATTATAAAAATCTTCTGCCAGATACTATAGACTGTTTCGACCCTAAAGTATCCGAAAAATTGAAAAATATAGTTAATAATACCTCTGATGCTTTTATTGAGCCTGATAATTCGGAAAACGATTACTTGGCATACGACAAAAAAGCACCCGTTGACACCATTACCGTCTCTCTTTTACGTGCTGATGGAACCGATACAGGATATGGTTCCGGTATAAACTGGGGAATTCGTAAAAATGGTACAAAAAGAAATCCAAATCAAGCCTATATACCTTATAACCGCAAGGATAAAAAAAACGGTTTTTTCCCGGACAGAATAAATGACAACGATGAAAACTGCCCTATGTTTAGGGTTATTACAAAGGACTTTGGTTCATTTCATATGCGAATGGCACAACAAGGAAACAAAGCACTTCACAGTGTTGAAAGCAATGCAATTTTAGGCGAATGGATCAGAAAAAGAATTAATGCACCTGCCGGAGGCTACGTTACAAAACAAATGCTTGAGCTGTATGGCAAAACAGCTGTTACTTTCAGAAAATACAGTGACGGAATATATCTACTGGACTTTTAACACATTAAGGTGGTGATGTTTGTGCCGAGTATATGCAGTTTATTCAGTGGCATAGGCGGTATTGATATTGCTTTTCAACAAGTCGGATTTAATATTGTTTTTGCCAATGAATATGATAAAGCCGCCTGCAAAACATACAGGCATAACTTTAGCGGTGATTATTTGTTTGAAGCTGATATAAAAACTTTAAAATCCGATTCAATACCCGATTTTGAGGTTTTGACCGCTGGATTTCCGTGCCAACCTTTTTCTATAGCCGGAAAACAGCGAGGTTTTGATGACAAGCGCGGAAATCTGTTTTTTGAAATAATACGGATTATTGATAAAAAACGTCCATCAATTGTCTTTCTTGAAAATGTGCCTAATCTTATACAACATGATAATGGAATGACATTTTTGGTAATATATAATTCATTAGCTCAGTTTGGATATACAGTATTTTATAAAGTTATGTCAGGAAATGATTACGGCAATTTGCCGCAAATCAGGAAAAGAATTTATATAGTTGCCGTATCAGATGATAATGTAGTAAAAAAATTTCATCACATCGACCCTATTACTTTATGTAAATCATCAGAAGATATTATAAAAAGAAATATAAAACAACACGATATATATTACTACAATGACAAACAAATGTTTCAATATCTGTCAGAAAACATGAAAGATAAAAAAGCAATATACCGAATTACAGATACGGAAGTCAGGCGCACAAAAAACAAAATGTGTCCTACATTAACCGCAAATATGGGAACATATCCGAACCGCGTCCCCGTTATTTGGGACGATTACGGAATAAGAAAACTAACACTTCGGGAATGCCTTGAATTTCAAGGATTTCCGAAAGAATTTCATTTCCCGAACAGCATAACAATTGATGACGCATATAAGCAGATAGGCAACTCTGTATGTGTCCCGGTTGTAAAAAGAATTGCGGAAAGAATATATAAATATATAATATAACCCAAGGCCGCAAGCACCTGATTGAATCGGTGTTTGCGGCTTATGATATTCCTGTGTAACGGCAGATTGTTTTCGGCAAAATTGATTTACGGCAGATATTCCCCCTTGAGTACGCCTTCGGAATATCCCTTTATTTCAACTTTGGCAATACGTTTTATAAGCGTGTCGTCACCATCAAACTCAACAAGACAATAATTCGGCGCATGACCGATAAGGTGACCTTGTTCGTTTCTTTTTTCGGTAAGCACATCAAAAACCATGCCGATACAACTTTCAAAAAAAAGTTTTTCACATTCGTTTGCAACAGCCTGCATTTCAGCCGCGCGGCTTCGTTTAACCTTATCCGTGAGCTGACCCGGCATATCCGCGGCAACAGTGCCGCTGCGCCTTGAATACGGAAAAACATGGATTTTTGAAAAGCCGATTTCCTTTGCAAATTTCAAAGATTCGCGATGTTCCGTTTCTGTTTCTCCGGGAAAACCTGTCATTATATCGGTGGTTACAGACGCCTCGTCCCACTTTTCTCTCAAAAGATTTACGGCACGGCGATAATCTTCGCAGGTGTAACGGCGTTTCATACGTTTAAGCACACCGTCACTGCCGCTTTGAAGTGACATATGAAACTGCGGACAAAGCTTTGTAAGCGAATCCGATAATTCCGCGATTTTTTCCATAACAGGCGTAAGCTCAAGCGAACCGAGCCTTATGCGTTTTATTCCGCCGATGTTTTCGAGCATGAGTAATACATCTGTAAGGTCGGTGTTTTCAATATCTTTGCCGTAAGAGGTGAGATGTATTCCCGTAAGAACAATTTCGGTATATCCGGCGTCGGCAAGTTTTTTTGCTTCGGCTTTTATATCGTCAAGCGAACGGCTTCTCACGCGGCCGCGAGCATAAGGTATAATGCAATATGTGCAGAAATTATCGCACCCGTCTTCAATCTTCATAAACGCACGTGTTTTTCCTATATGCTCTTTAACCGAAATTTCTGTATATTTATTTTTTTTTGAAATATCTTCAACGGAAAAAATTTTGTTTCCCGAAAAATTTTCAACCGCTTCAACGGTTTTTTCTTTGTTGTTGCCGAGTACAATATCAACAAAATCCATTTTTTCAAATTCTTCCGGATTAACCTGACTGTAGCAACCGGCAACCGCAATAACCGCACCGGGGTTTGTTTTATGCGCCCTGTACACGGCATTCCGCGATTTTCTGTCTGCCATCGCCGTAACACTGCACGTATTTATTATATAAATATCAGCTTTTTCGGCAAAATCAACCGTGTCGTATCCTTTTTTGCGGAATTGCTCCTCCATGTATTCCGTTTCATATTGATTCACTTTACAGCCCAATGTATAAAATGCGACTTTTTTCATATTCCCTCCGTTAAAATAAACAAAAAATTGTGCATATTCTTTAAAAAATACGCTGAAAATTAATCATTATATCTATTGACTTATTTAAATAATTATTGTATAATAATATTGGATACAGTAAATATTCCAATTTATATTTTAGGAGGAAATTCAAAATGAGAACTTGTGAAATTATGCTTAGCTCAATTAACGACGTTAAAGCTTTCGTTAATATTGTGAACAACTACAACTTTGATGTTGACCTTGTGTCTGGAAGATACGTTGTTGACGCAAAATCGATAATGGGCATTTTCAGCCTTGATTTGAGCAAACCCATTAAAGTTGAAGTAAGAGAAGACGACAGCGAGAAATTCTTTGAAGATCTCACACCGTTTATTAAATAATATAAATTTCATTCACAAACTCACATATGAAAAAAGAGTCTTTTCAAGGCTCTTTTTTCATATGTCAAAATCCCCTCAAAAACCTGTTCAGCGCGAAATATCGGATATTAGTTTTTCGGTTTCCTCCGCATCGGCAATATAATACGAAAGCCCCGAAATACGCTGAGCCTGTCCCGGCAATTTATATGTTTCAAATGCTCCGTTTTCGGCTTTAAGTGCCGAAACAAGCAAAGGAACATAATTGTTTTCGGGAATATCCGTTTCAATGTTCTTTTTAATTTCTGCCGTTATTTTCGGCAGTTTCAGCACCGTTTTTAAATTAAGTTTCTGTTTTACGAGCGCACGTATAAAATCCTGCTGAACGGCAATACGTGCTTCATCACCCATGGGATATTGCCTGAATCTCACAAGCTGTTCCGCTTTCGCTCCGTCAAGATGCTGCATACCGGCTTTCAAATCAATATACAAATCCTGATACGGGTCTTCATAAAACATATCCTGCGGAACGTCAAAATCCACTCCGCCAAGCACATCTATAACGTTTCTGAACGTTTCAAACGAAAATTTTACATAATTATCTATTTTTATATCAAGCAGATTTTCAAGCGTTTCTATTGTCTGTTTTTCCTTGCCGAGTGCATATGCACTGTTTATTTTGTAATATTTATCATTAATGCGAACTCTTGTATCGCGCGGAACGGATAAAAGATTTATTTTTCCGTCAGTTCCGTTCAAAAATGCAACCATCAAAACATCGGAACGCAATCCTTCCCCGTCCATACCCATAATTACAATATTTTTATTCTGTGACGGAACAAGCTTTGTCACAAGTGCCGGCGGATGCTTTGTTATAAGCCACGTTCCCGCAACATATCCGCCGATTGCAACAAATAAAATAAGTATAACAACAATAATTTTACGTATCACTTTCATAATTATCATATCCCTTTTCGGTTATTTTTCGGCAAGTGAATAATATATCAAATTTATTAAGTTAATGATATTGATACAATTCACGCCGAGCTATTCGGCATCGGTTATGTTTATGCCGCTTTCTCCCCACGCAACCGTATATCCGAGTTCTTCCGCCAAAAATCTCAGCGGAATCATGATTCTTCCGTTTATGAGCCGCGGCGGAACATCGGCATATTTGTAATTGCCGTTGATTTTTATACCGTATCGGTCGGGCGATACCGAAATAACCGTTTCTCCCACGGTTATCACGGCGGTCTTGCTTGCGTCGTCCCATTCTGCCGATGCACCCGTTTTTTCAAAAAAACCGCGCAGCGGTATCAATGTTCTGTCATCTTCAATCACCGGGGCAGTGTCAAAACAAAGCAATTCACCGTTATAAAATATTTGAGAATCACATTCGGCAAATTCGTAATATTCACGGTTTGAATATATTTTTTGTTCGTTAAAGTCGGCAACTTCAAACGTGATTGTGTTTGGGGCATAGTCGATGTATATTGTGTATTCGCCGTTTTTCAGTCTGTCGTTTTCATAAATACCCGAAGCACTTTTGATTGTTCCCGGCGGTTCGGGTTTGTTGTTGTATCCGGTTTTATATCTACAGTATCCGTTTTTTAATCCGTTTCTCACCGTTTTGAGTTCAAACAAAGATGCCAAATACGGCGTATGCATTCTGTATCCGTAAACAACACCCTCATATTCACCGTTTATCATATATCCCAAATATGTCATACCCTGATAATATGATGTTTCAACAATACCGTTCCATTCGCCGTCACGCTTTTGTCCCGTGATATGTACGGAACAGTTTTCAAAATATTCTTTGTCGTCGGCGGTTTTAAAAGCATTTTTAAGTTCTTCCGCCGCAATCGAAATTTCAACGGTTTTCATTTCTTCATTCCATAGAACTTTTCCGAACACCGATAATTCATCGGCTTGAATAACAATCCTGCCGTCTGTTGCATATGTATTTGCGGTTTGACCGCAAATCAGCACCGGTGTGTCGTTTTCATAAACAGGAAAACCACCTTTGTTTTGCTTTTCTTCATAACAACCGTCAAAATATATTATATCACTTCTGTCAACCGCAATGCCTCTTGATGTCTCGGTAACGTTGAAACCGTAATCGACAAGCGAATCGAGCGGCAAATATATAAATCCGTCTATGGCATAACTTTCCGCAAACAATCCGTCAACTGTGCATATAACATCGGTTTGCTGTGTATATGCAAGTATCTCGCTTTCCGCACAAACCGAACGGCACAGTGCAGAAATGGCAATCAACATTAAAATCAGCCTTTTCATCGCTGAAAAACTCCTTTGAAAAAATCCAAACTTTTTAATATGTCACGAGCTGATATATTAAGTATATCACAAAACATATGATTTGTCAAATAAAAATCGGGCAAAAAAGCCTGCGTTAAATTTTAAGTTATTTTTCAAAGAAAATGCAACAATATTTTCTTTCTCTGCGGATTTTACTTTGGGAATTAACGCAATTTTTGCGAATGATACTCATTTGCCGATTGCAAAAAAATCCGCTGTCAAACCGGCGAATGTCTGTCTTGGTCTTGAAAAAATATTTTTTACACTTTTCAAAAAAATTTCTTCCGATAATTTTTCATCGGAAGAAATTGATTCGGATATTTAATTTTATTTCACAAGTTCAACATCGCATATCGGGGTCATACTTTCAAGATTGTTCCAAACCATAACTTTTGCGGCTGTATATGCTTTGCCGGTGGTGAATGCTATATCTTCGCCGGTGTATGGTTTCGACTGCGTTTCAACTAATGTATCGCCGTTGTAAAGGGCAAGAATAACTACGTTGTCTTCGTCAATATTTATCGGCTTAATTGTAAATGCCGTACCGTCTTCGGAAACGGTTGTTTTTGTGCCTTCAAATTTGATAACCGTAAGTGTGTAAGCATTATCCGTCATATCGGGAACACTGTTTCTGTTTAATGTAACAGTTGTTTCCTTATCGGTTAAATCAACTTCTTTTGTTCTTTTTGAAATCCATATACCACTGCCGTTCAGCTTCAATGTGCCGCCTGAAAATGTCGGTGTAAGCGAAATCTTTGCAGTATCATTTTTAACATAAACCGTATAATCGTATTTGTCCGGCACTATTTCAAGCGCAGTTCCGTTGCATTCAAGCGATGTAATCATTGCATACGCCGTAACGTTTACTGTTTTTGTGTCAAATTTACCGCTTCCGTCATTTGCGGTTGCCGTAACTTTAACGGTACCGTTTTTAATCGGCGTCAGTGTTCCGTCTTGTGAAATTGCTGCGATTTTCTCGTTATCAACAGACCAAGTAACAGCTTTGTTTGTGGTGTGGTCCGGCAAAACGGCTGCGGTGTATTTTGTTATTTTATCAATGCTGTCGGTTCCCACAATTGATACACTTTCTGCCAATTTAGGCTTAATTTCAACACTGTTATTTGTGAAATCGGTAATAGAATATTCATTGTTTCCGATTAAAGTAACGTTTTCAATGCTTATATTTGCGTTTTCAATCGGAGCATTTGTTGCAACATCAAAAGTTATCTCAAACGGAATAAGATTTTGATTTATCGGCATATTTCCGCCGGTATAATCATACAAACAAGTAATATCCAAATATTTAAATCCGTCTTTTAATGTTTCGCTATCTTTTGAAGCTTCCGCAAAGTCACCGCTGTTTATGCTTTTGAAATTCAAATATTCGGGATATTTAATCGTTGCTGTAACATACATTGCTTCTTTATCCGTTGCAAAAATTGCTTTTTCTTTTATTGTATCTCCCGGCATTGCGGCAGTTGTTCCCAGCAATTCAACCTTGTTCATATATCCCGAATAAAAATGCGGATATACAGTTAAATCCCCAACAACATCATACGCCGTTAAGCTTTCGCCCTTGCCGTTTGTAATCTGCGTTCCCTTGCCGTCAGGCTCTGTGAAATAGCCGATAAAATAATGATAATCGTCAATTTTTTGGGTTTCAATATTGAAACCGCTGTTATATGTAACAACAACAGGCTCATCCAATCCGTCCGCTGTGATTTTATAGTTTTTATATTTATACACCGCTTTAAATTCAACATCACCTGACAATGTCATTCCATTCGTGTAGCCTTTCCAATAATCAAATGTGTACGGAGCTTTGTCCGCGAGAGTTTGAGGCGGTACGATGGTTGCTCCGTAATCTACCGTCGCTTCTTTTAAAATTGTGTTGTCGTTGTCAAGAAATTTATAGGTGTATTGATTTACTACATATTTCAAGTATAATGTTGTATCTTCTGTTATCGTTGTTGATACATCAAACTCTTTTGTACATTCTTCATCGGTATAAAAATGTAAAACCTGTTCTTTTTTTTCTTCAAATTCAGAAGTATCAATGTATGAATTTAAAGCAACTTTCTGCTTGCTTGTTGCATTATTTTTATAAACAAACGTCACATATGAAAAATATATTCTTTCGGCATTATTTAAATATGTATTGGAAGCATCAATTTTTATATTATTCCAATCTTCTTCTGTGCCATGATAATATACTGTTGTTAAATCACGATACATAAATGTTTTGGCTCCTATGTTTTCCACGCCATTGCCTATCGTTATCGTTGAGGACGGACAATTGTAAAATGCTCCTGTGCCAATACTTATCACGCTGTCGGGTATAATTATATCGGCTAATTTGCAGTTGATAAATGCACTACTGCCAATATATGTTACACTGTTCGGTATCACTACACTTGTTAAACCGGTACAGCCGGAAAATGCCTCATTGCCGATACTCGTTACTCCATTAGGTATCGTTACACTCGTCAACATTTTGCAATCGTAAAATGTAAACATTCCTATGCTTGTCACATCACCGGGGAGCGTTATATTCGTCAAACCAGTACAACCCCCAAAAGCAAAATTGCCGATACTCGTTACGCTGTCGGGTATTGTTATACTTGTTAAGCTACTGCAACTGTCAAATGCGCCATCGCCGATACTTGTCACCGGATAACCGGCAATCGTTGACGGAATTGTAATTGTTTTTGCAGTTTCGTCACAATCGGTTATTTGTACTTCTCCGTTTGATTCGGTGTAATACAAATAATCTCCGTATTTTGTTCCCGTATATGCCGAAACCGTAGTAATATTCGTCGGCAACAATATTGTTACAATACACAGTAATGTTATAAAACTTAAAATTTTCTTTTTCATGTTTAAATCTCACTTTCTATCTGTTTTAAGCATTCATTAAAATTTTTGCTCTTTTGAAGTTTTATGGCTTTATAGGTTAAACGATATAAAGTTTCACCAACTGAATTTTTTAATTCTTCATCGCCGTTTTCATTTTTGCTCGTAATCAAACCGTATTGAATACAATAATCAAAATATTTTTTACCTGTATTATGTTTGAAACGATAAATATTTGTTAAATTTGTCGGGTTGTTTTCCAAAAAACTTAAAAATTCTCCTATATTATTCATTTTCTAACTTCACTCTCTTTCTTCATAATATTCACAATGCACACAACTCCTACAAAAGTCATTATAAAATGCACTTTGTGGGCAAGTGCATTTTCGTTCTTTCTTTTTAACGTATGCGTATATACATCGTGACGGGTGCCGTCTTTTTCCGTCGGATTTTAATGTTGTCAAATGAGCCGTAACACCTTGCATTTGGTAAACCTTTGCCATAAATACATCTCATTTCTTAGGATTATATTTGTTTTTCATACTTTTACCAAATTCAACGACAAAATCTCTTAACAAATTTATATCAATTTCGGCTTCAAAATTTTTTATTGATTTTTTTCGTAGAGTAAACAATTATACGAAAATCAAGCCTTAAAGCACGGCAAATCCACACTTTAAGACTTATTTTGACTAAAATTTTGACGGCGAATAATTCAGTTTTGCCATATTCGCTCTCTTTAATTCCATTGACGAATGGACATATCTGTTCAGCGTTATATTCACGCCGGAATGACCCAAAATCTCGCTTAAACTTTTGTTTCAAATCCCACCTCAATGCTATGAGTGGCAAATGTATGCCTTAAAATATGGAAATTCACATTTTCAATTCCGCATTTTCTTATTACTGTTTTAAATCTGTTTTCAAGCGTTCTCGGCTCAACAAAATTTGTATTGCCCGAAAGCAAATATTCTTTTTCGGAACAGTTAAAATTCTTTTCGATAATATCCATAATAAAATCGGGAAGCGGTATATCACGAACAGAACTTTTACTTTTCGGCGGTGTGATTATAACATCGGTTTTGTTTTCGCCATTACTGAAATTTTGTATTCTCTGCATTGTTTTTCGGATATGTACCACCTTGTCAACAGACGAAATATCCTCAAATTTCAACGCACATATTTCACCTATTCGCATACCCGTGTAAAGGCATATCAAAATCCCCAAATTTGTATGATTTATGTTACTTATTAAATGTGATGTCAGTTTTTCGCGCTGACTTGTGCTTAAAACCTCAACTTTCGTATCATTCGATTTTATATTGATTACACCGAAATTCACATTGCAAGGTATATTGTTATTGCTTGCATAGTTTACCAAAAGCCGCAGTACCGACAAAATATCCTTAACCGTTTTGGGCGACAGACTGTTTCCGTTTATACTGCCGACCGTCAGTTTTTCGTCTGCAAATTTCCGCACCAACGATGTGTCCAAAAACTGTATTTTACAGTTTCCGATTGACGGTATTATGTGGTTATTTGTAATGTTTCTGTATTTTGCGTAAGATGACGGCTTTAGCAGTGTTTTTAGTTCGTTAAGCCATATATCGGCAATTTGCCCGACGGTTTTTCCGTTTCCCGAATAAATATTCGGTGCAGATTTAATGCTGACGGAATTTAACTTTTCTCTAACCTCTGTATAGCTTTTTGCGTATAAATATCCGTACTTTGCTTTACCGCATAAATCCTTTCCTTTTATGTAACGGGCTTCCCACCGCTCATCCTTTCTCTTGTAAATATTTTCACCTCGTCTTGGCATTTTACAAACCTCCTTGCATTGACGGCGTATTTGACGGCAAATAATCGCCGAAATGCTTTTTTACACCATATATTCTATCG
>CAYQKW010000044.1:0-15070 GCA_964418245.1 uncultured Oscillospiraceae bacterium
CGGTTATCGTTGTAGGTACGGACCTTAAGATATATCAGTGCGGACTTCATAAAGAAATGGCACTTGAACTCTTCAAGCCTTTTCTAATGAAAAAGCTTGTAAACGAGGGCGGTGCTCCGAATATTAAAAATGCGAAGAAAAAGGTTGAACGTGCAGACGACTCGGTATGGGATATTTTAGAGGATGTCATAAGAGAGCATCCGGTACTCTTGAACCGTGCGCCCACACTTCACAGACTTGGTATCCAGGCATTTGAACCTGTGCTTGTTGAAGGACGTGCAATAAGACTTCATCCGCTTGTTTGTACGGCATTTAATGCCGACTTCGACGGTGACCAGATGGCTGTTCACGTACCGCTTTCTCCGGAAGCTCAGGCAGAAGCAAGATTCCTTATTCTTTCCGCAAACAACCTGCTTAAACCGCAGGACGGAAAACCTGTAACGGTGCCGACACAGGACATGGTTCTCGGAAGTTATTATCTCACAAAAACAAAAGGTGTGTCGAATATAGACGATGCATATAAAACGTTGATGAAACCGATAACCAAAACTCCCGATGACGATATAGCCGTGTTTGATAACGTACAGGCTGTTGCAGAGGCTTTTGAAAACGGAGACATAGCGAATGACGAAGAAGTTCTTGTGAAAGACGGAACAAGTGTAAAAGAAGGCGTGAAATACGGGGATTCCGTTGTTACGACTTACGATAAAATAAATCTTGTTTTCAAAGCAAATGCCGAAGAAATCGTAAAAGCATACGAAAACGGAGAACTCGGTGAATATGACGCTGTTGTCGCAGAAGATGTCTCTGAAGTTAAAGACGGCAAAATCGACGGCAAAAGAATTGTTACAACATACAGAAACTGCATAATTAAAGTTTTTGCAAACGAAAACGAAGCAATGATGGCATATGAAACCGGTGTAATAAAAATCAATGAACCCATCAAGGTGAGAATTGAAAAAGTTTTCGACGGAGTTAAAGAAAGCGGTATAGTCGATGCGTCCGCCGGTATTATAATATTCAATAAAGGCGACGGCAAAAGCGGCGGCATACCGCAGGACCTCGGTTTTGTTGACAGAACAGATCCGAAAACGAAATTCGATTACGAAATAACAAGCCCGGCGGGCAAAAAGCTTATCGGAAAAATCATAGACAGCTGTATCCGTGTTCACGGCATAACATATACGGCAACGGTTCTCGATAATATTAAATCCAACGGTTACAGATATTCCACAAAAGGTGCGATAACGGTTGGTGTCGCCGATATGAAAATCCCGAAAGCAAAAGTAAAATTGCTTGAAGCTGCGGAAAATAAAGTCGATGAAATCAAAATGGCATACCGCCGCGGTCTTATGACGGATAACGAACGTTATACAAACGTTATCAATACATGGAAAGATACAATAGAAAAAATCACACGTGCATTGCTTGATAAAAATAACATGGATGAATTTAACCCGATAAGCATGATGGCAACATCCGGTGCCCGTGGTAACGAAGGTCAGATACGTCAGCTTGCCGGTATCCGCGGACTTATGGCGGATACAACCGGTAAATCAATCGAAATACCTATCAAATCGTCGTTCCGTGAAGGGCTTGACGTGCTTGAGTTCTTCGTATCATCGCACGGCGCAAGAAAAGGTCTTGCCGATACGGCATTGCGTACAGCCGATTCCGGTTATCTCACAAGACGTCTTGTTGATGTCAGCCAAGAGGTTATTATCCGCGAAGATGACTGCGGTACCGAAAAAGGCGAATGGATTACGGCAATCAAAAATGAAAAACGCAAAGGTGCAAGCGAACGCGACACGACAATCGAGCCGCTTTCCGAACGTATCAGAGGGCGTGTTCTCGCAACTGAATACGGCGATGTCGTTCATCCCGAAACGGGCGATGTAATCAAAGTAAACGACGGAACAATAATCACGCCGGACGAAGCGAAGAAAATCGAAGCCGCAGGCTTTGAAACAATAGAAGTCCGCTCGGTAATAACCTGCCGCAGCAAAATCGGTGTGTGTGCAAAATGTTACGGAGAAAACCTTGCAACCGGCGAATTGGTAAACATAGGCGAAGCAGTCGGCATTATAGCGGCACAGTCAATCGGTGAACCGGGTACACAGCTCACAATGCGTACTTTCCACAGCGGCGGTATTGCCGGAGACGATATAACACAGGGTCTTCCGCGTGTTGAGGAACTCTTTGAATCAAGACGCCCGAAAGGTCAGGCAATAATTGCCGAAGAAGCCGGAGAAGCAAAAGTTGAAAACACCAAAAAAGGTACAATAATAACAATTACTTCGCCGGAGGGAAATGCCACGGAATATCCCACAAAATACGGTGCAAACCTTAAGGTTGAAACGGGCGATACGGTGGAAAAAGGTCAGGAACTCACAACAGGTTCGGTATATCCGAAAGATTTGCTCAGAATAAAAGGCTCAAGTGCCGTTCAGGATTATCTTACAAAAGAAGTTCAGAAGGTTTATAAATTGCAGGGTGTTGAAATTAACGACAAACATATTGAAGTTATTATACGCCAGATGATGAGAAAAGTGAGAGTGATTGACCCGGGTGACACAAAACATCTTGCCGGAACGCTTATCGAAAGACGTGAATATAACGACGAGTATGATGAACTTGTTGCTCAGGGTAAAAATCCGCCGATAGTTCAGGACGAACTTTTGGGTATAACAAAAGCGGCTCTTGCAACGGAATCGTTCCTTTCCGCGGCATCGTTCCAGGAAACAACAAGAGTGCTTACAGAGGCCGCAATAGAGGGCAAGGTTGACCCGCTTATAGGTCTTAAAGAAAATGTTATAATCGGTAAACTTATTCCGGCCGGAACGGGACTGCCGATTTATAACGACATCCAGGTGCGCCCCACCGTTGAAAGAAACGAACCGTCTGCGGAAAACGAAAAAGCCGAAAATGCAGACGCTGTTTGATATATTATACAATAAAAAATTTATATTATTATAAATTTTATTGAAAAAATATATTGACAAATTGCAATAAATGTTATAGAATAATATAGTAAGGGCGTGTCCCTGTCCGGAACACGCCCCGGTTTTTAAATTGATTGGTCTATTTTAACATATACCAAAATTAATATCGGGAGGTGAAATAATTGCCTACATTTAATCAGTTGGTACGTAAGGGCAGAGACGTTGTAACCAAAAAATCAACGGCACCGGCATTGCAGAAGGGTATGAACACTCTCAAAAAACAGGCAACGGATTTAAGTTCGCCGCAAAAAAGAGGTGTTTGCACATCCGTAAAAACAATGACGCCCAAAAAACCTAACTCAGCACTTCGTAAAATTGCCAGAGTAAGACTTACAAACGGTATAGAAGTAACATCTTATATTCCGGGTATAGGTCACAACTTGCAGGAGCATAGCGTTGTTCTGATTCGAGGAGGAAGAATAAAGGATCTCCCCGGTGTAAGATACCATATAATTCGTGGTACGCTTGATACACAGGGCGTTCAGGGTCGTTTGCAGTCGCGTTCCAAATACGGTGCAAAGAAGCCTAAAAAAGCTTAATCGGTAACAACTGTGTGAAAATGTAATTTTTCGCACCGAATTCAGTGAGGCGCGATTTTATAGATATATATATATAAGTTCTCGTCGCACTTAACGGGCGGTTTTTCCGCCGGAGTACCTATGAAGTCATTAAATATGAAGGAGGGAAGTACAGTGCCAAGAAGATCATGTGCTGCCAAAAGAGATGTTTTGGCAGATCCTATGTACAACAGCAAGTTGGTAACAAAGCTTATCAACAATGTTATGTATGATGGTAAGAAAGGTGTTGCACAGAAAATTGTGTATGACGCATTCGACATCATAAAAGAAAAAACACAGAGAGACCCGCTTGAAGTTTTCAAAGAGGCTCTCGATAACATCATGCCTGTTCTTGAAGTTAAAGCACGCAGAGTCGGCGGTTCGACTTATCAGGTTCCGATAGAGGTTAGACCTGACAGAAGACAAACCCTGGGTCTCCGTTGGCTTACTCTTTATTCAAGAGCAAGAAACGAAAGAACAATGCGTGAAAGACTTGCCGGCGAAATACTTGATGCTTTAAACAGCACGGGCGCGGCAGTTAAAAAACGCGAAGATACACACAAAATGGCAGAAGCAAACAAAGCGTTTGCACACTACCGTTGGTAATTTGAATTTAAAGGAGGAATTCCGATGGCAAGAGATTGTTCTCTTGAACTCACACGTAATATCGGAATTATGGCTCATATCGACGCAGGTAAAACAACTACAACAGAACGTATTCTGTATTATGCCGGCGTAAATCACAAGATTGGCGAAACTCATGACGGTGCATCAACAATGGACTGGATGGCACAGGAAAAAGAAAGAGGTATAACAATTACTTCTGCCGCAACAACAGCTCATTGGACAAAAAAAGACGACCCGGACGATAATAATACTTACAGAATAAACATTATCGACACACCGGGACACGTTGACTTTACCGTTGAAGTTGAGCGTTCGCTCCGTGTACTTGACGGCAGTGTTACCGTTCTTTGTGCAAAGGGCGGTGTTGAGCCACAATCCGAGACCGTATGGCGTCAGGCCGATAACTACGGCGTACCCCGTATGGCATATGTAAACAAAATGGACATTATGGGTGCTGACTTTTACAATGTTGTTGACATGATGAAAGACAGACTTAACTGTAATGCCGTTCCCATACAGCTTCCGATAGGTTCGGAAGACACTTTCAAGGGCATTATTGACCTTGTAAAAATGAAAGCTTATATTTATAACGACGATTTGGGCGTTGATATAAGCGAAGTTGAAATTCCGGCCGATATGCTTGAAAAAGCTCAGCAATATCATGCCGAAATGCTTGAGTCTATCGTTGAAACCGATGAAGACCTCATGGAAAAATATCTTGAGGGCGCCGAGATTTCAATACCTGAACTCAAAAAGGCAATACGTGCCGCAACAATAGGTCTTAAAATGGTTCCCGTAACGTGCGGAACTTCTTACAGAAACAAGGGCGTTCAAAAGCTTCTTGATGCTATTGTTGACTATATGCCGGCTCCTATTGACGTTCCGGCAATAAAGGGTACAATCCCCGGTGACGATTCGGGAGAAGAATATGAAAGAAAATCTTCCGATAACGAACCGTTTGCAGCACTTGCATTCAAAATTATGACAGACCCGTTCGTTGGAAAACTCTGTTTCTTCAGAGTATATTCCGGTACAATGGAAGCAGGTTCTTATGTGCTTAACTCAACAAAAGGTCACAAAGAACGTATCGGTCGTATATTACAGATGCACGCAAATGAAAGAAAAGAGATTAAAATGGTTTATTCCGGCGATATTGCCGCAGCCGTTGGTCTTAAAAATACCACAACAGGCGATACTCTTTGCGATGAAAACAATCCGATTATTCTTGAATCTATGGAATTCCCGGATCCCGTTATCCGTGTTGCCATAGAACCGAAAACAAAAGCCGGTCAGGAAAAAATGGGTATTGCGCTTGCAAAACTCGCAGAGGAAGACCCGACTTTCAAAACTTATACGGATGAAGAAACAGGTCAAACAATTATTGCCGGTATGGGTGAACTCCATCTTGAAATCATCGTAGACAGACTTCTTCGTGAATTTAAAGTTGAAGCAGATGTCGGAAGTCCTCAGGTTTCTTACAGAGAAACAATCCGCAAAGCGGTTGACGTTGAGAACAAATATTCACGTCAGTCCGGCGGTAAAGGTCAGTACGGTCACGTTAAAATTAAGGTTGAGCCCCTTGAAGAAGGCAAAGGTTATGAGTTTGTCAACAATATTGTCGGCGGTGCTATTCCCAAAGAGTATATCCCGGCTGTTGACGCAGGTATACAGGGAGCTATGCTCAACGGTGTACTTGCCGGATACAACGTTGTTGACGTTAAAGTAACACTTTATGACGGTTCATACCACGAAGTCGACTCATCTGAAATGGCATTTAAGATTGCCGGTTCGATGGCGTTTAAAGACGCTTGCCGCAAGGCAGACCCGGTTCTTAAAGAACCTATAATGAAAGTTGTTGTAATCGTTCCCGAAGAATACATGGGCGATGTTATGGGCGACCTTAACTCTCGCCGCGGTCAGATTCAGGGTATGGAAGCAAGAAACGGCGCACAGCAGATTACTGCCATGGTACCGCTTGCCGAAATGTTCGGTTACGCAACGGATATGCGTTCAATAACTCAAGGACGCGGACAGTATGCAATGGAACCGAGTCATTACTCAGAAGTTCCGAAGAGTGTTCAGGAACAAATTATCTCATCAAGAGCAAAAGCTGAATAATTTGGAATGATAAATATGTTTTCGGTCGGTGCTGTATGCATTAATCGAAACGAAAAAATAATCTTTATATAAGAGAGGAGAAACAAAAATGGCAAAAGCTAAATATGAAAGAACAAAACCCCATGTAAACATTGGTACAATCGGTCACGTTGACCACGGTAAGACAACTCTTACAGCTGCTATAACAAAAGTATTAGGATTATCCGGTAAAGCTGACTTCACAGCATACGACCAGATAGATAAAGCTCCTGAAGAAAGAGCAAGAGGTATCACAATCTCAACAGCACACGTTGAGTATGAAACAGAAAACAGACACTATGCACACGTTGACTGCCCGGGACATGCTGACTATGTTAAAAACATGATCACAGGTGCAGCACAGATGGACGGTGCTATCCTCGTTGTTTCATCGGCAGACGGCCCGATGCCTCAGACTCGTGAGCACATTCTTCTTGCTCGTCAGGTTGGTGTTCCTTACATCGTTGTATTCATGAACAAAGTTGACCAGGTTGACGACCCTGAACTTCTTGAACTCGTTGAAATGGATATTCGTGACCTTCTTTCGGAATATGAATTCCCCGGTGATGATATTCCTATAATCAAAGGTTCGGCACTTCAGGTTCTTGAATGTGCTTCAACAGATCCGAGTGATCCGGCATATGCTCCTATCGTTGAGCTTATGGAAGCTGTAGACAGCTACATTCCCGCTCCGGAACGTTCAACAGACCTTCCGTTCCTTATGCCTGTCGAGGACGTATTCTCGATTTCGGGTCGTGGTACTGTTGCTACAGGAAGAATTGAGAGAGGTACTCTCCACGTTCAGGAAGAAGTTGAAATCATCGGTATCAAAGAAACAAAGAAAACTGTTGTTACAGGTATCGAAATGTTCCACAAACTCCTTGATGAAGGTCAGGCAGGCGATAACATCGGTGCTCTTCTTCGTGGTGTTGACAAGAAAGAAATCGAAAGAGGACAGGTTCTTGCAAAACCCGGTTCCGTACAGCCTCACACAAAATTCAAAGGTCAGGTTTACGTATTGAAAAAAGAAGAAGGCGGTCGTCATACACCGTTCTTCAACAACTACAGACCTCAGTTCTATTTCAGAACAACAGACGTTACAGGTATGATTAACCTTCCCGAAGGCACAGAAATGTGTATGCCCGGAGATAACGTTGAAATCTCTGTTGAACTCATCACACCTATAGCTATGGAGAAAAACCTCCGTTTCGCTATTCGTGAGGGCGGTCACACAGTAGGTTCCGGTATTGTTACAGAAATTATCGAATAATATTTGTGAATAACATCCAAAAAAATGTCGTCCGCCTTTTCAGGTGCGGCGGCATTTTTTTGTACAACCTTAGAACTTGCAAGTACATAACAAATTTGCAGAAAAATAAAAATCGAAAATCGGGCGGTTAAAAGAGAGGTAATTATGAAAAAAACATACGTAACATCCATGCCGAACCATATCGGCGCATTTTTAAAAGCAAGTGAAATATTTGCCGATTTCGGAATAAACATAACACGAGTAAGCTACAATAAAGCCGTTGATTCGCACACGTTGTTCATCGATGCCGAAGGAAAAGACGAACAGCTGAAAAAAGCGGATGCCGAACTTGAAAAAATCGGTTATCTGCAAAGCAATTACGAAAACAAAAGTGTTGTACTTGTTGAATTTTGCCTGAATGATATTCCGGGCAGCGTTACAGAAATCTTGAAACTTATAAACGAATTTAATTTTAATATATCATATATAAGTTCGCAGGAAAACGGCACAAATTACCAGTTTTTCAAAATGGGATTATATGTTGATTCGCAAGACAGACTTTCGGAATTTCTTGACGAAGCAAAAAAATTGTGCAAAGTACGTATCATTGATTATAACAGTACGGAAAAAACATATGATAACAGTATTTTTTACAATACTTATGTTGCCGGGCTTGCCGCAATGATGAATCTGCGTGCGGATAACGAACGTGAACTAACGGTTAATGTTAATTTGGCAATGCAGACACTTGACGAAAAAGGGCTTTCGCCGTACCGCACTTTCGACAGCATCGGCAAATTCACGGAACTTCTTTCGGAATCGCGCGGAAAAAACTTTGAACCGCGAATAAGTACACATAAAATCACGGATAATACTGAAATCACACTCCTTGAACCGCCGTGCGGAAGTAATACGATAATTGTGAAAAGTAACGGCGAAATATTGTTCATAGACAGCGGATATGCCTGCTATGCCGATGAAATGACAGATATATTCAAAAAGCTTATTCCGGATTTTGAAAGTATGAAAAAACGTATTTTCGTAACACACGCGGACGTTGACCACTGCGGACTTCTGCCGATGTTCGACGAGATTATCGCAAGTGCGAAAACCGCATTGTGCCTGAAAAACGAGTATGAGGGCAAAAACGGATTTCGTGAAGAAAATCCGCTGCATAAACCGTATATAAGTATATGCAAAATTTTAACGTCATACAAAACGCCGAATCCCGAAAAAGTCATTGTACCGTGGCAGAATATCGAAAATCTTTCAAAACCGCTTACTTTAATCGGATTTTTTGATTTCGGCGAACTGCACTTTGAAGTTTATGAGGGAAAAGGCGGACATCTCACGGGGGAAACCGTGCTGATTGACCGCAATCTCCGCATAGCTTTTACGGGTGATATTTATATAAATATACATGGACTTACACAGCGTCAGGCGGAATATAACCGTTATGCACCCGTGCTTATGACATCTGTTGATACCGACCCGGTGCTTTGTGCCGAAGAACGCCGCGCAGTGATGGAATTGATGACGGAAGGTGCCTGGAAGATTTTTGGTGCACATGGTGCGGAATTGGGAATGCGGAATTACTAACCGCTACCGGCTATATTCCGCCCGCCAATTATGTATAAATTTAATCTGCGGTACAGTCATGTAGGGGCGGACAGGGGCGTCCGCCCCTACGGGATTGTACGTTGACTGCACATATTTTGACAGTTCCGGTTAATTACAAATGAGGAATTAGAAATCAGTAATTGAATTAATGATGGCAATTTTAGGTTGTACGGTGTTTTTCGGGCGGATAATATCCGCCCATACGGTTCTGTTTTCGTCTGTACAATCAGTGTTTTTCGGGCGGACAGGGTCGTCCGCCCCTACGGGATTGTACGTTGCCATTGGTCTAACCACTGCCGGCTAATCGCTAATTCAGCATTGCAAATTGAAAAAATGTACAAAAAATCTTTTTAGCTATTGCATTTATCTTAAAAATGTGATATAATAAATATGCTATACAAAAATTAAATACTTTATATCATTAAAAAGTATGTGTTATTTTTATTTTACATAAAAATGCGGATGCTCTTTTAAACATATACTTTTTTAATAAGAATGTTTAATTTTTGTATAGCAGCAAACAGGAGCTATGCATTTTTTTATGCGTCGGCTCAGGTTGACGCATTTTTTTTGCGAGGTGATTTTCATGGATAACACAACAAAAACGAACATCTGCTGTTTTACCGGGCATCGTCCCGAAAAACTGAATGTTTCGGAGCAAGAAATCAAGTTTAAACTCACAGACGCCATAGACAATGCGATACGCGATGGATTCACAACATTTATTTCGGGTATGTCGCGCGGTGTTGATATGTGGGCGGCTGAAATTGTTTTGAACAAACGCGTTGAAAACACTTCGCTGAAACTTATCTGCGAATCTCCGTTCAAAGGCTTTGAACGCTCGTGGAATTTGATGGAGCAAAAAAGATATAATAATATTATAGAAAATGCCGATAGTGTAATATATTTCGGAGAACACTATTTTCACGGATGTTTTCAAATCAGAAACTGTCATATGGTCAACAACTCGTCAAGAGTTATTTCCGCCTATGCCGGGGAAAGCGGCGGAACGCGCCACACCATTGAGTATGCACGAAAACGAAATGTTCAGGTGATAAATATATTAATGTGAACTTGTTTTTTGTTGTTTGCAGAGAAAAAAATAAAAAATAATGTAAAATGTATTGACAAATTGATATATTTGTGATAAAATATTATTGTTGCCTGAAATAGTGGGTTATATCTGGGTGTAGCGCAGTTTGGTAGCGTGCTTGAATGGGGTTCAAGAGGCCGGGAGTTCAAGTCTCCCCACTCAGACCATGTCGGAACAAGTTTCACTTGTTCCGATTTTTCTTTTGCAAAAAAATCAATCGCTTGCTTCGTTGCCGTTGCCGCCTTTTTGCGAGTTCGGAGCCGAAAGGAATGACGTAAAGCTTCGCACCGGTTAATTTTGATGCGGAGCTCTGTTTTTAAATCAAATTAAAAGCGAATTGCCGCGGAATGTGCCGTTTAATCAATTTTGAGGAGCGGAATCGATTATCGTCCGCATTTTTTTGATGTATGCAAGGTCATATATATCAATAATGCCGTTGCCGTTAATATCACCGCGTGTGTTATCGGATTTCCTGTAATTTTGAAGTGCAAGTTCAAGGTCTGCTTTGTCAATTCGGAAATCCCCGTTAATATCGCCGGGAGAATATTTTTTGAAGAGTATCGCAACGGTTATCGGTTCAAGCTTTTTTGTATGGATTTTTATATTTATTTCCGTATTGTCCGCCGTCGTGGCGGATATTTTCAGTTCTGCGGTTTCGGGATTAAACAAAATGCCGTCCGCTTTACTTTCACAGCTCCATGTCAAAGTTTCGTCAAAAGGTATGCCGTTTTGGTCATACACCTCTGCTTTCAGCTCACATTCCGATGTTTCGGCATCGGGTATGCCGAAAACAGTCTCTGACAAGTATTTTATCGTGCAGGCTTTGGGATATGCCGTGTGTATGCGCACTTCTCCGAGTGTCTGTCCCCAGTTCGTAAAATCCGTATCGGAAAGGTCTTGCCAGTATATATAAAGATTTTTTTCCGTGACAACGGGATTTTCAAGCGAATACACAACCTTATGCCATTTTCCGTCGCTGTCGGTTATATTTATTTTCGGTTCGATTATATTTTCGCCCGATTTAAAAATGAAATGATTGATTTCTTCATTTGGATAAAAATATGCCGTAACCTCGGCCGCTTCCCAGTAGGGTATTTCATATGAAATATATTGTTCGGATTTATCGATACGCTGCATGATGGTTTCGTCACCGTGAAGCGCCGCAACGTCACTTGTTATATCGTAAATTACACCGATTGAACGGCTGTTGATTTTACTGAAATCTTCAAGTTCGTCAATTATTGTTTCCGCATATTCGGTCGGTTCGGGCGAGCTTGTCGATTCGGGCGAAATTGTCGGTTCGGGCAAAGCTGTCGATTCGGGCGAAACTGTCGGTTCGGACGAGACTGTCGGTTCGGGCGAGCTTGTCGATTCGGGCAAAGCTGTCGGTTCGGGCGAGCTTGTCGGTTCGGGTAAAGCTGTCGGTTCGGGCGAGCTTGTCGGTTCGGGTAAAGCTGTCGATTCGGGCGAGCTTGTCGATTCGGGCAAAGCTGTCGGTTCGGGTGAGCTTGCCGAAACGGAAACGGGACTTTGCGATATATCGGGCAAAGTCTTGTTTTCTGCCGCCGCTGTGCAAAAAATCAATAAAAAAGTCAAAACAAACGTAATTATTTTTTTCATTTTGCCGTATCTCCTTTGATTGAAAAATTCCTGTTTTAATGAAAATGCATAAGCATTTTTTTATTAATGCACCGCAAGGTGCAATCTGAATATGTTTGCAACGGTTTTTCGGGCGGACAGGGTCGTCCGCCCCTACGGGGTTGGTGAGTAGTGTGGAGTCAATCCACCAATTCCAACAGTTAACAGCTAACAGCTACCCACTAACCACTACCAGCTAACCATTAATATCCGCCCTACGGTTCGTGCGGTGACTGCGGTTCTACCGGCTAACGTCCGATTTTACCGCCACAGAAATCATTTTTGCCGCTTGGGCACGTGTCGCGGAAAATTTCGGTTGAAATTCACCGTTTTCGTTCCCGTTCACCACGCCAAGGTCCGCAAGGCTCATAACGGCATCGTATGCATAAGCCGAAATATCCTGACTGTCCGCAAATTCCGACGGTTTTGCGGCGGTGTGCTTCACAATTCGGTGCAGAATAACGCAGATGTCTTCACGCGATATATTTTCTTCGGGATAAAAATATGAATTATCCCCCGTGACGATTCCGTTATCCGCGGCCGCGGATACATATGGGAAGAACCAGTCGGATTCCGATACATCTGAAAATCTTATGATATTTTCTTCGGATGTTATGTTAAACGCAGTTACGGCAAGCTTTACAAATTCCGCACGTGTTATAAAATCATCCGGACGAAAATAGGCGGCTTCCGATATGATTTTTTTCTCGTATAAATCGGATATGTAATCTCTTGCCCAATAGTTGGAAACAACATCGCCGAACGGCATTTGAACAACGATTTTTTCGGGAGCGGTGACGGACGCGGGCGGTATGAATATCGATGAACCGCCGCCCTCTTTGCTTCCGCCGCCGGAAGAACCGGATGAACTACCTCCGCCTCCGCCGTAAGTCGGAGCATCGGATTTTATTGTAAATGCCGTTTTTGTGCCGGGGGATATTACGGTTTCTTCAAGTGTTTCCGAAACAATTGTTATCTCGTTTAAATCAACAAATGCGTCTCCGCTTTTTAAAGCCTTGAAAGAAAAAGTTATTTCAGACGGGGTTTCCTTTGGCAGAAATGCAAAACGCACACTTTTTCCGTCTTCGTAAACTGCCGTTTCGCCCTCTGTTCCGCAATCCGCCCCGTTAAATGCAAGATTATCCGAATATGTAACGAATATATCGGCGGCATATGTATTTTCATATTCAAACGGGATTTTCATATAGACATAATCGCCGTATAATATATTGGTTGATGTTATGTAAGGCTCGGCCGCATATGCTGTATTGAACAGAAGCAATGCGGCAATTAAAAATTTGAGTTTATTCAATTCCGGTCACCTCAATTCCGTTTCTTTTCAGCAACGCGGTTAAAACGCCGTCGCCGTCTTTTTTTGTGCCGGTAAAAGTACCGTCATATATTTTTCCGCAGCCGCACGATGGGCTTGATTGCTTGAGATATGCTTTTGTTATGCCGTGTTTCAGTGCGGTTTCAAGCACTTTTTTTGCTCCGCTTGTAAAATGTTCGGTCACGTCTTTCATATCAGATGAAAAAATCTTTGCTTTGCCGTCAAGAACGTCTTCACCGGAAAATCCGCACTCAATTTCGCTCGGTAGCCGCGGAGTGGTCATTCCGCCCCAAACTTCCGGACAGACAAATATTGCACTGTCTATTAATCCGGATAAATCTGTCCGCAGGTTGTTTCCGCCGTTATATTTGCAGTTCTTGCCCATAAGGCAGGCACTTACCATAATCATATGTATTATTCCTTTCGTGTTGTTTTAAATATATTGTATCACAAAATAAGTCATTTGTCTATACATAATTTGAAGAACAATTTGTTTTTATCGGATAAAATGTAAATTTCAGCAAGTATTTTTGAAATCTGATACATCTATTATACACACGGTGTGTCGAATTTTGTTTAAAACGTATATTGACTTTTTTTTCACAAAGTAGTATAATCAATATGGACGGATAAAAATATCCGTTAATATTGAGTTTTCAGGCATATATCATTAATAACGATACCTATATTCCAAATCGGCAATTCCAAAATTGCGCGGATTGTGGTATACTTAATATGAAGGGAAAACCGAAAATATAAAACGAGAGGTGCAGTATGAACAAAATATCTATCATTGGAACGGGCAGTGTTGGCGCAACAATCGCATATACGCTCACCGTAATGGGAATTGCTTCCGAAATTGTTATGATTGACATCAACAACGAAAAGGCATTGGGGGAAGCACTTGACATCAGGCAGGGAACACCGTTTTGCGGAGCTTGCTCGGTATATGCCGGCGACTATCGCGATGCCGTTGATTCCGACATTGTAATTTTAACTTCCGGTATTGCAAGAAAACCCGGTCAAACAAGACTTGAACTTGCGCAAACAAATGTGAACATCACAAAGTCCATAATACCGGAAATAACAAAATATGCTCCAAATGCGGTGTATGTAATTGTAAGCAATCCGGTTGATGTTTTAACTTACACATTCCAGAAATTCTCCGGACTTCCGGAAAATCATATAATCGGTTCGGGTACCATACTCGACACGGCTCGTCTGCGTGCAAGACTTTCGGAATATTACAAAATCAATCAGGGCAACGTTCATGCGTATGTGTTCGGCGAACACGGCGATTCGTCGTTTATTCCGTGGTCGGTTGCGAATATCTCGAACGTACCTATCGGCGAATGCCACAATCTTATGTCAACTCCGGGAATAGAAAGCCCGAAACTTGACTTTGCCGAAGTTGAACAGTACGTAAGAAAATCCGGCGGACGTGTTATAGCTCGCAAAGGTGCAACATTCTATGCCGTATCCGTATCTGTCTGTCACATATGCAAATGCATACTCAGCGGAATAGACACAACAATGACGGTATCAACAATGATGCACGGTGAATACGGCATCGACGATGTATGCTTAAGCACACTTAACATGATAGGCAGAGACGGTGTGAGAGGAAAAGTAAACGTTCCTTTGACGGACGAAGAAGTTGAAAAACTCATACACAGCGCAAACACATTGAAAGATGTTATAAAAAATCTTGATATATAAGAAAGGCGGAAGAAAAATGGAATATCGTATTGAACATGATTCTATGGGCGAAATGAAAGTTCCGGCAGACAAGCTCTGGGCGGCACAGACACAGAGAAG
>CAYQKW010000045.1:0-14140 GCA_964418245.1 uncultured Oscillospiraceae bacterium
GGCGGACAGAGTCGTCCGCCCCTACAGGACTGTACCGCAGATTAAGTCTATACATGATATACGGACAGAGCAGAGCCATGCCCCTACGGTTCTACAGAAGTTTGTGCCGTGTTGATGGGCGGATAATATCCGCCCATACAGGATTATGCATCGACACAGGTTTGTGCGTAATTTAAAATGTGACAGCATTTTTCATTGATTCTGCACTCTGCATTAAATTGGTGCAATTGTTTTCATTTTCTGCACGAACACCGTACACGAATAATTATGCATTCACAATTTCTCATTTCTAATTGACTAAGTTTGTCTGTCATACAAAAAGAACCCCGGCTCTACAAAAGCCGGAGATCACATAATCAGTCATATATAAAAAATTTATCCGATGCATTTTTGTTTCGCAACAGTTCCTGTGAATGACGATTTATATCGTCTGTATATTTTTCAATATACCGTTCAACACGTTTCAAATCATCATAAGCTCTGTCATCTGTATGCATATCACTGCCGATTGCATATACATCGCCATGTTCAAACCAACGCATTGCACGGCGTCTTTCTGAACGTATACACAAATGCGAAATGTTTATCTGAAGTTTTACACCAATCGAAAGCATACTATCGACAATATAACTGCTGTATCTGTTTGGATGTGCCAATATTACATTGAACTTTTTTTCACAAACCATGTTTTCAACTGTTTCATACATTCTTTCGGTTACATTCACGTCATCAAAAGGCAGTTCAATCAGCATTGTATTAGAATTGCCTATGCACAGTTCTTCAAGCTGAAACATATCTTCCATGCCTTCGCAGACAAGAACCTCTGCTCCGCAGATTATATTCGGAATATTGGCATTTTTATTTATCTGCGCATACGCGGCATCTCGATTCTTTAAAAATTCCGACACATTGTATCTGTGCGGATAAAAATGCGATGTGGCAAGAATAGTATCAAAACCGTTTCGTTTTGCCGACCGCAAAAGCTCCATACTTTGAGCAACCGATTTCGAACCGTCATCAATTGCCGGTAATATATGAGTATGAAAATCAATTTTCAGATTTGTTTTCTGTTCTCTTTTTTTTCTTATCATTGTCAGACACTTCCTTAACCCTGTATCCATAACCGGTACCGTACCGATATGAATAACCGTATTTTGAATATCTGTATCTGTATTTGCCATGGAGGTTGGATTTAGGATCCACTCCGTTAATCATAAAGCCGACTATGTTGGCATTAACCTGTTCAAGTGCAAGAACAGCATCTTTAATTCCGTCAATATCAGAGAAATTACATCTTACCGAGAATATAAAACCGTTTACAAGTTTTGTTAAAGTAGCGGCATCTGTAACAAGATTCATCGGAGGAGTATCGATTAATATATAATCATAATATTCCGAAAGCCTGTCAAGCAATACTTTCATACGCGGAAGCTGAAGAAGTTCTGCGGCAGCTTCTGTTGACTTACCGGCCGTTATAACATCAAGATTAACTTTGTCGATATGCACTATTTCCGCTTCTTCGGTTATTCCTGCAAGATATTCGCTCAAACCGTTTGAAGCTTTCAGCTCCATGTTTTTCTTGACACGCGGTTTACGCATATCTGCGTCTATAAGTATAATTTTTTTGTTACTCTGTGCAAATGCAAGTGCCAGGTTTATGGTTGAAATGGTTTTTCCTTCCGAGGCATATGCACTTGTTGTTGCAAAAATTTTGCATTTCTTTTCGCTCGGCAAATACATTATGTTTGTTCTTGCCATACGATATGCTTCCGCAACCGAAAACGGTGTATTGTCGCTAAGCAGCATTTTTCTCTCGTGCTCAACGGTTCTTTTCACCTGGTCGCCTTTTACCTTCGGTATTGAAGTGTCAAAACTTTCAATATCGGGGATTGCTCCGATAATCGGTATTTCAAAATTGTCTGTTAATGCCGCTTTATCGTAAACCGTTCTGTCCCATACAGCAAGAAGAATAAACACAGCCGATGACAAAACAATTCCGACAAGGGCACCGAGCATCATATTTCGTTTTAAGGGCCATTCGGGGACAGTCGGAAGCTTTGCTCTGTCGATAACTTCAATCGCACCGACTTTTACAACTCTTTTAAATTCATCGGGCAAACAATCAACAAGTGTGTTTACAATATCCATCGACATACGCGGATCACTTGAAGTTATAGAAACTTTAAACGCTTCTGTTTTGTTTATTGAATCGGCCGACAGCATTGAACGTATCTGTTTTGCCGAAATCCCTTCGTAATCTGCTTGAAGTCTGCTTGCAACCTCGTCCAGCAACGAATCGCTTTTCATTATTACTATGTACGAATTGACAAGTGACTGAGCTGCGGTTAAATCAGCCGCCGACAAATAATTTTGATTTGCCACGCCGTTATATACATATAATTTGGCATCTGCGGTATATTGGGTTGTCATAAACAAATTTGTATACCCAAACATAATCGCGGTTCCTATAAGCCCGACAATTGCAATACCCACAATTCTCCTTTTCAATATGCTTACAATTTCCCCTAATGAAATTTCCACTACATTCTCTCCTTTGTAAAGTAAATATCAGCTCTTTTAATGCAAACTATCATGTTTTTACATTATTAATTATAGCACAGGTTTATAATTTTGTCAACCAAAACATACATATTTTGTGTCGCATAATTCACCAAATTTCGACAGGAATTTTATTATTGCGGCAGATACCCTTGTTTTTCCATAGCATAATAAATCAGCTGACCTATTATGTTGCTGCCATTTTCTGTTAAATTTATTTTGTCACGCTTTACCGCATCGGGTACAATACCGACCGTAAGCTGAACCAAATCCTGTTCTCCGAGTTCTATTTCACACGAATTGAGAAGCCCTTCATCACTCATATAACGCCGTATGTTCATATAATGATTACCCCACTGATTGAGAAGAATCTGCTCTGTCGATTTAAGGCTTTCCTCTGATTTTTTATCCCCGTAAGACGGGAATCCAAGCATAAAGAAACTACCCTGATTATACGTACACGAATCAAGAATTGCCTGTTGCTGTGCTATAAGTGTATATACATCATCTTCCCAGCCGCCGTTCATGCCGACAGAAATTATCGGCAGAAAATCTCTATACGCGATCGAATCCCTTGTTACCACAGGGGTACCGGCTGTAACAACCGTTTTCTCACCGGAATTTTTACGTTCAAAAAAGTATGCGTTTTTATCTTTATTGAACGTAAGTGTACCCCAAATTCCACCGATACGAACCATTGTCTGATTTTTTCCGTGTTTCAGAAAATTAAATTCACTGCCGTCTTCAGCGTAAACAGAGATTTCCACAAGCTTTTGAGACGACGGGATTGTAATTTCACTTCCCGTGAGTATACGAATGGCACCGCATCTCAGCATAACATCTTTTGTTGTATCGCCCGGCACATTCGCATTGACAACCTTTGCGTTATAACCGTTGTTATCAAGCATTCTCTGCAATTCATATGTGAAGCTTGACTTTCCGTTTTTATCCGCAATATCATCGCCCCAACATACGATTTTTATATCGGCATTAATCTCTTCAAACACATCTTCTTCTTCTCTTTTTGCCTCTTCCTTGTGCTGAATCTCAACAGCTTCTTCTTTTAAATAACGCATATGTTCCGCTTTTTTTGCATTGTCCAATTTCACGGCGGCAAAAAGCAACACCGCAAGTATGGCAACTATAATCACACCTGCAACGCTGTTTTTCAAATGGGCATTTATTTCTTTTAAAATTATACGTTTTGAGAGATTTCTATTATCCATTTTTATACTCCTGTATATTAAATTATTATCTGCTAACCTGCAATATAATATATTATACAACATAAAACACCAAAAGTCAATACATTTTTTCGTTTTTTTTAGACGGTTGTTTTTCGTAAAAAATGTAAGTTTCTTTTGTTTTATTATTTTGTTTTATTATTTTATATTAATGTTTATGCCGTTCACTTCAACATTTTCCTCTGCACGAATCATAATATATTTTGTTCCGTTTATAATTTGGGTTGTCACCAAATCTTTGCGTTCGGGATTTACTTTTATCAAAACATCCGGTGTTGCGAGTTCAAATTTTTTTACATCGACTATGTTTTGCGGCGGCAGACAAGTGTCTTTGCCGAATTCGTCATCGAATTTATCGGAAAATGCTTTTGTTTGAACCTCATCGGCACCGCTGTATTCAAGAAGCTGTTCAAGGTCGTGTTTTGTCATCGTCAATTCCTCTGGTTCTTTGTTTTGTTTGTGTTCTTCAACAATTTCCGAGACCCTGTCATGAACGGTTTTTATCATTTCAAAATCAAAATCATCGGCAATTGTTTCACACATGCATTCTTCAAACGTTTCACGCTGTTTCAGTGCAGGTTCGGGTATATTTGCATTGAAAATTGTATTCACAAATTCCGTATGACTGTCTGAAATATCACGGGTATAATATAACGCTCCGTATATATTCGTTGTTCTGTCATCAAACGCCGGAAACATAAAACCGAGTTCCGGTGCGCACAGCACCGAACTATGCGAGAACGCCCGAAACGTGTTATCGTTTGCCTGAAAAGAAAGCGACGGTTTTGTTGATTTTACCGGGCATACGCAACATATAAAATATGAATGGACATCTACCGAATCCTCACTTCGACCGCCGTCTTTCGTATACGTGAACACATCATAACTTTCGCTTGCGAGCAATATCATATAATTCCCTTCGACAGGAACTGTTTCGACAACCTTTCCGTAAAATTCGTCAAGAACCGAATCCTCTCTCAGTTCGGTTTTTCTGAGTTCCGATAAAAGCTTGTGTTCGTTGCCGCTTTGTACCTGCACGGCACTGAAATCGATGTTGATTAAATTTGTACCGAGTCCGCCGGACAGGCATTTCTTCATTATTTTGAAAAGCGCATCATTTTCTTCTTCGGACGAAATCCCGACAGATTGCCTGAATTGAGTTATAATTTCTTTGTTTTCGTTCACATAGCAGCCGCATATGTGTGTTATGTTGCATTTATCCGGGGTTAATCTCCGGCGTATTTCGCGTATTTCGTTGATATTCATTTATTTATCTTCCTTTGCTTTGTTAATATTTTCGGAATCTGACATGATTTTTCGCTTATATTCGCTCGGCGATAAACCGGTTTGTTTTTTAAATACGGCGGAAAAATAGTGCGGATTATCATACATAAGTATATATGAAATCTGTGAAAAATTATAGTCTGTTTCGGCAATGAGCCGTTTTGCTTCGGATATTTTCAGCATTGTATAATAACCCGAAACGGTATATCCGGTATTTTCTTTGAAAATTCTTGATATATAGGCTCTGCTGTAGGTAATGCCGCCGCATATTTCTTCAATTGTAATATTTTTGTATAAATTTGCCGTAAGTTTTGAGCATATTGAATTTACAAGCTGATTTTTTATTGAATCCGCTTCTTTGACAACGGTATTTTTATATTTTAAATCCTCGTGACGCAAAAGCATTATCAAAAATTGTTCGAGATAAATTCGTATAAGCTGTTGGGACCCTATCGGAGAAAAAGTTTTTTCATGTATATGGTACAGTGGTTTTTTCGATGGTTCAAAGCACATTGATGCCTCGTTCAATATGGAACCGAAATAAAATTTCAGATTTTTGGGTACGGCTGTTGTTTTTTCTTTGAAATATTTCATGGCACCGCTTGAACATACAAACGATATAACAATCACTCTTGACGATGTTTGCCCGTTGCCGTATATAGCGTGAAACTCATTGGGTTTGTGAAATATACAGTTTCCCTCTTTCAAAAGAATATCTTTATTGCCGGCACGTATTTTTGATGTACCGTGTTCGGCATATACCATTTCCCAAAAATCGTGTTTTTCCCCCGGAAAACAGTATTTTTTATCAATATCCAACGAAAAAATGGTGACGACCTTTGTGACGTTTATAACATTTATTATTTTGTGTTTTTGATAATTCAGTTCCATGTGAATTGCTCCGACTGTATTTAGTTTAAAAAAATATACGTTTTGTATCAAAAATCGCATTTCTTTTTTATACAAAATATTGTATCATAATATTAGATAAATGTCAATAGTTATGCGGATATTTTATCTGCGGCATAATCAAAATAATATATTCAAGGTGATAAGAAATGAGAATAACAGTATGTAAAAACTATGAAGAAGTATCAAAAAAAGCCTCGGACATTGTTGCGGCAAAAATGATTTTAAAGCCAGACTGCGTATTGGGGCTTGCCACAGGCTCTACGCCAATCGGAATGTATAAAAACCTGGTGGAAATGAATAAAAAGGGTGATATTGACTTTTCTGCGGTAAAAACAATTAATCTTGACGAATATTATCCCATGCGTCCGGATAACGAGCAGAGTTACCGATATTTTATGAACAGCAATTTGTTTGACCATATCAATATTGATAAAGCAAACACATTTGTTCCGAACGGTACCGCCGAAGACATTGAAAAAGAATGTGCGGAATATGACGCGCGTATAGATGAATACGGCATAGACATACAGGTTCTGGGAATTGGTCAGAACGGGCATATTGGTTTTAACGAACCCGATACGGCACTTTGCACATCAACGCACATTACGGATTTGACCGAAAATACAATAACGGCAAATTCAAGATTTTTCGATTCGGTGGACGAAGTTCCGAAAAAAGCAATTACAATGGGAATGGCATCGATTTTAAAGGCAAAGACCATTATTTTGCTTATAAGCGGAAAAGCAAAACACGCCGCCGTTAAAAGCTTGCTCGACACAAAAATAACAACCGATGTTCCGGCAACACTGCTTAAAGTTCATCCCGATGTTATTCTGATATGCGACGAAGATGCATACAACGGTTAATTCAATGAATATCAGCGAAGAACTCTTTAAACTTAAAGACGAAGAATATAAAAAATTTCATGCAAAACTCCTTCCCGGCATTTCGCCCGAATTTATTATAGGTGTGAGAACGCCCGTATTGAGAAAGTTTGCAAAAGATTTCTATAAAACAGGCGAATACGGCAATTTTTTAAACCGTCTTCCCCATAAATATTACGACGAGAATAATCTTCACGCTTTTTTGGTTGAGCAAATAAAAGATTTTGACACAGCACTCGCAGAAACCGAAAAATTCTTGCCGTATATAGACAACTGGGCAACGTGCGATATGTTTATGCCGAAAGTCTTTAACAAAAACAAGGATAAACTTCATATAGCACAATGGACAGCCTCGGAAGAAACCTATGTGATACGTTTCGGAATAAAGTGTTTGATGTCGTTTTATCTTGATGAGGACTTTGATGTTAAATATCTTGATATGGCGGCGAAAATCGATTCTGAAGAATATTATGTAAATATGATGATTGCATGGTATTTTGCAACAGCTCTTGCAAAACAGTATGAAAAAACCATACCGTATATCGAAAAAAAACGTCTTAAGCCATGGGTACATAACAAGGCAATTCAAAAAGCCGCCGAAAGCGGCAGAATACCAAAAGAAACAAAAGAATATTTGAAAAAATTCAAAATTTAAATCCGAAAACAAGTGCAGTGGTTCAAGATAATGATGTGAACATTACCGCACTTGTTTTTTTATATTCTCACAAACATCGAAAGTTTAGCCGAAAAATCACCTGAATTGATAAATTTTGGAACGACACACCGGTCGTTCCCTACAGGTTTGATGACAATGATTAAATTTATACAATCATTGTTCGGGCAGAGCAGAGCCCTGCCCCTACGGTTCTGTTTTCATTTGTGCACCCGATGACGGGTTTATGCGATGATACGGGCGGACATGGGCGTCCTCCCCACAGGTTGGTACGTTGCCACAGGTTCTAACCACTAACAGCTAATATCCGCCGCTACGGGCTTTTGCAAAAATCAAAACATCCAATATTCCCGGTCGGTTTTCACCTCTGATTTTCTCCCGGCATTAAACACAACACCGCGCGAAATACCGGTAAGCTTTTCGATACGGCGTATTGAATAAACTTTTTTCAATATTGCAAGCTGTTCGTCACGTGCGGATTTTGAAAGTTTTTTTATATTTTTTGCTTTCATTCCGGTGAGATATTCAATATTTTCTTCTTCTCCTCGAATGTTCAAAATTATGCGGTTGTTTATATCTGTCACAACATTTGGTTTGTCCATAAAATCCTCTGAAATTTTGAACACGTAATCCGCGGCACATCTTCCGCCGCCGGTCTTATAGTCCGCTAAAGATGTTTCGCCGTCAAGAAGATTTAAAAATCTTACCGCATCAATAATATCCTGTTCATACTCAAGCGGACAGCTTTTGTATCTGTCGTAAAAAAGTTTGCCTTTTTTGCCGTATTTACCGTTATAATACCTTGCATATTTTATTAATATACCCTGTATGACGCTACCGAGTTTTTCATAATCATACTCTATCACGAAATATGCTTTTTTCGGCATCAGCGCATATGCAGCAATGTTATATCCGCAGTCGAACACAGCATTTTTAAATATCTCGTAATCATCACTGTCTTTAAACAGAACGCGGTTTCCGATGCACGAAATGCAATAAAATCCGCTTTCGCTTTTTTTGCGTGATTCCCTTGCCATATTTTTCACTTCCCGTCATATTGATTTTAAAACTTTATAAGTTTTTCCCCCGATTCGTCAAGCAGAGAATTTCTGCATATGAAAAAATCATCGATTTCAGTTTCGGAATATTTTTCCAACGCATTTATCAAAAGTTCCGGCTTCAAATTTTCTTCTCCGCATTTAAGCCTTGTTTCAAATTCAAACATATCAGCCGTTTTATCAATCGTTTTATATGATTTTATAAACGGCAGAATATCCGTTTCTTTAATTCCCGATTTTGTTTTTTTCTCCATTATAATATCGGAGCGTTTGAACACGTTTTCAATGTCGTCGCCGATTTTTCCGGTGATTCTTATATGATAATCCGCATATTTCAAGCCTTTAAACGGAGATTTTTCCTCCGTCACCGCATAATTAAGTGCAGTAAAACCCGGAGGAAATCCCGTATTTAAAACTTCCGCAAGATTTTCGATTTCCGTTTCAAACGCAATTTTAACAAGCTCGCATTTACTCGATATTCCCACACCGAGCGGATGTGCAAATGTCATGAGAGAATGCGGATTGAAACCCTGCGAATAGGACATCGGCAAATCACATCTTCGCATTGTGCGGTTAAACATACGTATAACATCAAGATGTGATACGTATTTTACATCTTCCGATTTTGAAAATTCAACTATATATTTCATTTTTTCCGTCCTCCAACAATCGGACATACCTGCTGCTGTCCGCAGCCGCTGCATTTTTCTCGGCAGTTCGGCGTTGTTTTTTCTTTATATGCATTTTCGCATTCACGTTTCAAAAATTCTTTCGTGACACCGCAGTCTATAACGTCCCACGGCAGAACCTCATCGAACGAACGCTTTCTCGCAACGTAAAAATCGGGGTTTACTCCGGCATCTTCAAATGATGAAGTCCATTTTTCAAAATCGAAAAATTCGTCCCAGCCGTCGAATTTGCATCCTTTGTTATGTGCGTTCAGCAACACTTTCCCGAGTCGTCTGTCGCCCCTTGCGAATATGCCTTCAAGCACACTTACGTAACTTTCGTGATAATTATAATTTATCATACGTGATTTTATGCAAGTTTTGAGATATTGCTGTTTTTCCTGTATTTCCGTTAAACTGTCTTGGCGTTCCCACTGGAACGGTGTCATGGGCTTCGGAACAAACGAAGATACACTTACAGTGACTTTACCTCTGGCAAGCCTGCGTTCACGCGAAACCTCATAATAAAGCGAAACAACTTTTTCGGCAAGTTCCGCAATGCCGGCAACATCTTCAAGTGTTTCCGTCGGCAGCCCTATCATGAAATAAAGTTTAATTGTTGAATGACCGCCCTCAAACGCCATTCTTGCCGTTTTCATTACGTCTTCTTCTTTTATGTTTTTGTTTATAACATCACGCATACGCTGCGTTCCGGCTTCCGGAGCAAATGTGAGCGAACTTTTACGCACACTCTGTATTTCTTCCATAAGCTCTTTTGAAAAATTATCTATACGCAAAGACGGCAACGCAAGATTCACTCGTTTTTCTTTTGTTTTACGCAACAAATCAAGCGTAAGTTTTTCAATACACGTATAGTCGCTTGAGCTGAGTGAGGTTAAAGATATTTCTTCATATCCCGTGTTTTTCAGTAATTTATCCGCAAGTTCGCAAAGCCTTTCGGGACTCCTCTCACGCACCGGGCGATATATTATTCCAGCCTGACAAAAACGACATCCTCTTATGCATCCTCTGAACAGTTCAAGCATTATTCTGTCGTGTACAATATCCATATACGGAACAATAAATCTGTCCGGATAATATACTTTGTCCATATCTTCAATAATACGCTTTTTAACGGTTTTCGGAACAAAATCGTATTTCGGTTTATATTCCTTAACGGTTTCGTCTTCGTTATATGTCACATCATAAAAAGACGGAACATAAATACCCTGTATTTTAACAATACGTTTCAAGAAATCTTCACGTGTTCCGCCGCTGTGTTTCCATTCCTTATATATATCAAAAATTTCGGAATTAACTTCTTCGCCCTCGCCTATTATGAAGAAATCGACAAAATCCGCAAGCGGTTCGGGATTGTATGTGCAGGGACCTCCGCAGCATACAAACGGGTCGTTTTCTCCTCTTTCGCTGCTTAAAATCGGGATTCTTCCGAGTTCCAGCATATTTATTACGTTTGTGTAGCACATTTCGTATTGCAGAGTAAAACCGACAAAATCAAATTCGTTTATCGGGTCTTTGCTTTCGAGTGCATACAGCGGAATATCATTTTCACGCATAAGCGCTTCCATATCCTCCCACGGTGCAAACACACGTTCAACCCACGAATCCTCTCTCTCGTTCAGCTGATGATATAATATTTTAAGTCCGAGATGCGACATACCGACTTCATACACATCGGGGAAACAGAATGCAAAACGTATATCAACATTGTTTTTGTCTTTTATTACGCTTCCGAGTTCTCCGCCCGTATATCTGGTAGCCTTTTGAACTTTATTTAAAATAGAATTTTTCATATATTAACCTCATTTTTCAGTTTAACAAGAGGCTTTCGCCCCGTCATTCAACATTACTTTTAGTTATCGTTTGTAATATCGCCGTTTCCGCCGACCGGAATCGTTTCGCCCAAAAACTTTGGTTTCGGCTTAAAAACGGACGCACAAAAATCTTTTGTTCTTGCAAGAATCTCTCGTGCTTCTCTTGCGTATTCCCCTCGATATTTACGAATATCCGCAGAAATACCGACCGCTTCGATATTAAGATTTTTCGCTATGTATAACGCTCTGTAAAGATGATATTTCTGTGTTACGCATATTATTTTATCGGCTTCAAAAATTTCTTTTGCGCGATATAAACTCTCGTATGTGGAAAAACCGGCATGGTCCATAAAAACATCTTCGCTCGGAACGCCCATATCAACGGCAAAAGATTTCATGGCATTCACTTCGTCATAATCCGCTTTACCGTGGTCACCGCTCATTATAATCTTATCGGCAAGCCCGTTTTTATATGCTTCTATACCTGTAATCAATCTGTCTTTAAGCATATCGGACGGCGTTCCGTCGGTTTTGAGTCCGCAACCGAAAACAAGTATGCAATCCGCATTTTCAATCTCTTTTCCGATACGTGAATTTGAATAACTCACCATGCGGATATTTATTGCCGCAACCGCAAGCATTAAAACAATAATAACCTTTACAAGCATCGAAAACAGTTTTTTCATATTGTTTCTCCGAAATCTATGCCAAGTATTTTCCGTATTGTGTCGGCACTCTTTAAAACATCGAGTGTCATACGGTTGAACTGCGGCATTTTTTCACCTTTAATCTGTTTTACAAAATCCACAATTTCGTAATAAATATCCTCTTTTTCCGCATCGAGAGTAAATTCTTCCGTTTCTCCGTTGCGTAACACAAGAGATATTTTTTTCGGTCTGGACATCTTATCTATAATAATATTGCCGTTTTCGCCCTGTATTTCGCTCGGCAGACGTCCGTCCGTTATTTTTGAATACAGCAGCTCGCATATCATTCCGTCATATTTTGCCAAAACCGTCCCGTGACCGTCTATGCTGTCCGGAAGAAAATCCGCAAAGCCCGTAAAATCAAACGGAGTTCCGAAAAGGCTATGCATAAACGCAAGCGGATATATTCCTATATCCATAAGCGAACCGCCTTGCAATTCTTTTTTGAACGCATTTTCGACAATGCCGTTTTTAAATTTATCGTATCTTGAAGAATATTGGCAGAACGAAAGCGTTGCACGGCGCATTTTACCTATCTTTCCAAGCCATTCTTTTGTTTTTTTCATTGCCGGGCTATGCACAGGCATCATCGCTTCCATAAGCACCGCTCCGCCGTTTTCCGCAGCTTCCGTCATTTCTTCAAAATCCTCCGCATTTGTTGCGGCAGGTTTTTCGCAAAGCACGTGTTTGCCGGCATTAAGCAATTTAACGGCAAATTCTTTATGAAATTTATTCGGATTTGCCAGATATACGAAATCAATATTTTCATCTTCGCACAAATCGTATATATCGGTAAACACTTTACCGCCGCCGTATTTTTCCGCAAATTCTTTTCCGGTATCGTAATTTCTGGAATACGCACCGTAAAATGATATTTCCGAAATTTCCGATGCAGCCGTCATAAATCTGTCAACAATAAAATTTCTGCCTACAGTTACAAAATTAAGCATCGAAAAACTCCTTTCCCATTAAAACCGCAACAATCGTTTTTGAATCCGTTATTTCCCCCGTTTTAATTTTTTCGAGAAGTTCTTCCATTGTATATTCCTCAACATTCAAAAACTCGTCTTCATCAAGGTTTTGCGTACCTTTTTTCAGTTTATCGGCATAATATATATGAATAACTTCGTTACAATATCCGGGTGTGGGATATATCTCTGTAATCTTCGCAAGACTTTCACAGCAATATCCCGTTTCTTCTTCAAGTTCACGCATTGCCGCATCATATGGGTCCTCGCCGTATTCAAGCTTGCCTGCCGGGATTTCAAGCATATATTTTTCGGCAGATTTTCTGAACTGACGGACAGTTAAAAACTTATTATCTTCGGTTTTTGCAAGAACGCAGGCACCGCCCGGATGCACAACAATCTCTCGCAATGCCGTTTTTCCGTTTTCAAGTTCAACCGTCAATTTTTTTAAATTTACAACTTTACCCGAATATATGGTTTCTTCAAATACTGTTTTTTCTGTCATAATTTCCTCCGTTTATACATTCCGTTACTCCGCAAGCATAAAATCAATATCTCCCGTTACCGTATTGACATTGCATACAACAACTTTTACCTTATCTCCGATACAATATTTTTTTCGGTTATGTTCGCCAGTAAGCGAATATTCCGTCTGTGAAAATATATAATAATCGTCATACATATCCGCAACGGAAACTCTGCCCTCGGCGGTATTTTCAAGTACAGCAAAAAATCCCGACCCGGTGACGGCGGATATTATTCCGTCAAATTCTTCATCAACAAATTCCGACATATATTCGGCAATCTTGATTTTTTTGCTTGTGCGTTCGGCTTCTTCCGCCGTTATTTCGCAATCCGACGCATTTTTTGCCGCCGTTTTCGCAATCTCTGTAAAATCCGCTTCCGTTCCGTTTAAATCCGCCGAAATTATCGTATGCACGGCAAGGTCGGAAAGCCGCCGTATCGGTGATGTAAAATGACAGTAATATTTTGCCGCAAGCCCGAAATGCCCGTCACAGGACGTTGAGTATTTTGCTTTCATCATGCTTCTCAGCATAAGTGTGGATATTATGCGTTCGTAAGGTTCGCCTTTAATACTGTCCAAGGCCTGTTGAAGTGCTTTCGGATGAATGCTTTCCGCACTTCCCTTTATGTGCAAATCAAACAGGCTCATAATACGCATAAGCTCCGTTATCTTATCCGCCGGCGGATTTTCGTGAACACGATACACAAACGGTGTTTCAAGCCAATAATAATGTTCCGCAACCGTTGAATTTGCCGCAAGCATAAATTCTTCTATAATTATGTTTGCAAGCGTATATTCATACGGTTTTATGTCAACCGCATA
>CAYQKW010000046.1:0-13305 GCA_964418245.1 uncultured Oscillospiraceae bacterium
TTTCTACTTTATTATACCATAAAAGCATTTGGTATGCAAGTATTAAAAATAAAATTTTACACAAAAATCATTGTACAATCGCTACATATCAATTGTATCGCAATACCTTGAAATATATTTTTGTCTTTTACTTCTTTATGCTTATTTTTTACTTTTCTTTGTCAGCTATGTAAATATTACATAACCGTTCATATTCTTCGGATTATTCAAATTTACAAAAAACACCGCGCACGTTAAAAAAACGCACGGCAGTGCTTTCGGTTAAATAAATTTTCACACGGCTTCGCGCCGCATTTTGTCAAGAATTTTTTTCTCTGTTCTTGAAACCTGTACCTGTGAAATCCCAAGCATTTCGGCAATCTGTGTCTGTGTTTTGTTATAATAATATCGCATGAGTACAATTGTTTTTTCTCTTTTGTCAAGCTTTTCCGCAACCGATTTTATAAACAGCTTATCAATCACTTTTTCTTCAAAATCGGATTTGTCGCACAACACGTCCATAATACTCAGGTTATCGCCAATCTGACGATATATAGACAGCGGCGGTTCACTTGCCGCATATGCGCTTGCGGCTTCTTCCACACTCACGCCGAGTTTTTCGGCAATCTGCGAAATTGCGGCATTCTCTCCCGTTTCTTTTGCAATCAAATCCGCTTCGTAACGCACTTTAACCCCAAGTTCTTTCATTCCGCGGCTCACTTTTACCGCTCCGTTATCGCGGATATATCTGCGTATCTCGCCCATTATCATAGGTACCGCATAAGTCGAAAAGCACACCTCTTTTGCGGTATCGAAGTTTTTAATTGCTTTAATCAGGCCTATACAGCCGGTTTGAAACAAATCCGCTGTTTCCTCTCCCCTGCCCGAAAATCGTTTTACAACGCTCCACACAAGCCTTTCGTTTTTCTCGGTTAAGGCGGACATTGCCTTTTTATCTCCGGTTTTTGCTTTCAGGATAAGGCAATTCAGTTCCTTATCCACACTTTGCCCCCTCCTCTCCGGCGGCAAGACTTTTGTATAATATAACCGTTGTTCCTTTTTCACGTTCCGATATAACATCAACTTTGTCCATAAACGTTTCCATCACGGTAAATCCCATTCCGCTGCGTTCGCCGTCGGGATTTGTTGTAAACATCGGTGTTCTTGCCTGCTTTACGTCCTCAATTCCACAGCCGCTGTCGCTGACCGTAATCTTTAAATTCGCGTCTGCTATTTCGCACTCTATGTAAACCGTTCCGCCTTTTTCTTTATATCCGTGTATGATACTGTTGGTAACACATTCGGATATTGCCGTTTTTATCTCGTTTATCTCAACTATGGTAGGGTCGAGCCGTGCCGTAAACGCGGCTACCGCAACCCTTGCGAACGATTCGTATTCCGACATTGCCGGAAATTCAAGTTTCATAACATCTTTCATTTTCATAAAATCTCCATTCCGCCGCCCTGCGCGGCTTGTTGCTTTGTTTTTTCGTCTTGCAGGGATAAACTGACAAAAATTCCGTTTTATACTGCCTTTTTGATTTTAACAATATCACTTATTCCGGAAAGTTTCATTATCTTTTCTATACAGCTTTCTGCACCCACAACGGTTACCGTTCCGCCGCAAAGCTTCATCAACTTGTAACGTCCCATTAAAATACCTATACCGGAACTGTCCATAAGCGTAAGCTTTGAAAAATCGAATATAAGCTCTCTCACTCCGCCGCTTTTTATTTCAAGGTCAACACAGTCGCGTAGCGGAGCACAGCTGTGATGGTCGATTTCTCCGTTTACTTTTACATATAATTTGTTATTCCTGCGTGAAATACTGAACTCCATTTGTATACTCCTCTCATTTTTTCCTATATTGTCTAATTTCTGTAAAACACATTAAAAATCCTTTATTTTTTTATCGACAAATTCCGCATATGCCACGACTGTGTAAAATTACCTATTCAACCTATTTTTTATTCTATCCGTTTCAACATAATGTCAATAAACAATTATTGTTATTGACAAACCGACGGCAATATGTTAAAATTAATAATATTGTATAATATTATACGGAGGAGATTTTACAATGCTATGCAATAAATGCGGAAAAAATATGGCGGTTGTTTTTTTACAGAACAAGTTTAATCCGAGTGAACCGCCGAAAGCACTTTGTATCAAATGTGCCAGAGCAGAGGGTGTACCCGAAGTTGACAATATAATTAAGAGTATGGGGCTTGACCCGGAACGTATGGAAAAGGATATGGACGAACTTTTTGAGAATATTGACCCTCAGCAGCTTGAGGATGGAATGAAAGAAATGATGGAATCTATGCAAGACGGTTCAGGTATGTTTACCCTAAATCCCACTTCCTCCGGCGACGGAAACGAAGATGACGATGATAACAGTAAATTCAATCCGGCAAATATGATAGGTAAAATTTTCGGAATGGGGAAACCTGCCGATAATGCCGCAAAGTCGGAATCGGATGCCGCTCACGACAAAAAAGAAGAAAAAAATACTTTAAAGAAGCGTAAAACACTTGAAAGTTTCGGCACAAATCTCACGCGCCGCGCAAAAAACGGAGAAATTGACAAAGTTGTCGGCAGAGATAACGAAATTGCACGTATCATACAGATTTTAAACAGACGTACAAAAAACAATCCCGTGCTTTTGGGTGAACCCGGCGTCGGCAAAACCGCAATAGCCGAGGGGCTTGCAATGCGCATTGCCGACAAAGAAGTTCCGGCAAAACTTATCGGCTATGAAATATATCTGATTGACTTTGCCGCCATGGTTGCCGGTACACAGTTCAGAGGTCAGTTTGAAGCAAGGCTCAAAAAGCTTATTGAAGAAGCAAAAAACGAGGGCAATATAATTCTTGTTATTGACGAAATTCACAATATTGTGGGTGCCGGCGAAGCCGAGGGCGGAGCAATGAGTGCCGCAAACATATTAAAACCGGCTTTGGCTCGCGGCGAAGTTCAAATAATCGGTGCGACCACATTAAACGAATACCGCAAAAAAATCGAAAAAGATTCGGCACTCGAACGCCGTTTCCAGCCGGTGTTCGTTGAAGAACCGTCTGTTGAAGACAGCATAGAAATAATCAAAGGCATACGCGAATATTACGAGGAATATCACAAAGTAAAGCTGACGGACGAAATTATAAAATCCGCGGTTATCATGTCTGAAAGATATATACATGACAGATTTTTACCCGATAAAGCAATCGATGTAATCGACGAAGCCTCGTCAAAGGTCAATCTTTCAAACACGGCTTTGACAGAGATAAGCAAAATTGCGGATTTACGCCGCGAAGCAAACATCAAGCTTGCCGATACCGCCGAAGAAGACTATCAGGCAAAAGCCGATATAAAAAGCGAATTATGCCGGCTTGACGAAAGAGAAAAATCTTTGAGAGAAAATTTCGAGTATATTCCCGTAACGACCGACGATATTGCCAACGTTATAGAAATGTGGACAAAAATACCCGTTCAAAAACTCACATCAATCGACAGTGCAAAGCTTTTAAATCTTGAGGAAAATCTGCACAAACGCGTTATAGGTCAAGAAGAAGCAATTTCGGGCGTTTCCGGTGCGGTACGCCGAAAAAGAGCCGGAATAAGCTCGAAAAAGCGTCCTATATCGTTCATATTTGTCGGTCCAACGGGCGTCGGCAAAACCGAACTTGTGAAAGCACTTGCCGAAAACGTGTTCGGCAGTGAAGAAGCACTTATACGCGTTGATATGTCAGAATATATGGAAAAGCATTCTGTTTCAAAGCTTATAGGTTCGCCGCCGGGATATGTCGGATATGACGAAGCCGGGCAGCTTACCGAAAAGGTACGCCGAAATCCGTATTCGCTAATATTGCTTGATGAGATTGAAAAGGCGCACCCCGATGTTTTCAATATATTCCTTCAGGTTCTTGACGACGGACGTATCACAGACAGTCAGGGTCGCATTGTGAATTTTGAAAATACAATTATAGTTATGACATCAAATGCCGGTTCGGACTATTCATCCGCCGGCGGTTTGGGATTTGAAACAAGCGAGTTTGTGAGTAAATATGAAAAAGCTTTGAACCAGCTTTTCCGTCCGGAGTTTATTAATCGTATCGACAGGATTATTGAATTTAATCCGCTTACAAAAGAAGAACTTGTTTCAATTGCCGATTTACTGCTTAAAGATATAATTTCCGCAATGGATGAAAAGGGCTTTACCGTCACTGTGACCGCAGAAGCCGAAAAATTCATTGCCGACAAAGGCTTTGACAAAAAATTCGGTGCAAGACCGATGCGCCGCGCAATCACAAAATACATTGAAGACGAACTTGCAAATATGCTGATTTCCGGCAGTCTGCCGTCAAACGCGCATATTGAAATAACCGCCGTAAACGACAGTATACAAATTAACATTCAATAAAAGGAGCTAAAATTCATGAAAGCCTGTATTATTCAACCGCCATATTCCACAGATACATCTCATTCCGATGAATACTTTAATTTTAAGTTGCAAATGCTTGATAAATGCGATAACTCTATCGACATCATAGTGTTTGCCTGAATACAGCGATGTTCCATGTGTAACCTCAACCAAAGAAGAAACTTTCTTTTATCACAAAAAATACATCAACACACTGCTTGATAAATGTGCTGAAACCGCAGTAAGATGCGGCGCACTCGTATTTGTCAACGCACTGTGCGATGTTGGCAAAAACTACAGAAACACCACCTATGTTTTCAATAAAAACGGAGAAATTGCCGGCAAGTATTTCAAAAAGCATTTACCTCCGCTTGAGCAGGAAGTTCTTGAACCGGATTCGGATTACACATTTGAATTTTCAGAAACGTACATTCTTGAAATCGACGGGTTGCGATACGGCTTTTTAACTTGCTACGATTTTTATTTTTACGAAGCATTTGCAAACATAGCAAGACATAACGCAGATATTATTATCGGCTGTTCTCTGCAACGCAGCGACAGTCACGATGCCATAGAAACAATGTGCAGATTTCTTGCATACAACACCAATGCGTATGTACTTCGCTCATCGGTAAGTTTCAGCGAAGATTCCGAAATATGCGGTGCAAGTATGGTAGTATCGCCTTACGGCAAGGTACTGTGTAATATGAAAGGCAAATTCGGCATGGAAACGGTCGAGTTTGACCCAAAAGATAAATATTACAAACCGGCCGGATTTGGCAATCCCGTTTCCTCTCATCACGAATATATCGAGTACGGAAGAAAGCCGTGGCAATATCGCCCTGCCGGAAGCGCAATTGTAAACAACGAAAAAATGCTTAAATATCCCAGAGTATGCGCCCATAGAGGTTTCAGCGTTATTGCTCCGGAAAACAGTATGCCGGATTTTGGAGCGGCAATTGCTTTGGGTGCTGAGGAAATTGAATTTGATTTATGGCCCACGGCGGACGGAGAAATCGTTTCCATTCACGACAGAAACCTTGACAGAGTGAGCGACGGCACGGGGTTTGTTACCGATTATACATTAAGCGAACTTGCAAAATTTGATTTCGGGTCTAAATTCGGTGAGAAATTCAAGAACCTGCGTATTGTGAAATTTGAAGATATTCTGCGCAAATTTGCCGGACAGGTCGTTATGAACATTCACATAAAACCGCTTACTTACGATGATACGCCCTATCCCGAAAATATCATGAAGAAAATTGTTGCACTGCTTAAAAAATACAATGCCGACCGACACGCATATTTCATGCTTGAAACAGATATTCAAATCCGCCGGTTTAAAAAATATGCACCGGAAATTCCCGTCTGCGTCGGGCATCTTGAAGCACGTCCTTGGGAAATTGTCGACCGTGCGATTGAACTCGGTTGTGAGAAAGTTCAGCTATTGAAACCGTATTTGAATCAAGAAATGATTGATAAAGCACACGAGCACGGCATTAAATGCAATGTATTTTTCTCCGACGACCCGAAAGAAACACTCGACTTTTTAAATATGGGCATTGATACAATATTGACCAATGACTATAATTTGATTTCTCAATGTGTCGAGCGATAAGATTTTACGCAGAAATGACGGTGAAAACATGTCTTACAGCTATTTGGAAGCCTCATAAAAATTTATATGCCATTGCCTGCATAAATTCGGTTTGTCCGCATTGTCGTTCCGTTTTGCACAAAGATTACACCTTGATGCCTATGAAAAATAAAAATCAACAGGTGAAAATCCACACCAAACAGTCGAGCATTTGAATTTTTGCATACATATTCATTCTTGTGAAAAAGACCGTGACGCAAGAAACATATTTACAATCAGAACAAATGCATCTCAAAAAAATCCGCAGATACAGCATAAACTGCATCTGCGGATTTTTGATTATCCGTTACACGTTATGTTCTTTTTTCCATGCTCCGACTTCGGCAGCCGTCATCGGAACAATTGTTTCTTCCGTATATTTACTTGTTGCTCCGCCTATACCGCAGATAAAGAAGTTACCGGCTTTTGTCTGCATAAGTATTTCTTCATATCCGTCGGAATCACCGTATTCCCCAAAAGCAATACGGCCGATTATTTTGGATGTTTCTGTGTTGTAAGTTTTTTTGTTGATTATTTTTTTCAAAAATATCCCTCCGCTATTCTTTTATTTTTATTGAATCATATTTTTTGCCGTTGGTTTCGATTTTTGCATCTTTTTTCCATTCATCCACAAACTTATCTTCGGCTTCGGATGATATTGTCGTCTTTATTGAATCCTCTCCGTTTGTTTCAATATATTTATCATACGAAATTAACGGACAGCGTTTAAGAATATGGTAACCGTAAGATGTTTTAACCGGAGCACTTATTTCATTCTCTTGAAGTTTAAATGCCGTTTCTTCAAACTCTTTAACCATTGACCCGTTTTTTGCAAACGTATATCCTTCCGGATTGCTTGCAGAACCTGGGTCTTCGGATTTTTCTGCCATAAGACTGTCAAAATCGGCACCGTCCGCAAGTGATTTTTCAATCTCTTCGGCAAGAGCAAGTGCTTCTTCATCGGTTCTTTTTGCCGCACCCGAATCCGGGTCTGTTGTCATTATCAGTATATGCTTAACCGTGCGGAAATTCTTCTCGTAATATTCTTTCATTTCATCTGCCGAAACGCTTATTTTTCCGTCTTCTTCATATTTATCAAAAAGTTTTGTGCGCAGATATGCTTTTTTATACGCCATTTTAATACCTTCTTCGGTAAATCCGTTTGCTTCGGCATATTCACCGACACCCGATACCGCATTGTTAATCTGCTGTGTTGCCTCTGACGTATCCGCACTAAAACCTTCGTCCATTGCTTTTTGCGCAATGATGGTTGCTTTAACCGCATCTTCAAGTGCTTTTTCTTTTGCAACTTCAATCGCTTTTTTGCCGTCAATTTCCGTTGTATTCCAGAAATCCGCATTCACAGATGTATCCGCAGACTGCTGAATTGTCATTTTGGCAACCGCAAGATAATACATAAATTCAACGGTTTTGATTTCTTCCCCATTTACCTTTGCAATGTATGATGCATCAACAATATTAACGCCGTTGCATCCCGTGATTATAAGCATCGCCGCCGCAAGTAAAAATGCCGCTGTTTTTTTCAGTTTTTTCATAATGTAAAACCCTCCTGTGTAATTCATTATATATATTATACACCATATTTAACTTTTTTTCAATATATTAATGATACGTTTTTGTTACAACTTTGTATCAATTGAAAATTTTACCGAAAAACGTTGACATACCGAAAATTTTATGCTATACTGATATACAATATGTTCCTGCTTACTATTTTATCATAAATGTAAATGTTTGTCAAGGGATTTTAAATATTTTTTTCACCGGAGGAAATTTTTATGGATTTTATTGATTATGATTACGAAGAAATTAAAGACGACGTATATGAACAGCTCGGTAATTTACTTGAAATATATGCTCCTTCGGAAGCGGAAAAAGAGTTTTTCTCTTTCGATACCGAAACAATACCCGACAGTTTCTTGTCTTGTCTTGCCGCAGCCGTATACGAATTGAAAAAACATTGTCTTACAGACACTCTTAAAACACGAACAAAAACATATGTAACCTTGTTTCACAACGGTAATTTTGACGGATATATTCTTGATGCCGACCTTGATGCCGTTAAGCGTGATGTTGCTTATTTTGAAAAACATACAGATTAAAATCTGTTATTGCGCCACAGAAGTTGGTAGGCAGTGATTAGCCGTTAGCCCTGTGGCAATGTAGAACTGTAGGGAACGACCTGTGTGTCGTTCCCTACAGGTTTGATAATATTGATTAAATTTATACAATCATTATTCGAGCGTATATTATCTGCCTGAACAGGTTGGTACGTTGATTTCATTTTCACTTAAACATCGTGCAAGCAATAATTACGAATTACGCATTATATGTTGAATAAGTTCGTCCGCCGAAACAGGTTTGTACAATTAATTTATCACATATTTATAAGCAACAATGCCGCAAAAGAAAGACATATTCCGCAAACACATTTCGGCGTGATTTTTTCTTTAAAAAATATCTTCGCCATAAACAAAGACATAATCATCGAGAAACTTTGCGAAAGCGGATACAGCCGAACCGACGGCAAAAACAAAGCCGCTTTTGTTTTAAAATATGAACATCCGAACAAGCAAACCGCCATTATAAAAATATACATTCCGCCTTTTTTCACGCTATGCATTTTATTTTCCGATTTCAAGAACAGCGTTAATATTCCCAAAACGCAGGCGGAAAAAACGTAAATATACAAATTATATATGCCGATATTCACGTTTTGTACTGTGGTTACATACAATTTTTGCGAAAAATCCGTCAAGCCGTTTGCCAATCCGCAGACAAACAGAATTAAATACGCTTTAATGCTCTTCTTCCCTTTTTGCTGCTTATCGTAACCGCACATCACATAAACCGCAGTCAGCAAAACCGCCAATCCGATTATCTGCTTCGGCGATACCTTTTCCCGAAAAATAATCGCCGATAAAATTATAGGCACAAACGTTCCCACTGTAAGTGATACATCAACCGTCATATACATACCGTATTTCACCGCAAACAGCCAGCTTACAACAAACAGCGAGTTTGTTATTCCGGCAAGCAAAGTTATTAAAATCGTTTTTATATCTGCAACAATCCCGTTCAAGCCGTTTTGCGACACCGTTAAGCCAAACCCGATAAATACGCAAAATATCATTCTTATGAAATTAAAAAACACCGCATCGGCTGTTTTTTTCGTTAAATCACTCGTCTTTTTGCCGCAAAATCCTTTAATGTTTCCGCACAAAACGGAAGCCGTCAAATACAAATATCCCATTTTTAGTTCTCCGATACCTTTTATTTTTCAAATACAATTGTTGAAACCGAATTCGGCATAAGCTCGATATACCACATATTATCACCATAAAAATATTGTGTTTGAAACTTTCCTCCGTTGGAATTTACAAGAACAAGAACTCTGCTTCCGTCTGTATTATCAGCACATACGGCATCTATAGGTATATGCCTCTGCGAAGGATAGTTATAAGCTGCATCACACGATAAATTTTCACTCAATTTTACGGGATAAATTTTTGCTCCTCTTTTTATAAATTTTGAAAAATGTTTAAAAGCGTAATACTGTCCGCTGTATGTAAGTTCTTTCGACTGCGAATTTAACGTTGCCAGTCCGCCGCAGGCAAACGGACCGACGTTCGGACCGCCGTCCTCGTCAAGCAAAAGATTCCAGCCGAAAAAGCTTCCGCAGCCGTGAGTCAGCGATTTTGCCATAATGTGTGCCCATTTCGTCCAATCCGTGTCGTAATTATCATTAAGCCGAGGACCACCCTCCGTAAATTCCCATTTCATATTCGGAAATGCTTTTTTTATGTTATCCGTCATCTCGACACCGCCGTCGTAATAATGAAAAGCAACACTGCCTACGTAATTTAAAAGTTCGGGATATTCCTTTAAAGTCCAAATAACTCTCGGCCATCCGCTAAAATTATGGTCATACATCCAGATTTCAGTATCAAGCTTGTTTTCTTTAAGTTTTTTGCCGAGTTTTAAAATAAATTCCGCTTCCATGTCGGGCGGCCAAACACATGCAACCGATTTTCCCTGCTGATGGGTTTCCGGCTCGTTCTGCGGAGTTACGGAAGATATTTTTATTCCCACATCGCCGTATGCTTTTATGAACTTCACAAAATAATCGGCATAACAATCAATATACCGTTCACGCATATAACCGCAACTCAAAAGTCCGCCTGATTTCATCCAGCCCGGAGGGCTCCAGGGCGAAGCAAGAAATTTAAGATTTTTGTTATGCGAAACAGCTTCTTTTATCATAGGAACAATAAATTCCCTGTCCCTATCTATCGAAAACGTATTTAATTCCGTATCGTTCGGCGTATCGCAATAAGAATAAACGAAAGGCGAATAATCACTTGCACCCATTGATAATCTCGCAACCGAAAGTCCAAGTCCGTTTTCTCCGTAAACATCGTTCAAAAAATCCGTCCGCTGTTCTTTTGTCATTGTTGATAGCAGATAACATGAACTTCCTGTTATTGCCGTCCCGAACCCCGAAAAACAATCGTTCACCGACGTTTTTTCAACCGTAACTTCAGAAATCCAATCATTTTTCTGTGCGTTGGAAAAAAGTCTTTTTTCCGCCATTATATGATTTTCGTTTGTTTGATATAAATGTATGTTCATTTTTATCCTCCTATTTTATCTTTACAAATATTATATATTGTTTTTACGGCATTTTCAATATATAATTACGGCAATTTTTTGTATTTTTACGGCAACACGTTGACAAATCGTATATTTTTTTGTATAATTAAATCGGGTGGTGAAATTATGTTTAACAACGAAGCGGCGAATCTTGATTTTTATGATATAAACGTTTTGAATCAAATGTGGAAAAAAGGAAGTTTTTTCCGATATGACATAAATGCCCGGCCTTACTGCGGAATTTGTTTTGTGGTTTCCGGGAAGATAAAATATAAAACAAAAGAAAAAGATATTACGGCACTCCCCGGAGATGTTGTTGTTTTAAAAAAGCATTCCGAATACAAAGCTGAATTTTGCGAATGTAACACAAGAGATATACTTATTAATTTTCAGTGCGAAAACCACAACGGAGAAAAGAATTTTTCCGATATTTCCGAAGGTGAAATCACGGTTTTTAAAAACAGAGCTGATTTGCAGAAAAACTTTATAGAAATTTTTGATTACGATATGCTTCTGCAACGAAAATGCATGGTTAAATCCAAGCTGTATCAAATTATGGACGAGATTTGCACGTCCGAACCGAAAAATGCGGTTTTTAAGCAAATCAAACAGATTATCGACAACGATACCGATTTTAAATTGAACGAATCGGAGTTTGCCGCAAAGTGCGGAGTAAGTATTTCCACACTTCAGCGTACTTTTAAAAAGAACTGTGGGAAAACCGTTTCGGAATACAGAAGCGAGCTTAAAATGCAAAAAGCAAAAGAACTCTTAAGTCAAAATGTTCACACAACAGAAGAAATTGCAGAAATCTTGGGATTTTGCGACAATTCGCATTTCAGCAAAAGTTTCAAAAAACACGTCGGTGTTTCTCCGAAAAAATATTCCAACCAACATTAAAACACCTGTATTTTGGGTAGTGCGAAAACTTTACTCACTCCCATTTTCGGATTATGAACTTATAAAATCCTCGTTTTTCCAAGAACAGTGATTGTGGGTTGAACAATTTCCATCTGCCGTTTCCGTACAAAAACGTAGACTTTTTTCGTTTACGAAAATATTTTCCGGCTTATCCGAATTTACGTTTCCGACCGATATTCGGCAAATATGTGTTCTATCGCTAAAACATCGATTTATTAAAAATTATGTGTTGCAAAATTGATTAAAATATGGTATACTGTAATTACAATGTAAAAAATAATTTTTAATGAATATGGGCGGATTATCATGATTAAAATCAACAACATAAAAATCCCGATAAATTCGGATACGGCAATTGAAGAAAAAGTTGCCGGGCTTTTAAAAACATCGGATTTTTCGGATTTAAAAATCATAAAGCAATCGGTTGATGCGCGCAGAAAAAGCGATATATGTTTTGTATACAGCGTATCTGTGACGGCAAAAAACGAAAAAGGTCTTGTCGGCAAGCTTAAAAACAAAGATATTTTATATATTGAACCAAAGGTGCAGCCGAAACTTTCTCCGGGAAATGTGAAACTTGAACATCGACCCGTTGTTATCGGCACGGGTCCCGGAGGGTTGTTCTGTGCTTATACGCTTGCGAAACACGGGTTTGCACCGATTGTTTTTGAGCGTGGCGAAGACGTTGATTCCAGAGTTGAAAGTGTTGAGAAATTCTGGAGCGGCGGAACTCTTAACGAAAACTCTAACGTGCAGTTCGGCGAGGGCGGTGCCGGAACCTTTTCGGACGGAAAACTTACAACACGCATAAACGACCCTCGCTGTGATACCGTGCTTAATATATTTGCGGAAAACGGTGCTCCCGAAAATATTCTTTACGAGGCGAAACCGCATATCGGTACGGATATTCTGCGTACTGTCGTAAAAAATATGCGTAATGAGATAATCCGTTTCGGCGGCGAAGTTTTATTCGGTCATACGCTGACGGATATAAAATTCGATAAAAATATAAAAAGCATAATCGTAAACAAAACCGAGTATCCTTGCGGTGTGCTTGTGCTTGCTGTTGGTCACAGTGCGAGAGATACATTTGAAATGCTGTTGAAAAACGGCGTGGTAATGCAGGCAAAGTCATTTTCTGTCGGCGTTCGTGCCGAACATTTGCAAAAAGAAATAAACAAAAGCATGTACGGCGAGTTTGCGGAAAATCCAAAGCTTCCGCCGGCATCTTATCAGCTTTGGAATAAAAACGGCAACCGTTGCTGCTACAGTTTTTGTATGTGTCCCGGCGGAAGTGTGGTTGCCGCCGCTTCCGAAGAAAATACAGTTGTTACAAACGGCATGAGTTTTCACGACAGAAATATGAAAAACGCAAACAGTGCACTTGTTGTTGACGTCCACCCGGGTGATTTCGGCGGTATTTTGGGAGGAATGTATTTTCAGCGTGAACTTGAACAAAAAGCTTTTGTCTGCGGCGGCAAAAATTATTTTGCACCGTCACAAAGTGTGGGAAGTTTTGTTTTCGGCAAAAATACAAAGCCGCTTGAACCGTCGTATAAACCCGGAACGGTGAAATGTGATTTTGAAAAGCTCTTCCCGTCTTTTATTACAGAAAATCTTAAAACCGGCATTATGGCATTTGAACGTAAAATCAAAGGATTTTCATCAAACTCCG
>CAYQKW010000047.1:0-11878 GCA_964418245.1 uncultured Oscillospiraceae bacterium
ACAGACAAAAATTAAACCTCAAAAACCACGTTATTATGCGGTTTTTGAGGTTTTGCTTCGTTATTCCCACTCGATTGTAGCAGGTGGTTTTGATGTTATATCATACACAATACGGTTGATATGACCGACTTCGTTGATTATTCTCACCGAAACGGTTTCGAGCAATTCATACGGCAATTTTGCCCAATCGGCAGTCATAAAATCGTTTGTTTCAACGGCACGGAGAGCGAGCGTATAGTCGTAAGTTCTTTCGTCGCCCATAACGCCGACGCTTCTCATGTTTGTGAGCACGGCGAAATACTGATGCACGCTTCTGTCCAGTCCCGCTTTAGCGATTTCCTCGCGATAAATTGCGTCTGCATCCTGCAAAATTTTAATTTTATCCTCGGTTATATCTCCGATTATTCTTATTGCAAGTCCGGGACCGGGGAACGGCTGACGGAACACCATATAATCGGGGATTCCGAGTTCCAGACCCACACGTCTTACCTCGTCCTTGAAAAGATTGCGGAGCGGTTCCACAATTTCTTTGAAATCAACATAATCGGGCAGACCGCCAACGTTATGGTGACTTTTGATTGTTGCGGATTGTCCTGTGCCGCTTTCTACAACATCGGGATATATTGTTCCCTGAACAAGGAAATCCACCGCACCGATTTTCTTGGCTTCTTCCTCGAACACTCGTATAAATTCCTCGCCGATGATTTTTCGTTTTGCTTCGGGTTCGCTGACACCGGCAAGTTTTGTTAAAAATCTCTCCTGTGCATTAACTCTTATAAGGTTTATATCGAACTCGTCTTTGAACACTCGTTCAACGTCGTCGCCCTCATTTTTACGGAGTAAACCGTGGTCAACGAATATACACGTAAGATTTTTTCCTACAGCTTTATGTACCAAAAGTGCGGCAACGGAGCTGTCCACACCGCCGCTCATTGCACAAAGCACCTTTTTATCGCCGATTTTTTCACGCAGTGCTTCGATTGTTTCCTGCGTATAAGACGACATCTGCCAATCGCCTTTACATTTACATATTTCATATATAAAGTTTGAAAGCATTTTGTTACCTTCGGTTGTATGCTGAACCTCGGGATGGAACTGCACACAATATATCTGTTTTTCGGCACATTCGTATGCTGCCGTGCGGCATGACGGAGAAGATGCTGAAACAACGAAATTTTCGGGTATTTCAGATGCATAATACGTATGGCTCATCCAGCATTGACTTATTTTTTCTACATCTTTGAACAGCAAACTGTCGCTGATTACGTTAAGTTCGGTTTTTCCGTATTCTCTTGTTTCGGCTTTTTCAACTTTACCGCCGAGAATATGCGATGTAAGCTGGCTGCCATAGCAAATTCCGAGAATAGGTATGCCTGTTTCAAATATTTCTTTACCGCATATCGGTGCATCCGGGTCTGTTACAACGCTCGGACCGCCGGTGAATATTATTCCGGCAGGCTCTCTTTTCTTAATCTCTTCAACCGGAGTTGTATAGGGGAGGACCTCACAATATACGCCGAGGTCTCTTACTCTTCTTGCGATAAGAAGATTATACTGTCCGCCGAAATCAAGTACTACAATGTGTTCATGTTTCATTTGTTTTCCGCCTTTCCAAATTTGAATATATTAAAGGGCATTGCCCGTTATTTAACAATTATTATTTTGTGATTGCTTCCGTTATATCTTCAACCTTGCGGTCCGGATATGAATGAAGGAATATTTTGGACTTAAACCGCACAAACCGTGCGTATTTATGCCGCTCTCTCGTTTTTATTTTTTTAAGCTCCGATAAATCGCAAAGCTTTTCATCGTTTGTTAATATTTCGTATATGCTTTCTTTGCTGAGAGACTCGGATTTTCCGAACCATTCGGGAACCGGCGCACCTTTGCACGCAACAAGAAAATCTGCCGCAAGCTCTTCTTCGGCACACAATCCGAATTTTTCCGCAAATTCGTGCAGCATATCGAACATAACTGTTCTGTGTTGCGGATTTATAAGCATATTTTTGCTGTCCGCAAATTCGGCAAGCTTATCAAAAAAGTCAAACGGGCTTTCAAAAAAACTTATGAGTTTTGTTTCGCTTAACCGCAAAAGTCCGCTGTTATGAAACGTATCCAGCACAGATTCAATCTTTTTCAGCCGCATTAAATCGCTGAACGACATATATTTATTCGATATTATTTCATACGGCGGAAGTATGCCGTATTTTATATCGTGAAGTTCCGCTTCTTCTGCGATGAGCGTACCGGGCAGAACTTTTAAAAATCCGAGCTGCAACTCGTGCGGATGAAGATTAAACGCAAAATTAAACGATTTTTTGAAAGATTCAATATCTTCATACGGCAGTCCGGCAATTAAATCAAGATGATAGATTGCTTTTGTATTGTTAAGGATTTTCTTTGTATTTTCCGCAAGCTTTTCAAGATTGCAGTTCCTGTGAACCGCCTTGAGAGTTTTTTCGTTAACACTTTGCAGTCCCGCTTCGATACGAATAATTCCCTCGTCAAATTTGCTTAATATATCTATAAATTCATCGCTTACCCTATCTGCGGCGATTTCAAAATGGAACTGTGTTTTTGTGTTAAACTCAAGAATTGATTTCAGTATTTCGCAGCTGCGTCGTAAATCGCTGTTAAAAGTTCTGTCAACAAGTTTCACGATTCTGACACCGCTGTCAGAAAACTTTTTAAGCTCACTCACCGTTAAGTCAACGCTTTTATAGCGTATTCCCTTTTCTGCCGATGAAAGACAATAGCTGCACGAATACGGACAGCCTTTTGACGTTTCGTAATAAAAAATCTTGTTTGTATCTTTTAAATCCTCGTCGGTATACGGAAACGGTTTTTCATCGGGAGAAAGAGGTTCTGCCGAGATTATCCCCGATATATCATCGGTTAAGATACGTTGAAATGCCGTTTCTCCTTCGCCTTTGACGATAACATCGATAAACGGATATTCCGACATATATTTTTCGGCATTATATGCCGCCTGCGGACCACCCATAACGATTTTTATACCGCTGTCGGCTTTTTTTAAAATATCCGCCAATTGTATACATTTTTCGGCATTCCAAATATAGCACGATATTCCCACAATATTCGGTTTTGATTTTAAAATATCCGCCGCAACTCTGAATATTTCATCGTTTATCGAATATTCTTTCAGCTCGCAAGCGAAATTGTTACGGGTGAGATATGCACCGATTTCACGCACCGAAAGAGAAGTATGGATATATTATGAATTGATTGCCGCAAGTATAACTTTCATCTTAGCTCCTTAAAAAAATCTATCATAAGAGAAACACATTCTTCTTCCATGATGCCGCCTCTGAAATTCACCTTTTTGCATATGTTAAAATCGTAGAACAGATTAAACCGAGAACCCACAGCTCCGAATTTTTCTTCGTATGCACCGAAATACACATAGTCTATGCCGGACATTAAAATCGCTCCGGCACACATTGGACACGGTTCTAACGTGACATACATTTCACATCCCGAAAGCCGTCTTGTTTCAAGTGTTTTGCAGGCTTGCTCGATTGCACGTATTTCGGCATGGGCAACCGCCGAAAGCTCTGCTTCCCTTGTGTTATGCCCAACGGCAATTATATTGTTGTCTTTGACTATAACGGCACCGACAGGCACGTCCCCGGAAGCAAGTGACTTTTTCGCTTCACAAACGGCTTCAAGCATAAATTCAGATTTCATCAAGCGTAAGTTCAAATGCCGGAATGAAATGTTCCATAAAATAATCCGCTTCAGGCAAACCGAGGTTCTCAATCGCTTGTTTTGCGGCAACCTTTGCCTTTATAAAATCTCGGTTTCCGGCATTTTCCTCCTCCGTACATTTTATGTATGCGGAAATTTTATCCGCAGCTTTTATGAATTTCTCGTATTTCTCATCAAAAAATATATCATGATAAGTAGGTTTAAGCTCGTCCGGAAGCTTTTCTTCCAGACTTAATTTTGCCGATTTTTCAATGCTTTTATATGCCGCTGAAATATCTTTGTTCATATATTTTATAGGTGTCGGCATATCGCCGGTTATTATCTCGCTCATATCATGATACATTCCGAGTACCGCAAGTCTCTGTGCATCAACATCACCGCCGAAAATGTGGTTGTTAATAACCCCCAAAGCGTGCGCCGTCATCGCCACCTCAAGGCTGTGCCGGCTCAGACTTTCACGGTCTGTGTTACGCATAAGCCCCCAGCGGTATATATATTTCATTCTTGATGCAAGCGCAAAAAAATTAAAATTATCCATAAGAATTTCCGCAACCTTTCTGCCCACATTCCGTTATTCGGATTTTAATCTGCCTTGCCTGTGGGCGGACAAGGGATTAGTGTGGAACTTACAGAGTGGAGTTTGGAGTGTTGAGTCAATTGGAAAATTGTTCGGGCGGACAGGGTCGTCCGCCCCTACGATTCTGTGGTTATTCATTTATCCGCAATTTCTAATCGCTGACAACTACCCACTAATATTCGCCCATACAGGGTATCTGACCACAGGGCAATTTAGCATGCAAAGCAAATTTATCGCCAATTATTGTTCGGGCGGACAGGGTCGTCCGCCCCTACGATTCTGTGGTTATTCATCTATCCGCAATTTCTAATCGCTAATCGCTGACAGCTACCCACTAATATTCGACTCTACGGTTTGTGCAATCAATTTCATTTCTGCATGAAATCCATGCAGTTAAATATTACGGATTCATACCGCAGAATATGTTCATTAATTACATTATATATCAAATATACTGATTTGTCAATAAACAAACCTACAAATTTATAGTGTACCGAGGTGTTTTTTTTGCCGAAAAAAACAATTTTTATTGATTTTTTGCATTATCGCTGTTTTATCATTGCAGAGATAATATTGCACTGCTTGATATTTTAAAAATTTTTTTAAATTTTTTTGCAACCTTTTTAAGGTTTGCACGGTATTAATGGTGTAAGGACAAAAAAGTCCGAAAGAAAAGGAGAGATTAAAATGAAAAAAATGACAGCAATAATGACGGCGATTGCATTAACGACGTCAAACGTATTTGCCGCAGGAGCGGTGCGGGGTGTGGAAATCCAAAATATTGAGATGACTCAAACATATGCAAAAACAGTTAAAGAGGGAACGTTCAAATCTTTTGAAGACGGCATGATGATATTAAATGACGGAAAAAGAGATTTTGCGATTAACACAGATGCGAAAACTGTGTTTGTAAACAGCAATGCGGAAAAATTCGATATATTAACCGCCAAAGCGGGAACAGAGTTTGAAATTATTGCGGATACGGCACAGACAAGAAGTATTCCGCCGCAGAGTTACGGTTATGTTGTGATTGAGAAAACAGCCGAAAAAACGCCTATATATGTGGAAGCGGCAGAAATAAACGGTTCGGATATTACAAGTGCGGATAACGAATACATAATCAGAATTACCGACACAACTGAAATAGTATCGTTCGCAACGGGTAGCAAACTTACGCCAAGTGATGTGAAAAAAGATTCTCAAATACTTGTATATTCCGATATAATGACTATGAGCATACCGGCGCAGGTTCCGGCAGACAAAATAGTAGTTCTTAACGCCGAAGACGTATATGTCGAAACGGAGCAAACGGTTTCAACATACGGAAAAACTGTGAAAACGGGAACATTCAAATCTTTTGAAGACGAACAGATGATATTAAATGACGGAAAAAGAGATTTTGCGATTAACACAGATGCGAAAACTGTGTTTGTAAACAGCAATGCGGAAAAATTCGATATATTAACCGCCAAAGCGGGAACAGAGTTTGAAATTATTGCGGATACGGCACAGACAAGAAGTATTCCGCCGCAGAGTTACGGTTATGTTGTGATTGAGAAAACAGCCGAAAAAACGCCTATATATGTGGAAGCGGCAGAAATAAACGGTTCGGATATTACAAGTGCGGATAACGAATATATAATCAGAATTACCGATACAACGGAAATAGTATCTTTCGCAACGGGCAAAAAACTTGCGGCAAGTGATGTGAAAAAAGATTCTCAAATGCTTGTATATTCCGATATAATGACGATGAGCATACCGGCACAGGTTCCGGCAGACAAAATTGTTGTATTGGATACAGCCGACGAGCAGCAGGTATCAAAAGAAAATGTAATATATTATTTACAGCGTTTGATTGAAGCGTTGGGATTCGGGGATATGTTCCGTAAATAACAATAATTAAAAAAAGTATTGTATTTTTTGCCGATTTATGATATACTTATTAATATCATACGGCAGGGGAGGGGAGAGGATTGAGTGTCGGAACATTGCATTCACTCGAACTCAAAGATGAAATTGTAAATAAATATTTTAATACTGTATATAAACTTGCGCTTGCAACAACAAAACATAAGGCAAACGCGGAGGACGTCACGCAAGAGGTGTTTTTGAGGTGTTTCAGAAAAGATATTGTTTTTGAAAGTGAAGAACACATTAAAGCATGGCTCATACGGGTAACAATAAATTGCAGTAAAAATCTTTTTGCAAGTGCATGGTTTAAAAAGACCGTGCCGCTTGAAGAAGAAATACAGTTTGAAAGTCCGGAAAAAGGCGATGTATATTTTGCGGTGCTTTCACTCCCTCCAAAATACAGAACGGCAATACATTTATTTTATTACGAAGATTACAAAATTTCCGAAATTGCGGAAATACTTTGTGAAAAAGAGTCTACGATAAAATCAAGGCTCAGCCGCGCAAGAGATATGCTTAAAACAAAGCTGAAAGGAGAGTATGGCATTGATTAAAGAAATATACAAATCAGCTAATGAAAGCATTGACACGAAAGACGCATTTGCACGAATTTCAAAAGAACTTTATGAAAAGAAACCCGAACGGCATTACGGAATATTTTACGGTATTGCGGCGGCTGCGGCTTGTGCCGTAATAACGTGTACTATGCTGTTTAATATGCCCGAGTCCGTACAGCCGTCCCCAAAAATACAAATTGCCGAAAAATCCGTTACAAAAGATACATATGTGCCGGAGGAGCCGGAAATACAGAAAGAAACAGCCAAAAATGTCATTGCCGATACAGATGAAACGGAACAAGTCATAAATAAAGCCGAAACAAAAAAAGAAGTTGATGAAAAGCAAGTTTCGGAGTCTGTCGTACTGAACAGCGATACGGCGGCAGTGGAAGAAAAAAAATCCGATGAGAAACAAAATAAAAGCGAAACAACGCCGTCTGCCGCACCGATACAGGTTATGATGAACATAAACAATGCGGCGATGCGAAGCACGTCGGCGCGTGTAAGTGCATATGCGGCACCGGCAAACTCTGTTGCTGGCGGCGGAGGTATAAGTGAGGAAATGGCGGAAAAGACTGAGGATGAAAGTATACAAAATGCTCTGTCTGCCGAAACGGAAGAAACGCAAACTGCTGTTTCGTATGAAGAATATTGCGAATATATCGGCTGTGATATAAGAAGTGAAATCACGGATTTTACGGAAGTATCACCGGAATATTTCGAGATGTATAAGGATTTCGACGGGAATATTATTCCGAACGGATATACATTCTCGTTCGAGAAAAACGATGAATTTCTGTATGTAACACTCACAAAAAATTTGAACGAAATCAAAGAATTTATTGAGTTTGACGGATATGAAAAAAGTACATTCGCAGAAACGGAAGCGGTTATAACAAAAGAACATGATATATATAATGTGTATTTTATAAAGGATAACACAGCATATACAGTATCGCTTGCAAACTCTTCGGAAGAAGAACTTAAAAACGTAGTTTTATCACTTATTCAATAGAAAACCCCCTCAAAACAAGTCTGTAAGAAAATGTAAGTTTCTTGCAGACTTGCTGTATATTTACGACATAATCAAGTATGGACGGACGCCCCTGTCCGCCCGAAAAAACCGTACAAACTTGTGTTGGCATATAGAACCGTATGGGTGGGGTTCTGCTCTGCCAATACGGTTTTACGGAAATTTGTGCAACCGGTGATTTCGGGATTGTACCGTTGCCGTGAGTTTGTGTTGTATTTGACGGCGGATAATATCCGCCATTTTTAGTGAAGCAAGGTACCGCGGCAATATTTCGGTTTTGATTTTCAAATTACGTCGGCTTAATCCGTTCAAAAAAATTTTGTGTCGGAATGCCGTGCGGTCGGTTGAATCTGCCTATACACCGCAGATTAAAATCATCCGAAATTATATTCACCTTTTCCGAACACGTAAATGCAATATCGAAATCAAATTCTTTCAAAACTCTATCGGACTGTTCGCCACAAAATCCGAACGGATATGCAAAAATCCTTGTTTTTCTGCCGAGATGATTTTCAATATCCTTTTGGAATTTCAAAATATCTTTTTTCATATTGTTTTTATAGCACTCGTAATCCTCGCCGCACACGGCACTGCATCCGTTTCTGCCCAATGCTGTTGTATGCAGATTATACGTATGATTTGCGATTTCCACAAATCCGCAATTGCCGAGTTCTTCTATTTCCTCCCATGTTAAATACGAATAATCAACGTTATGGTCGTTTGCTTCGGTGAATTTATCCGCATATGAACCCACCACCGCCATCACGGCACAAAAATTATATTTTTTAAGTATCGGTACGGCATAAGTATAAAAGCTTTCAAACCCGTCATCAAACGTTATCATAACAGGTTTTTCGGGCAATGCGGTGCCTTTCTTCACATAATCCGCAAGCTGTGCGGCACTTATTGATTTATACCCGTTTTCACACAAATATTTTATATCGTTTTCAAACTCCTGAGGGGAAACGACATATGTCCCCAAAAGTTCGGGTTTTTCCGATATATGATGATACATAATCACCGGCAAAGATATTTCTCCGGCAAAAACCGGATATATCAAAATCGCCGTTATTATGCATACCGCAAAACAAACAGCCGCAATAAAAGTTTTTTTGCGCAATATAAATATCATAGAGCCAATCACCCTTTCACGATAAATATATTACGCAAAAATTTATTTTAGAAGTTATTTTTCGATTGCCGCCGTGCGTGCATTGATTTTTTTGATGATTTCCGGGTCGAATTTCGGTATACGGTCGTATGTATAAAGTCCGTTTTGTTCCTGTTCTATATCATACAGCTGCGTATAGCAAAATCCGAACATATATTCATTATCGAGAAGCGTATCCGTAAGTCCTTTATATCTTTCGATAAACTCCTCACGTGTTTTCGGGGCATTGCCATATCCCCATCCGCCGCTCGGTTCGTTATCGTTCCAATAAATTCCGCCGTATTCGCTTACAAACGTAGGTTCGCCGTTGTAAGTTTGACGGTGTCCCTGAAAGTCATACGTTTTGTTCGGAAGTTCCGCATAATGTTCTCTGAATGTTTCTACGTTTTGTTCGTAATCATGCAAGTCAAAAATATCGGTAATTACATGATACCATCCGCTTGTATCTATGCACGGACGTGTTTCGTCCATGATTTTTGTTGTCTTATACACAATTTCCAAAAGCTCATCCAACTGTTTTCTGCCGTCAATATCCCATGTTTCGTTGAACGGACACCAGCCGACAATTGCCGGGTGATTGAAATCACGCTGTACTGCATCCTGCCATTCTCTCAAATACGTAGCTGTGTTGTGTGCATCGGAATGGTCTATGCCCCAGTTTGCATATTCGCCCCAAACAATATATCCGAGTTTGTCGCAATGGTATAAAAATCTCGGTTCAAATACTTTTTCGTGAAGTCTTGCTCCGTTAAATCCCATATCGAGCGAAAGTTTAATATCTTTTATCAAATCTTCTTCTGTGGGTGCTGTGTATATTCCGTATTTGTAATATCCCTGGTCAAGCACAAGTCTTTGGAATACGGGCTTTTCGTTTATCAGAATTTTCATGCCGTCGATACGTATGCTTCTCATTCCGAAATAACTGCTTACTTCATCTTCGCCGTAAGTAAGTTTCAAATCATAAAGTCTGCCGTTTCCGACTTCCCAAAGATGCAGTTCCGACAAATCGATTTTAACATCAATGCTTCCGCCGTTCGATACCGCCTTTGCTTTACCAACGGATTTTCCGTTATAAAATGCTTCCGCTTCAAGAACGCCTTTGCCTTCGGTTGCGGCTTTTATAAACACCGATGAATTTTCAATATCGGGATAATATTTTACCGATTTTATATATGTATACGGCACATATTCAAGCCAAACGGTCTGCCATATTCCCGTTGTTCTTGTATAGTCACAACCGCTTGAATAATATAAATGTGCCTGTTTTCCTGTTGGCTGACGTTTTCCCCGAACATCGTCAACGGCATTGACAACAAGTATATTTTCGCCGATTTTTGCCTTATCGGTAATATCAAACGAAAACGAAGTATATCCGCCGGAATGTGTACCTATTGCTTCGCCGTTCAAATATACTGTGGTTAAATAATCAACCGCACCGAAATGAAGAATAATTCTTTTTGATTTATCTTTGATTTCTATGCTGCGTTTATACCAAACCGAATTTAAAAAATCCGTATCGCATATGCCGGAAAGTTTGCTTTCCGGACAGAACGGTACAATAATTTTTTGACTGAAATGCTCGTCATTATAAATTTTTCTTTCCGCACCGCTTATGCTTTTATCAATTTCAAATTCCCATTCGCCGTTAAGATTTTCCCAAGTTTTTCTTTCAAACTGCGGATTTGGGTGTTCCGCTCTCGGTATATTTTTCATTTTGTATGCCTCCTGTGCAAATTTTCTCTTTACATTTATTAATTATAATGCTATAATATAATAAATGGAATAGATTTTATTGATTAAAAAGTGAGGATTATGAGCATGATTGAACAAAACGACTTTGCACACGTAACCCCCGGAACAGAGGATATTACACTTATTTCGGCATCTTCACCGAGTATGCCGTTTTACTGCCGATTATGCGGCATATCGTATTGCGACGGAGAATATCTTATATCACGAAAAAAATCGAATATATATTGTGTGGAATATATCATATCCGGTACAGGCACGGTGAAAACCAAAGGCAAAACATATTACCCAAAAAAAGGCGATGTTTACATTCTTATGAAAGATGCCGACCATTTGTATTACAGCGACAAACAAGACCCGTGGACAAAGATATGGTTCAACATATCCGGAGTTCTTGCGGATAAACTTATGAACATATATAATTCGGCGGGAGAAACGCTTTTTGAAAATACCGATGTTTATGAATATTTTGCGGAATTTATCGAAACCGCAAAAAACAGAAGCTTAACGGCAGAGGAAATTATGAGTGAATGTTCTCTTGTTTTTCATAAAATTTTAATTAAGCTACAGAAGATAAAACCGAAAACCGAAAGCGAAATCATACGTGATTACATAGACACACATATATGCGAGCCGCTGACAATCGAAACTCTTGCGAAAGTTATTTACAGAAGCCGCTCGCAAACAATACGTATATTTCAAAAAGCATTTGCAACAACTCCGTATAAATATATTTTGAACGCAAAAATCGAAACTGCACAAACATTTCTTGTCGGCACAAATCTCCCCATAAAAGAAATTGCGTTTAAGCTTTCTTTTGCCGATGAACATTATTTTTCAAATATATTCAAAAAAAGAGTCGGAATATCGCCAAAAGAATACAGAAACAAATTTCATGCAAACCGCCCCGTTTGATACTTACAGGCAAAATATGCATTTGTTTTTGTTTGGCAAATATTTAACATTGAATCTTTTCCGGGGGTGTGGTATAATAAATCTATAGATAAAATAAGCGTCTGCGGACGCAAGGATACAAGGTGGATTTATTGTTACCGTTTTTATGAATGCAAACCGCTTTGCGGTGTTGCTTTTATGGTATAATGATTTCAAGCGAAGCTTGAAATCAATGAATTGCCTTTCGGCAAGAA
>CAYQKW010000048.1:0-10779 GCA_964418245.1 uncultured Oscillospiraceae bacterium
TGTTGCCGCAAGGCAAATTTTCTATTTTAAATTCAGTTTACATATTATATTATATAACATTCTTTCCAAAAAGTCAAGAGCATAGAATATGTTTTCGTCAATTTGCTGTAGGTTTGTCAATGATGTGTTACACATTTTAAAAAATTTCTTTATATGATAAAATTTTTCGACTTCAGCATTTTGTAACATATCTGTTGTAATCCTATAAAACAAAAATGATTTTATTTATTTTTTCTATTGCTTATTCAAAGTCTTTGTGATATAATTAGATTATGTTATATTGAAATGAAAAACAAAAAATCCGTTTCCAACTTGATGAAGCCTGCAATCGGTACATAAAAAACAGTTTTCAATCAGTTAAAACAGATAAAATAAGGAGGGGTCATTATGGTATATTACAAACCAAATATTTGGATGGGTGAGGATGTGGATTTAACCAACAAAGCGGTCTTGATTGGCAGAAACATACGTGCTTTGCGAACAAAAAAAGGGATGTCTGCCAAAGAACTGGCAGACCTAATCGGTGTTAAAAAATCGACTATATCAAACTACGAAAATGCAAGAAGCATGCCAAAAAAAGACACAATTGCAAGAATTGCGAACGCGTTGCAAACTTCTGTTGATAACATAAGTTACGACAATCCGAGAGTTCTCAGAGCGTCGGGCGGTAATTACGAAGACGGAAGAATTCCTTATTATGAGGATATTAAATCGTTTGCGGATCCGAATGTAGCACCGAACGCAGTATTACCCGTTCTTGAAACCTTTGAAAATCAAAAGGGTTTTGTGCTTAAAATAAGTACGGATGATTTTGAAGAGTCGGGTATACAAAACGGTTCTTACGTATTGTTCGGGATGCAAGCCGAACCGACTGTGGGCAAAATACTTGTGGTGAAAAAAGACGGCAAAAGTTGCATGGCAAGCATCGAGGCACTCAACGAGCAAAATATGAAATTGCGTATTTACGATGGCGAAACCGAATCTTATACAGAGATTATGCCGATTGATACCGACATCATTCTCGGAATATCGGTAATGTATACGGTTGCGGTGTAGACGTACGGCAATGTGAATTGCGGTGGTTTCGTGAAATATTTTACTCTGAAAGGATGTTGACATATGTTAAATCTTACGCATTTGAAATATGCGTTTGAAATTTATAAAACACGTTCGATAAGCCGTGCCGCGGAAAATCTTTATATGGGACAGCCGAATTTGAGCCGTGCCGTGAAAGAACTTGAAAAACAGCTCGGAATTACAATTTTTGAGCGCACACCGCGCGGAATGATTCCGACGGCGCGCGGAGAAGAATTTCTGCAATACATAAAAAAGGTTTTGAATGAAATTGACGAAATTGAAAATATTTTCACACCGGGGAAAATGCAGAAACAGAAATTCTCGGTTTCGGTTCCTCGGTCAAGTTATATTTCTTATGCGTTTGCCGAATTTGCAAAGCATATTGCACCGGAGCAAAAAGCGGAAATATTCTATAAAGAAACAAATTCAATGCGTGCAATAAACAATATCTTAAAGGCGGATTACAAACTTGGTATTGTGCGGTATCAAAATGTTTTTGACACGCAATATAAACAGATGCTTGACGAAAAAGGGCTTGACTATACGCTTATAACCGAGTTTTCGTATATGCTGGCAATGTCAGAAAAATCTCCGCAGGCGAAAAAAGAAAATATCACACAGGACGATTTAAAAAATCTGATTGAGATTGCCCACGGTGACCCGTATGTTCCGTCACTGCCAATAACAAACGTGAAAAAGGCGGAACTTGACGAGGATATTGATAAACGAATTTTTGTTTTTGAACGCGGAAGTCAGTTCGATTTGCTCGAAAAACTTGAAAATACGTTCATGTGGGTATCGCCGATTCCAGGAGATGTATTGAAAAAATACGGACTTATACAGCGAAAATGTTCGTTCAGTACAAAAATTTACAAAGATGTTCTTATTTTTAAAAAAGACTATAAATTCTCGGAACTTGACAAAATATTCATAGATGAGATATGCAATGCGAAACGAAAGTATATTGACACATAACAAACTTATGCTACCTCACCGAGAATTTACTGGTTTTTGAAATACGTAAAATAAAGGTTTGAAGACGGTTGACAAATATGATTTTTAATGACCGTCTGCCAACAGAAAGGATATAAAAAACATGGCAATAAGATTTGACAATGAAACAAATATTTTTTATCTTGAAACCCCAAATACAAGTTATATATTTGGAGTGAAATACGGTAAACTTCTGCATATTCACTGGGGAAAGAAAGCAGATTACGTTCCCACGGCAACTATGGCGGAAAAATATCGGGCAACCGGATTTACTGTAAACGACCTTGCCGATGGGGCATTCTCGGCAAACAATCTTGCGTTGGAATTTCCGACACACAACACGGATTACCGCTTTCCGGCTTTCCATGCAATGTATGAAGACGGTTCAACGGTTACGGATTTTGAATATGCCGGATATGAAATTATAAAAGGAAAACCGGGTCTTAACGGACTTCCGTCAACATATGCAAACTGCGATGACGAAGCTGAAACGCTGAAAATAACTTTAACGGACAAACAAAAAGGTATTACGGTTTATTTGAATTATACAGTATTCAGCAAAATTGACGCAATAACAAGAAGTGCGGAAATTGTAAATGACGGAAAAGAAGATATAAAGCTCTCGCGTATTATGAGTGCGGTTGTGGATTTTCCGGATATGGATTACGACATTCTTCATTTGCACGGTGCATGGGCAAAAGAACGCATGATAGAGAGAACACCGCTTATGCACGGCTCACAGTCAATTTGCAGTAACCGCGGAGCCTCAAGTCACAGCGAAAATCCGTTCATTGCACTGCTTGCGAAAAATGCAACGGAATCTTCGGGAGAAGTATACGGTGCCAATTTTGTGTACAGCGGCAATTTTCTTGCCGGTGCAGAGGTTTCGTCCAACAATACGGCACGTATGTTTATGGGGATTAATCCGTTTAATACCGGATGGCTTTTGAAACCCGGCGAAAACTTCACCGCGCCCGAAACAGTGCTTGTATATTCGCCGGACGGTATCGGCGGTATGTCGCGGATATATCATGATTTATACAGAAACAACCTGTGCCGCGGAAAATATAAAAATGCCGAAAGACCGATTCTTATAAACAACTGGGAAGCCACATATTTTGATTTTAACGAAGATAAGCTTGTTGAAATTGCAAAAAAAGCAAAAGAAATCGGCGTTGAACTGTTCGTGCTTGATGATGGGTGGTTCGGTAAACGTAACGATGATACATCGTCGCTCGGTGACTGGTTCGTGAACAAAGAAAAACTTCCTTGCGGAATAGACGGATTGTCTGAAAAAATAGAAGCTCTCGGAATGAAGTTCGGTTTGTGGTTTGAACCGGAAATGATTTCTCCCGTAAGCGAACTTTATGAAAAGCATCCCGACTGGTGTCTGCACGTTGAGGGAAGAGAACGCAGTAAAGGGCGAAATCAGCTTATTCTCGATTATTCAAGACCCGAAGTGTGCGATTATATAACGGAAGCTTTAAGCAAAATATTTTCATCGGCAAAGATTTCTTATGTGAAATGGGATATGAACAGAAATATGTCTGAAATTGGTTCGGCAAAGTTACCGCCCGAACGCCAAAGAGAAACGGCGCACAGGTATATGCTGGGGCTGTATCGTGTGCTTGAAACAATTACGTCGCGTTTTGAAAATATTCTTTTTGAGGGGTGCAGCGGCGGAGGCGGAAGATTTGATCCGGGAATGCTTTATTATATGCCGCAGATATGGACAAGCGACAATTCGGACGCTGTGGAAAGATGCTTTATACAATACGGTACAAGCGTGGTTTATCCGTCAATAACAATGGGTGCTCATGTTTCTGCCGTTCCCAATCATCAGCTGGCAAGGACAACACCTATGAAAACACGCTGTGATGTTGCCATGATGGGTCAGTTTGGATTTGAACTTGACCTTAACAAATTAAACGACGAAGAAATCGAAACGGCAAAAGAAAGCATTGCACTTTTCAAAAAACTGCGTCCAACAATTCAATTCGGTGATATGTACCGCCTGCTCTCTCCGTTCGATACAAGCTTTGCCGCATGGGAATTTGTATCAAAGGACAAAAACGAAGCGGTCGTAATTTCGTGCAGTACACTTGTACATATATATGCAAAAGAACTTTACAAACTGCACGGACTTGATGAAAATGCCATATATTTGTGCAACCAAACGGGCGAAAAATATTCCGGCAATGCACTTATGAATATCGGTATGTTCACACCGCAGATAAAAGATTTTGAAACAAACGTACTTACTTTCAGCAGGTGCGAAAAATAGGGCGTAACAAGTTTGATGATTCAATATTACAAAAAATCTGTCGTTTTTTTGTAATATTGCCGAAATGCACATAAATTGATTGACATAATAAATGAATTGTGGTAAAATAAGTCTATTAAATATGCGTTCTAAAGCACAGAACATTCGGATATTTCACTACAAATAAAAATAATGGAGGTATAATATCATGAAAACAAAAAGATTATTGGCACTTACTGTTGCAATGGTTATGTGCATCGCTGCATTTTCGATGCAGACATTTGCGGTGGGAAACGTAACGTTTACGGCTCTTGACGGAACCGCAAACAACGGTGATAATCAGGGGTATACAAAATTGCTTGACGGGTCGCAAAATTCAAAATGGTGTGACAAAGTCGGTACAGAGGATGGAAAAACATACGTTCCGTACATAGTATTTGAAGCATCGGAAAAAGTTGTTATTACGGGTTATACGTTTAAAGCCGGAAACGACAGCGGCAAATGGACCGGAAGAAACCCCAAAGATTGGACACTTTACGGTTGTAATGACTATGACAAAACAGAGAAAACAGGCACATGGGCTGCGATACATACCGTGACGAATGATGAAACGATGCCGGACGCAAACTATGCCGAAACTAAGTTCACCATAGAAAATGCCGGAGAATGGTATCAATATTATAAGCTTGTAATCACGGCAAATCATGGGGCACAGTTTAATTTGATGCAGCTAACCGCAATGAAGATTGATTACAGAAATATTTTCAATATCACGTTTGACAAAAACGGCGGCGATACCGAAGCAAATCCGAAAATTATTCCGGAGGGAGACGGTCTGCCGACAACAAATCCAACACGTGAGGGCTATGAATTTGTCGGCTGGTACACGAAAAACGGTGCCGACGGCGATTGGGGCGAGCAGTTTACGGCAGAAAGCACGGTAAGCGAAGATACGACGATTTATGCAAAATGGAAACAGCGTTATTTGGTAACTTTCGACTCAAACGGCGGAACTGCGATTGCGACGAACAAAATATATCACGGAGACCCGATACCGACGGAAATCCCCACAAAAGCAGATGTTAAATTCGGTGGATGGTTCACGAAAAACGGTACAGAAACGGGTGACTGGGGCGAGCAGTATACCGCCGACGTCGCTGTAACTGAAAATATAACGGTTTATGCTAAGTGGAACAGAGTTAATATCACGTTTGACAAAAATGGCGGCGATACCGAAGCAAATCCGAACATGATTTCGAGCGGAGAAAACTTGCCGTCGGTAAATCCGACATACAGAGGTCATATATTTATCGGCTGGTACACGAAAAACGGCGCAAACAACGATTGGGGTGAGGTATTCACAAAAGAAATGAGCGATGCGGCTTTGACGGACATGACTGTTTATGCAAAGTGGCAAAGCGTGACGATTACGTTTGACAAAAACAGAGGAGATACAGAACCTAATCCCACACAGCTTCTTTACGGAGAAACGCCGAGCACGGAACCGACAAAAGAAGGTTTCACATTCGTGGGTTGGTATACGAAAAACGGCGCAAACGGCGATTGGGGCGAAAAATATCCCGATACCGCAGAAATTAATGAAGATACAACGGTTTATGCAAAATGGAAAGCAAACGGCGCGGATTGTATTGATAATGTTACACTTACGGCACTTTCGGGAACAACGGGAAACAACAATGAAAGCTATGATAAGCTTGTAGACGGTAAAAAAATTGCCGGAAACGCTTCAAAATGGTGTGTTTCCGGATTTACGGGAAGTTCTCCGGGTGCACATATTATAATAAAAGCTTCGGCATATACGATTGTTACGAAATATACTTTTGTAACCGGTAACGATACGGCAAAATATTCAACCAGAAATCCGAAAAATTGGGTTTTATACGGCTGCAACGACTATGACGAAACAGAAAAAACAGGTACGTGGGCTGTGATTGACAGTGTAACAAACGACACGACACTCGGAGCGAAAAACTTTGCAGCATATAGTTTTTCTGTGGACAATACAAAGGCATATAAATATTATAAGCTTGATATAACGGCAACAAAAGGGCATGACTTGATGCAGCTCAGCGAACTTGAGTTTACAACAAAAGGCTGCGAGCATATATTCGATGACCCTGTGGTTACTCCGCCGAGCTGCACAGTTGACGGCAAAACAGTATACACGTGTACAAAATGCGATGTTTCCGCAATAAATACAGTCAAGGCAACGGGGCATACGCTCGGCGAAAACGGCAAATGCTCGTCCTGCGGCGAAACCTGCGGTGTTAAGGTCGGTGATGCGTATTATCTTAATTTGCAGGATGCAATAAATGCGGCGCTGATTTCAAGCACAGACAATACGGTAAAACTGTTTCAGGACATTGATATAACAGATACATTAAATATAGGAAAAGGTACGGCTACGCTTGACCTGAACGGACACACAATAAATATGACAGGCAGCGGAAGCGCTCTGAAACTGTCGAATTATACGAATTTCACATTGGACGACAGTAGCACCGTGAAAACAGGAGCGATTATAAGCAGTTCGGCAAATACGACCGAAGGCGGCGGGGTCTATATGGATACCGGAACAATGACGATAAAGGGCGGAACAATAAAAGATTGCACCGCAAGAAACGGCGGCGGTATCTATGTTCAAAGCGGAAACTTGGTAATATCCGGCGGCAACGTATCGAATTGCACGGCTATTTCGGGCGGCGGTATTTATATCCAAAGCGGTATTTTGCAGTTGTCCGGCGGTACTGTGGCAAATTGTAAGGCTACCGGCGGTAACATAGGTTCTCCGGAGGTAGGCGGCGGAGGCGGTATCTTCGTTAAAACCGGCAAATTGGTAATGTCCGGCGGTACAATAACAAATTGTATGGCAACAGGCTACTATTTTGGTTACGGCGGAGCAATAAAAAGCCTTTCTTATCAGTTGGTAGAGATAAACGGCGGAACAATTTCAAACTGTAGGACAAACAACATGACAGGCGGTGCTATAGTTGCAAAAAATCTTGCTGTCACAAACGGAACAATAACCGACTGTTATGCATATAAAAACGGCGGCGCTATATATATTCCGGCAGACTTTACCGCAGAAATAAGCGGCGGAATAATTTCCGGCAACAGCACATCCACAGAATCAAGCGAAGCCATGGGCGGCGGTATCTGTAACTACGGCACACTCACCGTTAAGGGCGGTGAAATTAAGAATAACACCGCAAACAAAAAAGGCGGCGGCATTTGGACGTCCGGAAACGCAACAATAAGCGGCGGAATAATTTCCGGTAACACCGCAAAAGACGGCGGCGGTATTTATAACTGCGGCACACTTAATATTACAAACGGTGAGATTAAGAATAATACAGCAAATCAAAAAGGCGGCGGTTTATACACGGGTATTGATGATGTGGAGAATACGACAGGCAATCTCACAATGAGCGGCGGAACAATTTCCGGCAACAAAGCTTTTTCGGGCGGCGGTATCTGCTTTAACAGCTCTGCAAACGGAACAATTTCCGGCGGAACAATCTCAGATAATACTTCTACGGGAACAACATCGGGCGGCGGAGGTATTTTGTTTATCAACTCAACCGGAACGGTTTCGGGTGTCACAATTTCCGGAAATACTTCAAAAGGCAGTATGCCTTACGGCGGCGGAGGTATCATGTTTGATAATTCAACCGTAACCGTCGGCAATACTCTTATAAAAGGAAACAAGGGCTCGGATTTCGGCGGCGGTGTGCTTGCGGTAAACTCCTCGGCGGTAAAAATCGAGAATACGCAGATTACAGAAAATACCGCATTCGGAGGCGGCGGTGTGGCTGTGCAGACTTCTTCAGATGTTACGGTAACAGGAGGAAAAATTTTCAAAAACAGCGCAAACCGAGGTAGCGGTCTCAGAATAGATGTGGCGGTTGTAAGTCTTGACGGCGGCGTCGAAATATCGGAAAACGGCTCGACAGACGGAATGTATAACGGAAGCAATATTTACGGTGCGGGTATGTGGGCAAGTGAATCCACAATATACTTTAAGGATGCAAATGTTATACGCAATAGCGCTCAAAAAGGCGGCGGTGTGTATGTTTATGACGATAAGGTTTTCCTGCACTTAACAAATGGCAGTATCACGGGCAATACGGCAACGGAAGAGGGCGGCGGTATTTCCTGTAAAACAGATGAAATAATCATTAAAGGCGGTATTCAAATAAGCGGAAATAAGCTTGTTTCGGGAACAACACAAATCGAAAACAACGTTTATTTGAAAAACGGTACGACAATGCAGGTTGAAAATCCCGTTACCGAGACGGACGAGGGAAGCGTTTCGGCAAAAATCGGTGTGTCGGTTGAAAACGGAAATTCCAATGTTGTCGCCGCAAACAACACGGATTACAGTAAATATTTCACTGCGGATTCGGCAGGCGGAATACTTGTATACGACATATTTGGCAAAACTGTGAAGCTTACCGGTTCGTGCACCGTAACGTTCGATTGCGGAGATGAAAACACATTCACGAAAACCGTTGTCAGAAATACGGCTGTGGCAGAACCGACGACGGCACCGACACGTGACGGTTATTATTTCGGCGGTTGGTATATCGGAAATACGCCGTATGATTTCACAAATACAATCTCGAAAGACACGGTTATCACGGCAAAATGGCTGGAAGCCGGAAAATTCGGTATAAGCATAACTCCGAGCAAAATTTATATCGTAAGCAACAAGGCAAACACAAAAGCATACGGTGCGGCGTATAAAGGTACACAGCTTGTGGACATTGAATATAGAGACGTTGTGAATTATGCGGTTATAAAGCTTAGTGAATTTAGCCTTAACGGTCTTGGCGCGGATACGGTTTCGCTGTTTGTTTGGGACGGGAATTTATCACCGCTTTGCGATGAGATAAGCTTTAATATCGGCGGCTGATTTTGACGTTTTGAATATTTGCTCCGGTGAAATGTCGCAAGAAAGCGAAAACTGCGGAAATTCCGCAAAGATTTCTCAAGTGCAACGGTAATCGGTGCAATAATAATTGATAACAAACCCCGTTTGACGGAATTTCGTCAAACGGGGTTTGAATTATGTTTTAAGTGATTTTTGTGCGGATATTCAGCCGTCTTTATTCGTTGTTTTCACCTTTGTTTGCTTTTCTGTATGCACTCGGCGTCATGCCGACAGATGCTTTGAAAAGCCTGAAAAAGGTTTGTTTACTGTAAAAACCGGCTTCTTCGTATATTTCCTGAATACTCTTGTCGGTATTTATCAGCAGATTTCTTGTGTGAGATATGCGAAGACCTGAAAGATATTCGTGAAAACCTATGCCGAGATTTTTCTTTATTGTCTGCGAAAGGTAGTTTGCGTTTATGTTAAACATATCGGCAAGATGGTCAAGAGAAAGCGAACTGTCGCAGAAATTTTGATTTATATATTCAATAATTTCGTTTATATTACTGCTTGTTTCCAAAGACGCTTTATACACCTCAAGATTGCTCACAAGAACAAGTATATACCGATATATGTCATCGCTCGATTTACCGAGAACACCAATGTATTCGTCGAATAAATCGTGTGACATAAGGTTTTTTGTCTGCATAACACGCAGTATGATATTCAGTATCTGTGTATGCAGATGTTTTGAAATCTGTATGTCGGAAACACTGTTGAGTGTGGCATTTATGAAAGACTGTGCCGCAGAAATGTCGAGTGCGATAAGCGTGTTAAACAGTTTTGTTTCGTCTGCCGCCGTAAGAAAATATTTTTTTCCTCCGCTGTCCGAAAAAGTTATTCGCGGAATGTCAAACGGCACGGATTTGAGTGTTTCCAATGCTTCTTGGTGAGATACCTTAAGCCCGTTCAGCCCGTTGTGAAAATTGCCCATACCGGTGTATATGTTTATATAATTGTTGTCATATCGCAGAAAACCGCATATTTCATCAAGCATTTCTTTCACTTCCGAAATTGAATGATTTTCGTCGGAATTGATGATAATATAAAGCGTTTCGCGTTCGCTCGAAAGAAAAAATGCGTCAAACTTTTCACAGAACATAGATTTCATTATGTTGTAAAGCTCCGAAAATATGCTGTCGTACTCGTTAAGAGAGAACGAATCAAAAAACTCACCGTTCGGGAATATTTGAAATACCACCGATGCATAGTAGTCGTTTTTGAACGGCAACGAGGTTTTTATTATATCGCGTGTGCTTTCATCAATATATAAATCCGATGAATTGAGGAAATTGATTAGATATTTTTCCTGTGCGTACGGCAAGGTTTTTGCAATATCCTCCTGCTGTTTCTGAAGCGAAAGTATAGAACTGCTGATGTGGTCGAATATGTTGCTGTAATTCGACGGACTGCCCTTGTCCAGCGAGGATACTATGCGCCGCAACGGATTTACAAGCTTTTTTGCGTTTGCGGTTGCAAGATACAATGCGAA
>CAYQKW010000049.1:0-10742 GCA_964418245.1 uncultured Oscillospiraceae bacterium
AAATGCAGACGATGCGGTTTTGAAAACGATGTAACCACATTGTAACAAGCATAGCGCAATGCAAAAGACAACAGCGCAATATATCCGAAAATAAAATTTCGGCAGAAGATTGCGGACACTCAAAAATATTATTTTGCGAAAAAACTTGCAAAAAATAAAAAAAATTGCGAATATTTCTTGACACTTAAAAATATAAATGATATAATATAATTAAGGCATATTATATGCTCGCATGAAAATAATATCTTCACGATATTAAATTATTTATAATAATAACAGGAGGAATTGTCTTATGGCAAGAAAAATGAAGACTATGGACGGTAACAATGCCGCCGCTTGGGCGTCATATGCATTTACCGACGTAGCCGCAATTTACCCCATTACACCGTCATCGGTAATGGCAGAAGTGACCGATGAATGGGCAGTTGCCGGAAAGAAAAATATTTTCGGTCAGCCGGTGAAACTTATTGAAATGGAATCGGAGGGCGGTGCTGCCGGTGCGGTTCACGGTTCTTTGGCAGCGGGTGCACTTACAACTACATACACGGCATCACAGGGTCTTTTACTCATGATACCCAATATGTATAAAATGGCGGGCGAACTTTTACCGTCGGTTATACATGTCAGCGCACGTTGCGTAGCAAGTCATGCACTTAATATATTCGGCGACCATTCGGACGTTATGGCATGCCGTCAGACAGGATATGCAATGCTCTGTTCAAACAGTGCACAAGAGGTTATGGACCTCGGCGCAGTTGCACATCTTGCCGCAATAAAAGGAAAAGTTCCTTTCCTTCACTTCTTTGACGGTTTCAGAACTTCTCACGAAATAGATAAAATCGAAGTTTGGGATTATGAAGATTTAAAAGAAATGGTTGATATGGATGCCATAAAAGAATTCAGACATAATGCACTGAATCCTGAACATCCGGTTCTTCGCGGAAGTGCTCAGAACCCTGATATATTCTTCCAGAACAGAGAAGCTTGTAACTCATATTACGAAGCTGTTCCCGGCGTTGTTGAAGAATACATGAACAAAGTAAACGCTAAAATAGGCACAGACTATAAACTTGTTAATTATTACGGTGCTTCGGATGCCGAAAAAGTTATTGTTGCAATGGGTTCGGTTTGCGAAACCATTGAAGAAACAATTGACTTCATGATGGCAAGAGGAGAAAAAGTAGGTCTTTTGAAAGTTCATCTTTACAGACCTTTCCCTGTTGACGCTTTCTTGAAAGCTGTTCCTGAAACAGTTAAGAAAATTGCTGTTTTGGACAGAACAAAAGAACCCGGTTCAATCGGCGAACCTTTATATCTTGATGTATGTGCCTGCTATGCCGGAAAGGCAAACGCACCTATGATTATAGGCGGACGTTTCGGTCTCGGTTCAAAAGACACAATTCCTGCCGATATTCTCGCAACATTTAAAAATCTTGATGCAAAAGAACCCAAAAAGAGATTTACTCTTTCAATCACAGATGATGTTACGAATCTTTCACTTCCGAGAGAAGAAAATCCGGATACATCGGCAGAGGGTAACACAGCTTGTAAATTCTGGGGTCTCGGTTCCGACGGTACTGTTGGTGCAAACAAAAACTCAATAAAAATCATCGGTGACCATACAGATCTTTATGCTCAGGCTTATTTTGCATATGACTCCAAAAAATCAGGCGGTATTACGGTATCGCACTTAAGATTCGGTAAAAAACCGATAAAATCAACATATCTTATAAATAAAGCTAACTTCGTAGCCTGTCATAACCCGTCATACGTTGATAAGTATGATATGGTTGAAGATTTGGTTCCGGGCGGAAGTTTCTTGCTTAACTGTGCATGGGATGTTGAAGAACTTTCAAAAAGACTCCCTGCAAAAATGAAAAAATATATAGCTGAAAACAACATTTCACTTTATACAATCGATGCTATAGGTATTGCAAGAGAAATCGGTCTCGGCAATAAAACATCAATCGTATTGCAGTCCGCATTCTTTAAAATAGCAAACGTTATACCGTTTGAAAAAGCTAAAGAATATATGAGAGATGCGGTTGTTAAGTCTTTCGGTGCAAAAGGTGAAAAAATCGTTAGCATGAACCATGAAGCAATTGAAAAAGGTGAAGCTAACATTAATAAAATCGATGTTCCGGCAGATTGGGCAACAGCTGTTGATGCTCCTCAGGCAGAAAGCGTTGTTCCGGAATTCGTAAAAGATATTCTTGAACCTTGCAACAAACAGGTTGGAGATAAAATACCTGTTTCAACATTCATGAACATGGTAGACGGTCATTTGCCGCAGGGTATGGCTGCATACGAAAAACGCGGTATTGCCGTTGATGTTCCGGAATGGGATGTTTCAAAATGTATTCAGTGTAATAACTGTGCCATTGTTTGTCCTCACGCCGCAATTCGTCCGGTTGTTCTTGATGCCGATGATGTTGCAAATGCACCTGAGGGCATGAAAATGAAACCTATGACAGGCAAAAAAGATTATAAATTTGCTATGATAGTTTCAACACTTGACTGTAGCGGATGCGGTAACTGTGCAAAAGTTTGTCCCGAAAAAGTACAGGCTCTCACAATGAAACCGATAGATTCTCAGATGGAAGAACAGAAATATTTCGATTTCGGTGTAAAAGTACTTCCGAAAGAAGATATTATGGCTGCTCCGATAAATGTTAAAAACTCGCAGTTCCACCAGCCGCTCCTCGAATTTTCGGGTGCTTGCGCAGGTTGTGGTGAAACACCTTATGCAAAACTTATAACACAGATTTGCGGTGACAGAGCATATATCTCAAATGCAACGGGATGTTCGTCAATTTGGGGCGGCAGTGCACCGTCAACACCGTATACGGTAAACCACAAAGGTCATGGTCCGGCATGGGCTAACTCACTCTTTGAGGATAACGCTGAACACGGTCTTGGTATGGCAATAGCCGCAAAACAGCTCCGTGACAGACTTGCCGAAAAACTTGAAGCGGCAGAAAAACCTGAAGTTAAAGCTGCTGTTGATGCTTGGAAAGCAACATATGAAGACGGAGATGCAAACAAAAAAGCAACCGAAGATCTTATAAAAGCTCTTGAAGGCTGCGATTGCGAACTTGCAAAAGAAGTTCTTGAATATAAAGAATATCTTGCTAAGAAAGCCGTTTGGATATTCGGCGGAGACGGTTGGGCTTACGATATAGGTTTCGGCGGTCTTGACCACGTATTGGCTTCCGGTGAAGATGTAAACGTTATGGTATTCGATACAGAGGTTTATTCAAACACAGGCGGTCAGGCTTCAAAATCAACACCGACAGGTGCTGTTGCGCAGTTTGCTGCCGGCGGTAAACCGATTAAGAAGAAAAATCTTGCCGAAATCGCAATGTCTTACGGTTATGTATACGTAGCACAGGTTGCAATGGGTTACGATGCCGCTCAGACTGTTAAAGCAATAAAAGAAGCTGTTGCATATAACGGTCCTTCACTTATCATCGGTTATGCTCCGTGTATTAACCATGGTATCAAAGGCGGTATGACAGATACTCAGAAAGTTATAAAAGAAGCTGTTCAGGCAGGTTACTGGCAGACATTCAGATATAACCCGGCACTTGTTGAAGAAGGCAAGAATCCGTTCAGTCTTGACTGCAAAGCTCCGAACCCGGATGCAATCACATACCGTGACTTTATTATGAAAGAAGTTCGTTACAGTTCATTACAGCGCAAATTCCCCGAAAAAGCAGAAACACTCTTTGATATTTCGGAGAAACAGGCTAAAGAAAGATACGAACGTTGGACAAGGTTCTCAAAGCTCTTTGAAGACTAATATATTATTAACGGCTGTGCGGTTATTCCGCACAGCTGTTTTTGAAAAAAAGGAGGTTTAAATATGGAAAAAGTATGTAAATTTTTAAAAGATGCAAAAACGTATTATCTTGCAACGGTTGACGGTGACAAACCGAAAGTTCGTCCTTTCGGAACGGCACATATATTCGACGGTAAACTTTATATTCAAACAGGTAAAAAGAAAGCTGTATCACAGCAAATCACAGCAAATCCGAATGTTGAAATATGTGCGATGAACGGGGGAGAGTGGATAAGAATTTCGGGAGAATTGGCAGAGGACGACCGCAGAGAAGCAAGAGTATCCATGCTTGAAGCATATCCCGAACTTAAAGCAATGTATGACCCGGACGACGGAAATACACAGGTATTTTATTTCAAAAATGCAAAAGCAGTATTCTCATCGTTCACAAAACCCGATGAAACGGTTGAATTTTAATTGGGATTAACAGGAGAAAAATCATGAAAAAATATATGATTTTTGCGGTGTGTTTAATTACACTTGCGTTGTCTGCGTGCAACAGTGCAAATGTCGGTGTTATAGGCGGTGCGGACGGTCCTACGGCTGTATATGTCAGAAAAAATAAGGGAACGGACTACGAAAAAGATTCGATAAAAATGGTCAGAATAGACGGTGCGTTGTATTATGAAACCGGACGTGAAAGCAAATCTGCCGGAAAATGCGGAACGGCGGACGGAAGTTTCAAAAAAACAGTGGGGAAATACGAAATACCGCAGAAAGATAACGAAAGCAACTTTAACGATGCAAATTCGTATCAATTGGGATTTGAGGAAAATACAATAGAAATATGTATTGACGATGATTGGGAAATATTTAAAAAAATCGATTCCAATTCAGATGTTTTGAAATATAAATATTGCTGTGAGTTAGAGGGAGAAATGCCGAATGCGGCGGAAGAAAGCACATTTCTTGTTCTTGCGAATGAGAAAAATATAACATTTGATGACGCGGCATATGTTATGTTCGGCTCGAATATGAATAGCATGAAAGATATTTATGTTTTGCCGCTGGTAGATGATTAAGGTGCTTATACAGCCGATATAATATTTTATATCGCAGTGTGGTTGTGTGCCGAAAGCGAATTTAAGCTTTCGGCACACAATTTAATTACCGCCGAAACCTTTTGTGTAAAAGACCGTATACTTGACAATTGCAGAATTTTATGGTCAGTCATCAAATGCAAAGATATTTTTTCAACTGTTATGTTTACTTTGGAAATAACTTTTTTCGGAAAATTTTTGTTTTTTGCTTTTTATGTATTGACAAAAGCACAATTTTGTGATATAATATATAAGCTGACTGATTCGGAGAGGTGGTTGAGTTGGTTGAAGGCGCAGCATTGGAAATGCTGTGAACGTTTATAGCGTTCCGAGGGTTCGAATCCCTTCCTCTCCTCCATGCCGGAACAAGCTTTGCTTGTTCCGGCTTTTTTTAAAAAAGGGAAATTGCACAAAATTTTATGTGATTTTTTTATATTTTTTGCTGTTTACATATTGACAAAATCTTTAAATTGTGATATAATCTATTATTAGCCGCATGAATTTGGTTTTAAATCCGTAAGGTACCTTATTTCAGCGAGTATGGAGGATGGAGGTGCAGTGTAATGTATGCAGTAATTGAAACCGGCGGAAAACAATATAAAGTTGCTGAAGGCGATGTTATATTTGTTGAAAAATTAGGAGTCGCAGAAGGTGAAACAGTAACCTTTGACGTTGTTGCCGTTCTTGACGGTGAGAACACAAAAATCGGTACACCGAAAGTTGAAGGAGCAACTGTTACAGCAGAGGTTCTTGCCAACACAAAAGGCAAAAAAGTAAGAATCTTTAAGTACAAACCTAAAAAAGGTTACCACAAGCGTCAGGGTCACAGACAGCCGCTTGACAAAATCACTATTAAAGAGATTAAAGCGTAATGACAGTGTTTACTTTTTATGGCGGCGCAGAGTTTTCGTCGCTTAAGGTGAGCGGTCATGCAATGTACGGCGCATACGGAAACGATATTGTGTGTGCTGCCGTGTCGGCAAGTGTAAGCTTGCTGGAATTGTCCGTTGTGGAAGTGTTGGGTGAAAAACGCGGTGAGTTTGAACTTTACGAAACAGATGAAAATGTTGAAATTGTTTATCGCGACCCCAAAGATATTTCAAAACATGAATCGGACAGGCTCAAATGCATAAAATGTGCTTTTTATAAGTACGTTTTGTCGTTGGCAGAAAACTACAAACAAAACATATCAATAGTGAAACGGAGGTAATATCATGTTAAGATTTGACTTACAGCTTTTTGCTCATAAAAAAGGTATGGGCAGCACCAAGAACGGTCGTGACAGCGAATCCAAACGTCTCGGCGTTAAAAGAGCGGACGGTCAGGTTGTTCTTGCCGGAAATATTCTCGTTAAACAGAGAGGAACAAAAATTCATCCCGGAACCAATGTTGGCAGAGGCGGAGATGATACTTTGTTTGCAAAAGTTACAGGTAGAGTTAAATTTGAAAGACTTGGCAGAGATAAGAAAAAAGTAAGCGTTTATCCTGTTGCTGAGTAAAACGTCAGACCGAAATTCCGATATTTGCGGAATTTCGGTCTGTTTGCATATCAAAATAAATATTGTGATTTGAATTTGATACATCAAAGCACAAAATGTCGTGAAATACAGATAAAAATCCTGTATAATAAGTATATCGGAAAGGAGAACGGAAAATGGATTGGATTACGGGTATTCAGCACGCACTGGATTATGTGGAAGAGCATATAACTGAAAAAATTGATTTTGAGAAGGTTGCCGCGGAAGCATATTCATCAAACTTTCATTTTCAGCGTATGTTCGGTGCAATATGCGGATATACTTTGGGTGATTATATTCGTTATCGCAGACTATCGCTTGCCGGCGGCGAACTTGCGTACGAAAATTCAAAGGTGATTGATGTTGCCATGAAATACGGATACGATACTCCGGAAAGTTTTTCACGCGCGTTCACGCGTTTCCACGGGGTGACACCATCTGCCGCAAAACACGGTGCAACTCTCAAATCATTTTCAAAACTTTCCGTAAAACTTATATTACACGGAGGTATTTCTATGGACTACAGAATTGAAACAAAAGAAGCGTTTGAGGTTGTTTTAAGGAAAAAACATTTTCCGAAAGCACACGAGATTACAACAAGAGAAATTTCAAAATTTTGGGCAGAATGCTCAAATGACGGAACAATTTCGGCAATATGCAAATATATCCCGAAAAACAATATCTTCAAAAATTGTATTGTCGGTGTGAGTTTTAATGCCGCACCCGATATGCCGAACAGCGATTTTCCATATGGTATAGGTGCACATTACAACGGTGAAGAGATTACGGAAGATTATCTGACGACAGATATAATTCCGGCTCACACCTATGCGGTTTTTAAGTGTGTGGGAAAAATGCCGGAGGCATTTCAAAAGGTATATAAATACATTTGTACAGAGTTCTTTCCGGCGAGTGAATATCAACCGTGCGGAATTGAAATAGAAAGTTATCCGTCCTCCGATACGCAGAAAGAAGACTATACCTGCGAAATATGGATTGCGGTGAAAAAGAAAAAATGCTGAACGCACCGCAGTCTACCGACGGTGGATTGAATATTGCCGAGTGATGGTGTATAATTGAATTACGGAGGTGGAAAACATGGATTTAAGCAAAAGCGGAAAACTTATCCGCAGTTTAAGAAAATCCAATGGATTAACGCAGAAACAGGTTGCCGAAAGCTTGGGTATAGAACCGAAAACCGTTTCAAAATGGGAAACGGGACGCGGTTTTCCCGATGTGTCGTATGTTACAGAGCTTGCGGAAATATTCGGAGTAAGCGAAAAAATATTGTTATCCGGAAATTTAATTAAAAACACGGTAGAGTGCGGTAATATGAAAAAAATAAAATTTTATGTGTGTCAGCACTGCGGAAGCATAATGCAGGGGATGGGTGGATTTAATGTTGAATGCTGCGGAAGCAGGCTCACTCATTTAACCGCAAAAAAAGCCGACGGCGGACACGCCGTAAAAATAACGGAAACAGAAAACGATTATTATGTGGAATTTAATCATGAAATGACAAAAGAGCATTTTATATTGTTTGCCGCATATGTAACCTTTGACAGGGTACTTACGATACGCTTATATCCTGAACAGGATTCGTCGGTGAGATTTCCTAAAATGTACGGCGGAAAATTTTATTATTGCTGTAATAAACACGGTTTGTTTCATTATACCGCGGAAAAGAAAACAAAAAACGGAACGGAAACGATGCCCCAAATTCACAAAAAATATAATAAGTTATAAATAAAATGACCGAAACATTTCTTCTGTGATTGTGTTTTTCGGTCATTTTATTTTATAACGTTAAACAATTTGTCATTATCACCCGTTCGGCAAATGCATTGCACGAGGATTATTCCGTTATTGTGCGTTTTTTAGTTTTGTTACCGCGATGCCTGCCGCAAAACCTAAAAGTGAGGGAACAATCCAACCGAGACCGTATTCCGAAAGAGGAAGAACTTTGTAAATAAAATCGGTTAAAACATGAATGTGCGTAAGGTTGCAGTTCGGCAATGCGGCAAAAAAATCGAATATTGATGCAATAAACGTAAAGCCTGTAACATATCCGTAAACATATTTGCTGTATCCGAAAAATTTTCCGAACACGGCAAGCAATATAAGCGTTATTGCGAGCGGATAAAGAAACATCAGCACGGGTATTGCATAATCAATAATTGAGTCAAGTCCCACATTTGCAATGCAAAATGAAAAAACACAGAAAATTATCGCCCATACTTTATATGAAAATGTTTTCGGGAAAAGTCTGCAAAAAGTTTCCGAACAGCTTGTAACAAGACCGACCGCGGTTTTAAGACAGGCAAACGTAACAGTTATCGCAAGAATAACGGCACCGATACCGCCGAAATAATGTTTTGCGACAAGAGCAAAAACTTCGCCGCCGTTTTTGCATATATCATAAACATTCCTGCTTTGCGTACCGGTGAGAGTTACCGCAATATATATCACCGCCATTAAAATACAACTGAAAATACCGGCATGAATTGTGTTTTTAGCAATAGCACCCGGTTCATCTATGCCAAAACCGCGTATAACATCAATAATAATTATGCCGAAAGCAAGCCCGGCAAGAGCATCCATCGTATTGTATCCTTCAAAAAATCCTGTCATGAAAGCATTTGATGAATATTCGCCGGAAGGCACAATGCCGCCGATTCCGCCCATAGGATTTATAAGTGCCGTAACAACAAGAACAGCAAGAAATATAAGAAACAGCGGATTCAATATCTTACCTACCCACACAAGAATTTTGCCCGGATAAAGAGAAAAACCGAGTACAGCCGCAAAAAATATTGCGGAAAACAGCATGAGCAAAAAAGCTGTGCCGGAATCCGAACCGATAATAGGTTCAATTCCAACGGCAAACGGAACTGTTGCACAGCGAGGAATTGCAAAAAAAGGTCCGATTGTGAGATACAGTGCACAGGAAAAGAATATGCTGTAACCGTGGCTTATTTTGCCGGAAAGTTCAATCAGACCGTCACAGCGGCTTATCCCTATTGCCGTTACCCCAAGAAGAGGCATACCAACGCCCGTAATAAGAAAGCCTAATATGGCTGGTATGGCATTTCTGCCGGCAAGCTGACCCATGTAGATGGGAAAAATAAGATTTCCGGCACCGAAAAACAGACCAAACAGCATACTTGCCACAGATATAAGTTCTCGTTTTGTTAATTTGGTTTTCATATAAAATCTCCGTTCCGTTGTACATAATAATCAATAAGCACGAAAAACCCGGCATATTATCCTTATTTTATTTTAACATAAAAATATATGATTGTCAACCTCGCCTCATGACTTGATATGAAGTTTGTGTTAAAATATATATAGGAAGGAGGTCTTTCTGTATGATTGAATTTGATGAATTTGAAAGACATTTGAGAGAACGCAATCTCTCGGAAAATACAATAAAGTCATATATGTTTACAATAAGGCAATATGATGAAAGATATGGTGATATTACCTCAAGGGGACTGCGGCAATATAAGGATTGGATGATTGAACGATATAAACCTAAAACCGTAAATTTGCGGATAAGAGCGATAAATTGCTATCTTGAGAGTATCGGAAAAGAAAAAAACAGGATTCCTTTTGTAAAAGAACAGCAACGGACATTTATCGAAAATGTAATAAGCAGAGCGGATTATGAATATTTCAAAAAGAGCCTTAAAAAAGAAGGTAACATGGGGTGGTATTTTATAATCCGTTTTATGGCGGCAACCGGTGCAAGAGTGAGCGAAGTGATTGAAATTAAAGTTGAACATATAAAACTCGGTTATCTTGATTTATATTCAAAGGGCGGAAAAACACGGCGCATTTACATACCGAAAAAACTGCGGAAAGAAGCACTTGACTGGCTTAAAAAAGAACACAAAGAAAGCGGATTTGTTTTTTTGAACAGATACGGATATAAAATCGGAACAAAAGGCATTGCAAGTCAGCTGAAAAAACTGGCATACCGCTACGATATAAATCCGTCGGTGGTGTATCCGCATTCTTTCAGACATTTTTTTGCGAAAAGTTTTCTTGAAAAATGTGATAATATAGCTTTTTTGGCAGACCTTCTGGGGCATGAACATATAGAAACAACGCGGATATATCTGCGAAAGACATCTACAGAACAAAGAAAAGTTGTTGATGAAATTGTCGATTGGTAAGATGGGAAATGTATAATTAGCGGTTAGCTGTTAGACCAATGGCAACGCACAACCCCGTAGGGGCGGACGACCCTGTCCGCCCGTCAACACTGTACAAACCAACGTCGGCGTACAACCCCGTAGGGGCGGACGACCCTGTCCGCCCGTCAACACTGTACAAACCAAC
>CAYQKW010000050.1:0-9916 GCA_964418245.1 uncultured Oscillospiraceae bacterium
ACGACACACGGGTCGTTTCCTACAGGTTTGATGACAATGATTAAATTTGTTCAATTGATATTCCCGGACGGACAGGGTCGTCCGCCCCTACGGGTTTGATGATATTGGTTAAATTTGTACAATTGATTTTTCGGGCGGAGCATAGCCATGCCCCTACGGGTTTACGGGAAATTCGTGCGGTACTTTCGGGCGGATAATATCTGCCCCCTGTGGATTTGTGCGTCAACACAGATTTGTGTGTGATTTGAAAATGTGACAAAAACAAAAAACGTGCAAACTCATTTCTGCAATAAGTTTGCACGGGAAAGACATTTTATTTATTCAAGTTCAAATGCACCTGTATACAACTGATAATAAGCACCTTTTTTCGCTATAAGTTCGTCGTGACTGCCTCGTTCCGTTATTCTTCCGTGGTCAAGCACCATGATAACATCGGAATTTTGTACGGTTGAAAGTCTGTGAGCAATAACAAATACGGTTCGGTTTTTCATAAGCGAATCCATACCTTTTTGAACAATGGCTTCCGTTCGTGTGTCGATTGAAGAAGTTGCCTCGTCCATAATCATAACCGGAGGGTCGGCAACAGCGGCACGAGCTATTGAAAGCAGCTGGCACTGTCCCTGAGAAAGTCCGCTTCCGCTGCCCGACAAAACAGTGTCGTAACCGTTCGGAAGACGGCGGATAAAGCTGTCCGCACCAACAAGCCGAGCCGCAGCATAAACTTCTTCGTCCGTTGCGTCGAGTTTACCGTAACGAATGTTTTCCATTACCGTTCCTGTGAACAGATTAACGTCTTGTAAAATTATTCCGAGCGAACGGCGTAAATCGCTCTTTTTAATCTTATTTATATTTATTCCGTCATATCGGATTTTTCCGTCTGCTATATCATAAAAACGGTTGATAAGATTTGTTATTGTTGTTTTTCCGGCACCCGTTGCACCGACGAAAGCAACTTTCTGACCGGGTTTTGCAAATATGGATATGTCATGAAGCACTATTTTATCTTCGGTATATCCGAAATCCACACCGTCAAGAACAACATCACCCATAAGTTCGGTGTAAGTGATTCCACCCTCTTGATGAGGATGTTTCCATGCCCACATACCGGTGCGTTTTTCACTTTCTTCTATTTCACCTTTTTCGTTATATTTTGCGTTTACAAGTGTAACATATCCGTTATCCTGTTCGGATTCTTCTTCCATAAGTTCAAATATACGTTCCGCTCCGGCAAGTGCCATTACAACTGCATTTATCTGCTGTGATATATTGCTTATCGGCATTGTGAAGCTCCTTGAAAGCAACAGGAAAGAAGATATTGTGCCTATGGAAACAAAAGATACGTTGCTTACGGTGAGAAGTCCGCCTACAAGTGCGATAAGCACATAAAGCAGATGACCTATATTACTCATGATAGGCATAAGTATGTTTGCATATTTGTTTGCCTGTGTCGCATCAAAGCAAAGTTCTTCGTTGAGTTTGTCGAAATCTTCTTTTGAAGCATCTTCGTGACAGAAAACCTTAATAACTTTCTGTCCGGAAATCATTTCGTCTATAAATCCGTTTACTTTACCTATGGATTTCTGCTGACGCACAAAATATTTTGAACATTTTGCGGTTACGACTTTGGCAATTTTAAGCATGACAAAAACCGTTAAAAGCACGAGAATTGTAAGCGGTATGCTTGTGTATACCATTGCAAAAAATACGGCTACTATTGTTATTGCCGACGAAAACAGCTGCGGCATACTCTGCGAAATCATCTGACGCAGTGTATCGGTATCGTTTGTGTAATGACTCATAATATCGCCGAATGTATGTGTATCGAAATATTTAACCGGCAGAGTCTGCATATGTTCAAACATATCATTACGGATGTCTTTTAAAACGCCCTGTGATATGCCGACCATCAAAAAGTTATACAGCCATGTGGAGAATATGCCTATAACATAGAACGTTGCAAGCGTTAAAATTGCTTTAAGAAGTCCGCCGTAGTTCGGGTTGCTTTCGGCAAGGAGCGGTTCTATATACGTATCTATGAGTGTTCGTATGAACATCGAACCGACAACGGAAGCAATGGAACTGATTATTATACAGACAACAACAACGGCAAGCTGTATACGGTGAGATGCACCGAGATATGACATAAGTTTGTTCATTGTTTTTTTAATATCTTTCGGTTTTTGTTTCCCAAAATTTTTTCTATTCATCGGACCCGGCATTCTTATCGTCTCCTTTCTGCTGTGAATAATATACTTCTTTATATATTTCGTTTGATTCGAGAAGTTCTTTGTGCGTTCCCACTGCGTTTATTTTTCCGCCGTCAAGCACAATAATCATATCCGCATTTTCAACGGATGATATGCGCTGTGCAATGATAAGTTTTGTGGTATCGGGTATTTCTTCCGCAAAAGCTTTTCTGATGAGCGAATCTGTTTTTGTATCGACCGCACTTGTGGAATCGTCCAGAATAAGTATCTTCGGTTTTTTAAGCAATGCCCTTGCTATGCAAAGACGTTGTTTCTGACCGCCTGATACGTTTGTTCCGCCCTGTTCGATATACGTATCGTATTTATCGGGGAAGGTCGATATAAATTCATCGGCACACGCAAGACGGCATACACGAACAATATCTTCGTCCGTTGCGTTTTTATCGCCCCAACGGAGATTATCTTTTATTGTACCGGAGAACAGCACGTTTTTCTGCAACACCATCGCAACGCTGTTCCTGAGTGTTTCAATATCATAATCACGAACATCTTTTCCGCCAACTTTTACTGTGCCTTTGCTTACATCGTAAAGTCTGGGGATAAGCTGAACGAGAGTTGATTTTCCGCTGCCTGTGCCGCCTATTATCCCGACGGTTGCACCTGACGGAATTTTAAGGTTAATATCCGTAAGACAAAGATTTTTCTTATATCCGAAGCTTACATTATCAAATTCTATTTCACCGTTTGCAACTTCAAAAATCGGATTTGAATTGTTTGTGAGACTGCTTTCTTCATCAAGCACTTCAACAATTCTTTCGGCAGATGCACGTGACATGATTATCATAACAAAAATCATAGAAAGCATCATAAGGCTCATAAGAATTTGGTTTGTGTAAGAAAATAAACTTGTAAGCTGACCTGTTGTTAAAACGGTTGCGTGTGATGAAACTATGAATTTTGCACCCACCCAAGAAAGTATGAGTATGCACATATATGTTGAAAACTGCATAAGCGGCGAGTTGAACGCAAGAACTTTTTCCGCAAAAGAAGTTTTCTTACATATATCTTCGGAAACTTTTTTGAATTTTTCCGTCTCGTGGTCTTCCCTAACATATGCTTTAACAACACGTACACCGCGGAGATTTTCCTGAACTACGCTGTTGAGTTTATCGTAAATCTTAAACACCTGTTTGAAAATCGGATGTGCTTTGCTTACTATTGTTAAAAGTCCCACTGCCAAAATCGGTACGATAAGCAGATATACAAGCGAAAGTTTTGAATTGATTTTAAAAGCCGCAACAAGAGAAGAAATAAGCATAATAGGACTTCTCACAGCACCTCTTATAATCATTTGATATGCGTTTTGAACGTTTGTTATGTCGGTTGTAAGTCTTGTTACAAGGCTTGCACTTGAAAATTTGTCTATGTTTGAAAATGAAAATTCCTGTATGTTGTAATACATTTTTTTACGCAAATTTTTTGCAAGTCCGGCAGATGCGGTTGCGGCAAATTTCCCCGAAAGTGCACCGCACAAAAGCGACAGCAACGCAAACACTGCGAGCAAAATACCTGTTCGCACAATATAGCCCGTATCGGACAGTTTTATTCCTTTGTCGAGTATTTCTGCCATATAGAACGGAATAACAACCTCCAATATAACCTCAAGGGTTACGAAAAGAGGAGCAAGAACGGATTCTTTTTTATATTCGCCCACGGCAGAGAAAAGTTTTTTAATCATTGTGTTCCTCCATGTTTTTAATCATTTTATTTATTACTTTAAAAAATATATCCAATTCTTCTTCGGATATATCTTTTCTCACAATTGTTTCGGTTTGCTCGATAGATTCGTCTATTTTCTGAAGAATCGAAAGTGCTTTATCCGTAATACTCAAGCTTTTGAGTCTTGCATCAAAACTGCACGGTGTGCGTGTTACAAGTCCGCTTTTTTCCATACGCTGCAAAACTCCCGTTGCCGTTGAACGACGTATTGAAAAAGCTTCTTCAATATCTTTTTGATATATGTCTTTTTCACGGTTTTTATACAGATAAAACAAAATATGGCTGTTTACTCCGCACCTTTCAAACTCCTGACCGCATCGCCTGAAATAATTGTTTAAAATTTTAATATTCCGACCAACTACCTTTTTATATTTCATGAAAAAATAATCACCTCCGAAAAAATGTTAGCAAGGTAACAGTTAGCGTGCTAACATTATAACATATTTCATGCGATATTGCAATATACTGTTTTATAGAAATATACTAAAAAAACTTTATATTTTTTGTGCATTTTACCTTACAACCGTAAACAAGGAGGTATCTTTATGCTTAACACAATAAACGACATTATATGGGGATTTCCTCTCGTTATGTTTATGACGATGCTGGGGCTTTATTTAAGCATACGCGGTGGATTTTTTCAATTGCGGCGACCGGGATATATATTAAAAAATACGTTATTATATAATGGAAAATCGAAAAATGGCGTAAGTGTGTTTGAAACGGTTTGGACTTCTGTCGGCAGCAGTGTCGGTGTAGGAAATATTGCCGGTGCGGCAAGCGCCGTATATCTCGGCGGTGCCGGTGTACTGTTCTGGATGTTTGTTTCCGCCGTCTTGGGAATGATTATAAAATTTGCCGAAATTTTGCTTGCCGCAAAATACCGTCGCCGAAGCGACGGTAAAAACGTTGGCGGACCTATGTATTATATGCGCGACGGTGCCGGTTTTAAAATATTGCCGATAATATTTTCTTGCCTCGGGATTATGTGCTGTATGTTGATGGGAAACGCCGTGCAGTCTGCCGAAATATCCGATGCGGCACAGCGGCTTGGACTGAACAGGTCTTGTTCCGCATTGATATTTACAGCAATTTCCGCAGTCATATGTATCGGCGGAATGAAAAGCATAGGCAAGGCAGCTTCGTTACTTGTTCCGTTTATGGCAAGCTTTTACATTTTCGGTTCATTAATCGCAATAATTTTAAATTACGATAAATTACCCGAAATATTTGCACATATTTTGACAGAAGCTTTCGATACCCGTAAAACGGCTGTGGGAAAAACAGCGATGCTTTATGCAATACAGCTCGGTTTTTCGCGCGGATTGTTTTCAAACGAAGCAGGCTTGGGAACAGCACCGATGGCACATGCCGCCGCAGACGAAAGCGATGACACGCGCCAAGCTTTATGGGGCATATTCGAGGTTGTTCTCGATACACTGATAATTTGCACTTTAACCGGAATTGTCGTTCTTATCTCAAACGAAAACACGGCTCATGCGGCATTCGGAAAAATGTTTTACGGCGGCGAAAAATTTGTTGATATATCAATAATATTCTTTGCTTTTTCAACAATAATCGGTTGGCAGTATTTCGGAAAAGTATGTATTGAATATTTAAGCGGCAAAAAAGCTGCAATATGGCAATTTGTATATGCATTTGTAACATTTGTTTCAATATATTATGCCGAAAATCTTTCGGCTGTGGTTTGGAGTGCCGCGGATTGTATAAACGGACTTATGGTGTTTGTGAATCTCATTGCGTTGCTTCGATTGAGCGGATATGTTGTTGAATGCGAAAGAAATATAATTGATAAAAATTAACCGCACAACCCTGTAGGACTTATTCAATGCATAATGCGTAATTATTGCTCGCACGAGGTTCATGCGGAAAATGAAATTTGTTGCACAAGCCGTAGGGGCGGACGACCCTGTCCGCCCGTATATCATGTATAGACTTAATCTGCGGTACGAGCCGTAGGGGCGGATATTATCCGCCCGAAAACACTCACGTTGGCGCACTAACCCGAATTTTCAATTGTTATATGTGAGAATTGAAAGGCATTAAACAAAATTTGAAATTCAATTTAACTGTATTAGTTCAAAATATTTTTTATGATTTCATTTGGAATAACAAATTCCGGACTTCCCTGTGCACCGGCGGCAACCTCATATTTATCAAAACAAATCACAAGACAACCGTCTGAATTAATATAGAAATTTTGGTCTTTTTTGATTTTTTTAAACGCAAATTCTCCGTCGAGTGTATAATATCCTCCGTTCTCCTCGTTTTCTTGTTTCATCTTGTCCTTTATATAGTCGCTCAGAACATTGACATAATCGGCGTCTTTTTTAAACAATCCGTCGAGTGTCAAGAGTTCTCCGGATTTTTTGTCTACCGTATAAAAAGAATGTACTGTTGAAGATGACCCGGCGGTGTTGAGAATATATAAATCAATCGCCAAAATATCGTCATTGTCTGTTTTTACGATATAATCGGATGTAATCCCCATGTGGATGCTTTCGTCGCCGAATTGCTCTTTTATTTCTTTAACATCTTCCTCATATTGTGATATTATTTTTTTTGCGTTTTCTTTAAATTCGCTGTTCAGTTTTTCTTCAAGATTTTTATCCGCCAGTCCGTTCAGCTGCGGTGTTGACACTTCGGCGTTATAACCGTTATCTTTGTGAATATATCGTTCAAAAGTAACAACTTTTACGGCCGAGCCTATAACGGGAATGTCGGACATTGCATATGCAAGCTCCGGAAAAACATTCAAGCTGACAATTCCGGCGGCGAGTATGCCGGCAGCCATACCTCCGCATAGTTTTGCAATGTGGTTGTTTTTTTCTTTTTTCATTGTTTTCTCAATCCTTTCTTTTAATTCATTACTTGCTTTAATCTGTTCATATTCGCTCTTCAAATTCTTCAATATTCTCCAACCTCTCTTTTCAATATTTTCAGTGCCTTGTACAGTCTTGTTTTTACGGTATTTTCGTTTTCCCCCAGAATATCAGCAATATCTTTAATTGGCATATCTTCGCAAAAACGCAGTACAATAATGCTTCGGTATTTTTCGTCAAGAGTATTAATAAGACTCTCAATCGTTAAAGCCGAATAATCATCGTTTGTGATTTCAAAGGTGAAGATTTCCGTTTCAAGAGAAAGTGTTCGCCGATTCTTTTTCATATAAGAGCGGGCGGTATTGATAACAATTCTGTAAAACCATGTTTTCATATATTGACGGTTTTTCAGCTTGTTTATTCCTCTGATTGCTCGGATAACGCTTTCATTTACAACATCTTCGGCATCTTCTTTGTTTTTTGTGAGAATTAATGCAAATCTGTATACCGCATCGAGATTTTTGGAAATAAATTTTTCAAATTCATCTTTTGTCGTCACCCATATAACCTCCTTTCACTTATTTAGACTTTGTTCATATGTAAAAAGTTTTAAAAAGTTAAATTTTTTTGTATATTTTTTTAAGTTACGGTTAAGGTTTGGCACAGGTAAATCCATTCGATTTCAATGCCCGCGCATATGCTTTATATTAAGTATATCATAATTTAATGAATATTGCACGTTTTTTATAGATTTTAAAAACGTAAAAAATTCCGCCGATATTTTGTTAATTATCAATAACTTTTTGAGATATTTATTGTATTTTTCGACAAAATGCGATAATTTCACAAAAAAACCTTTACAAATAGCTCGATTTGTGATATAATAAAAACAATGAATTGTAATGTGTATGGTGAAGATTAAAAAATATTGCCGAAATTAAGACTTCGACGATTGAGTGTGTTCGGTGTTTCGGCAGAATGGAGAGCGTTATGGAAAGACTTAAGATATTGCGGCAAAAACACGGGTTGACACAGGCAGAACTCGGTGAAAAAATCGGCGTCAACCAAAATACCATATCGAATTGGGAAAGCGGAAAAAGAAATGCGGATTTTCCGAATCTTTCAAAGCTTGCAGAAATGTTTAAATGCACAACCGATTATCTTCTTGAAGTGTCTGATGTGGAAAGTGTATCGAAAAAAGGAGTGCAAATCCCTGTATTGGGATATGTAAAAGCCGGGATACCGATTGAACGTATTCAAGAAATAGTCGATTATGAAGAAATTTCGGAAGATATGGCAAAAAAAGGCGACTTTTTCGGTTTGAAAGTTAAAGGCGACAGCATGGAACCTCGTATAAAAGACGGAGATGTCGTTATTGTGCGTAAACAGCCGGATATTTTAAGCGGAGAAGTGGCAATTGTGTGTGTCGGTGACGATGTTACAATTAAAGAGGTTTCAAAAAGCAGAAGCGGAATAACACTTGTTCCGTATAACCATGCATACAGAGTGATGAATTTTACAAATTCCGAGGTGCGCAATCTTCCTGTAACGGTTATTGGGAAAGTTGTTGAACTGCGTGCAAGATTTTGAAATATTCGATTTTTATGGATATGGTCACAGGTACTCAAGAAAAATTTGCTTCTCTTTCGCCCAAAGAACAAAAGGACGGAATGGGTGTCATAGTTACCGGGAAAATGTGAGAGATGATGAAATATGTCTATGAGAATAAAGATATTTTCAAGCTTCTTTTAACCTGTTCCGAGGGGACAAAATATGATTCACGATATGGTCGAAATCGAAGCAAAAGCCACACGCCGGTTTGCCAAAGTAACGGAAGACTTGGGATATGCGAAATATTCGGTTGATACCACACGTGAACATAGCGGTATGTTTTCGGCTTTTTTCGAGGTAATTATCCACGATATTCCATACGAAAACGCAAAGGAATATCTAAAAAGCTTGCCGAATTTCATATTGCCGACCGGAAAAAAATTATGGGGTTTTAAGCCCTTTAATTTTCAGATAATGATTAGTCTAAACTAACCGTGGGGACGAATATAGGAAAAATGGGTTATAGCCCACAGAATGAGAACCGTTTTGGGCAGTGATAAAATAGTTGTTTTGAAAGACGGTACTGTTGCGGAATCGGGAACACCGTCAGAACTGCTCAAAAAAGATGGGATTTATGCAAAAATGGTAAAATTACAAAATGAAAGCCAAAGTTGGCGAATAAATTGAAAAATATACAGAAAAGGATAAGGACAGACACTATGAAAAAAACATTTTGGGACAGAACGGCAAAAATTTACGACCGCTTTATGCAAAAAGACCGTAAGGCATATAAAGAGATGTATTCACTTATTTGCCCCGTGGTGCGACACAAACAAGTATTGGAAGTTGCTACGGGAACGGGGTTGATTGCTAAGAATATCTATCCCTTTGCCGAGCATACAGAGGCAACCGACTATTCGGCGGAGATGATACGCAGGGCAAAGCAAGGGTGCAGCTCCGCAAAACTTCATTTTTCGGTACAGGATATGTTCAATTTGCTTTATGCCGATAAATCCTTTGATGTAGTCATAATTTCAAATGCTCTTCATATTGTGCCTTCGCCGGAAAAGGCATTGGCAGAAATAAGGCGAGTATTAAAAAATGACGGAGTGCTTATTGCACCAACCTTTACCCATGCCGGAAACGACTTTTTCGGTAATATCAAAGCGTTTTTTATGAAACTGGTGGGTTTTAGGCAGTACAGCAAATGGTCAAGCGAAAGCTATTTGGATTTTTTGAGAGGACAAGGCTGGATAATACGGAAAAGCGAAGTTTTGCAAGCGAGCTTTCCGCTGACTTATGTCGAATGTATAAAAAAAGGAGAAAAATTATGAAAGCAAATTATAAAAATTGGGTACCTAAAATTTTAATTGTTGGATTGTCTGCGGCAACGGTAGTATCCCTTGCAATACTGATTATCTTTGGTATTTGCGGAGTTGGCGTAACAGGAAATCCGCAAATTATCCTCGGGGTTTTGTTTACAATCGCTACTTTGGTTTTAGGGAAAATATTGCAATGGAGTATTGTCGCATACAA
>CAYQKW010000051.1:0-8782 GCA_964418245.1 uncultured Oscillospiraceae bacterium
GACAGATTTGCAAAATTATCTGTCAAATATGAATCGGAACAAAAAGAGGTAACGGCACGAATAAGGGAGTTGGAAAAAGAACTAACCAACGACAAAAGCAAAGCCGTAACCGCCGATATGTTTATGACCTCTGTTCGTAAATATACAAGAGCAAGAAAACTAACGCCGAGAATGTTAAATGAATTGATTGAAAAAATCGAAGTACATCAATCCGAAAAGATTGACGGTAAAACCGTTCAAAGGCTCACAATACATTATAACTGCATAGGAAACATTGAAATTCCCGACCTTGAAAAGCTACCAGAAAATAATGTTTCGGTACATACAAGACAAGGCGTAGATGTTCATTATGCTTGTGCGGCAGTTTGAAAAAATGCAATAAAAAAACGAGTGTCATACAAAACCTTTCAGGTTCTGTATGAACACTCGGTATGGTGCGGATAACAGGACTTGAACCTGCATGAAATTGCTTTCACATGGACCTGAACCATGCGCGTCTGCCAATTCCGCCATATCCGCATGATAATTTTGCCGATGATTAAACAATGATTGCCATTCGGCATAAAATGACATACCAATACAATATATCATCAATAAACAATTCTAATCAACATAATATATAATACCACATTTTTTTGATTTTGTCAATACATTTTTTTAAATTTAGTTATTTTTCAAAACAAATTGCAACATACGCGGAATATACGTTTTTTCGGGCTGATAATATCTGTCCATACTACGCGTAACAGCTAAAACTTCACATTGTTTCTTTAGAACAAAATATTAGTTTGTTTGCTCTTATATATCCCCCGTGACGCACTTTGTGCGCCGTTCCTCGCCACAGCACGCCGACGTTGCTGTGCAACTTCCGGTGCCTTTAGGCAAGGGGGGACATTGGGCGGTGCGTTACCTAAGGCTCGTCAGATTGTCAAGCCAAGTACAACACTTTGTTAATAAATTCAATCGGTAATAAATATCCCAAACATCAAGTTTTAGCCGTTACAACATACTACGAGTTTGTGCAACAAATTTCATTTTTCGCATGAACACCGCGCAAGCAATAATTCCACATATCTCATTAACTCCACTCACAATTCTACTCACTACCCACTAACAGCTAACCGCTAATATGCCCCACCCTACGGGTTTTTACGTTGCCGCATGTTGGTGCAACCAACTTCATTTTCCGCATGAACATCGTGCAAGCAATAATTATGCATTACGAATTATACATTTAATCTGGTTTGTCTGCCAACATCGAAAAGTTTTTTATCATTTCCAACGCGAAAATCCCGTTATCGGATATAAAAACATTGTTTTTGATAGTAGCAGAACCTTAGTTTTTGTTATACTGATACGCGAAGAAGCTTCTTGAAAACAAAAAGACGAGGTGAAAAGATGGAATTTTTAAAGGAAGTACTTGGCGACTTATACGAATCGGCGGAGGAACGAATTGAAAATTACAAAAACAACAATCCGGACAAGCCGCTTGATATTGTAAATCTTGCCGACGGAAAGTATATTTCCGAAGAAGATTACAAAAACCGGGTTACGGCAATAAAAAAAGAGAATGCCGTTGATATTGCTTTAACACAAAGCGGTGCAAAAAACATCATTGCTGCCAAAGCTTTGATGAAGCTTGACGAAATTGGGTTTGAAAATGGCGAAGCCGTTGGCATTGACGAACAAATCGGAAAATTAAAACGTGAAAATTCGTTTTTGTTTGAATCTGAAAAATCAGGCGGTACAATACACGGCAGCGGAGAAGTTATAACCACGGACGAAAGCTTTATAAGAGATATTTGGGAAAATCAAGTTAAAAGATAAGAAAGGAAGATTTTATGTATTTAAAAGAACAACTCAGCGGATTTGTTCCGCAGGAAGCAGCATCTGAAATTATTAAGAATGTGGTAAGAGGTTCAAGTGTACTCAGGCTTTCAAAGGTTGAGCCGATGAGTTCTGACAGAAAAAAATTCAACGTGCTGGTTGACGGTGCCGGCGCTTACTGGGTGGGTGAAGGCGAGCGAATACGCACCAGCGGCGCTACGTGGATTCATCCGGAAATCCAGGCAAAAAAACTTGCGGTTATAATTCCGGTTACAAAAGAAAAACTTGCCGATTCGACGGTACAGGTTTTCAGCGAACTTATGCCGGACATTACCGAGGCATTTCACAAAGCAATTGACAAAGCTTGTATTTTCGGCGAAGACTCTCCGTTTACAACAAGCATTATCAGCAGTATAGGCAAAACAAAAATGATTGTATGTGACAATTCGGATATTGACCTTGCGATGTCAGATACCATGGCACTGGTTGAAGGTGCCGGATATGAAGTTACAGGTTTTGCCGGTCATATCGGCATTAAAAACACCTTAAGGAAATTGCGAGACGCAAACGGAGCTCCGATTTATGTTGACGGAACAAATCAGAAAGAAATATATTCTCAACCGATTGAATTTGTTCGCAGCGGAGCATGGAACAAATCCAAAGCCGACCTTATCGGCGGAGAATGGAAATATTCTATTGTGGGAATACGTTCCGGAATTGAATTTGAAGTTTTAACAGAGGCTACTTTGCAGGGCACTCTTGATACCGACGGCAACCCCATATCACTTGCCGAACAGGACATGATTGCGATTAAAGCCACAATGCGAATCGGATACCTTGTTATAAAAGACGATGCATTTGCGGCATTGAAAATCGGTGCAAAAACACTTGGAGAGCTTGCGGTTACGCTTGAGCCCGGAAGTGAAGACGGCAAATATAAAGTAAATGTTTCGCCGAGTGTTCTTGACGGAGGAAAGCTTATGTACAAAACAGCCTCTTCGGCACAAAGCGTGACACTTAACGGTTCGCTTTCCGGCTGGACTGAACTTACAGGTGAAGTTGCCGCAGCAAGCGGTCAGGTTATAACGGTTGCGGAAACGGATTCAAACGGTAAAGCCGTTAAAGCCGGTTCTTGCACGGTTGCTTAAAAGGAGTGATTATGCTTCCGGTTAATTATGATTTTTACAGAGATGTTTTCGGCGGTGACGAGATAGAGAAAAAACAGTTTAATCGTTATGTGCGTATGGCGGTACATTTCATCGGCGGCATTATATTAAATCCCTCTGACTTATATGATGACTGCGACTACAAAATTGCCGTCTGCCACACTGCCGAACTGCTTATGAGGTATGACAAAAGTTCCGGAATATCAAGGGAAGATAACGACGGTTACAGTGTGTCATACGAAAAAAATGAATATAAGCGCATTGCCGCAGAAATTGTATCTGTTTATCTTGCGGACAAAGGCGTGTTGTATTGCGGTATGAACAAGTGATTTTTTACAGGTGAACATACAATTTATTGAAATGCGTTTAAAAAATCGATACCGTACCGTTGCAAAGAAAGGAAGTGGTGCAGATGAAGATTACCGTTAGCGGAAGAAACGGTGAGCAGGTTTTTGAAAACGCACATGTATATATACGTGAAAGCGTATATTTTGAAAGTCTCGGTATTACACCGAATACACGCGTTATGGTACGTATCCCGACAAAAACGCCGCTTGATGTTTATATTGGAGATGACCTTATTATAAACGGCGTAAATTATACCGTCATAGGCGTAACCAACAATTTTGACTGTAAAACAAAACTTTCTCACTGCAAAATAGCGGCAAAAAAATAGGAGGAACAATGAACGAGATTATATTGAACAGCATAAGAGAAAGCTGCCGCGAATTTATGCAGGTCAGCGATATTTCGGGAAAATATCAAGAAAAAGCTGCTGCCGCCGTTGTGGGCGGCGGCATCTTGAACAGATATGTCGGCGGAGATGCTTTGTTTTATACAGATGTTCTTATAAGCGCACTTACACCGTTTAGATTAGAGGATTTTGACAAGATTGCGGAACTGATACTGAATTTAAAAATTGATAATATCTCAAATTGCTTTATTGTTGAAGGACCGCATATGTGTGACAATACCGCATCAACGGCGAAATACGAAATGATGTTACGATTTATTTATTATATTGAATAAGTACGTTTTGAAAAACATACAGCTTATCGAGTCCGCGGATATGCTGTTGATACTTAAAATCACGCGGACGGAAAGGTTATGATAACTTTATGAGTAATATTGTTAAAAGAAACGGCAAGGTTGCTTTTTATCACGTGGACAATACCTATTACAGAATGAAAGGGTTTACGGAATTCACAACGAACAAATCACCGATTGAATATTCGAGACAATATATTGATGAGGAATTTAAACACAACGATGTCGTGGGGTATGATACAAGCGTGAGTTTTTCGTTTGACCTTATGAACGACAACAAAGTACATCTTGATATAGCAAGTATTTTCGACGGTGAAAAAACCGGCGTTTCAGCTGTGCGTGATATTGTTGTTGTTGATTTTACAGACAAAAAAAGCGACGGTACATACGGAGCTTTTAAGAGAAGTTTCACGGTTATGCCGGAAAGTGAGGGCGATTCCACGGATGCATACACATACAGCGGAAACTTGAGAGTTTCCGGCGGACTTAGCATGGGAACCGCACAGTCGGATGACAATTTTGATACAATAACGTTTATCGAAACCGAATCGGGCGGCGCATAATGCGTCCGCCTGTCTTCGGACAAAAAATGAAACAATTGAATTTTGAGCTTGCGGAACTTTTGTATCGAAGCTGAAAGGAGAGCGGATTATGATAAATATTATTACACAAACCCTGCCGCAAAGAGTTGTTATCGGCGGTAAAAGCTACAGAGTTCACACAGATTTCAGAATATGGCTCAAAGCAATATCCGTTATTAATAAATATTCTCCGGATATATGTGCGGCACTGCTTACGCCGATATGCTACATTGATATTCCTAACGACGCTTCCGAAGCACTTTGTGGGATAGTATCGTTTTTAAATTACGATGAAACAAAACCGGTGAAAAAAGGGGGAAATGTTATTGACTTCGACATTGATTCTTCATATATATTCAGTGCGTTTTATGCACAATACGGAATTGACCTGAGTGTGGAAAAAATTCATTACTACAAATTTTGCGCATTGCTTTCGGGACTTTGCGGCGAGCATATGCTGCTGAAAATCATAAACCTGCGAAGCATGGATTTAACCGAAATAAAAGATACGGAAACAAGAAAAAAATATGCTGCTTTAAAACATATGTTTTCACTCGGCTGTGAAAACATTGAACCGGGCGAATGTATTTTTGATATTATGAAAGGCGGTGAAGATATTGGCTAAAAAGAAAACTGATACATTTGACTATTCGCGTTACAACGATGTAAAGCGTATTGTTGAAGACCTTGTAAACGAATGGAAGCGCACCGGCAAAATTTCTGACGGAATATCACGGCTTTCTTACGATGAAGCCGGAGTGCCTTTGATTGAGGGTATTACGGTTGCCGTGAAAGACCATGCATACGAAGCCTCTGAGGCTATGGAAAAAGCAATTGCCGAAATTAACATAAAACTTAAAACAGGTGCGATTTCTTCGGAAGAATACTATAAATATATGGAGCTTTACAGAGATAATTTTTTGGAAAAAGGCAGTCTTGAGTGGTGGCAGTACACAGAAAAAATCATCAATTACGAATCATCACTTAACACTTTGCTGAAAAAAGAACTCAACGAACGCAAAGATGCAATTGTGAAAAGTTATTCTGCCATTCTTTCGGAAGCCGGCAGCGAAATATCCGCATTGGAAAAACTTGAAAGCAGAATAATGTCCGGTTTAAACAAATATGCAAATTCGTTTGCCGAAAAAACCATCACGTTTAAAAATGCCGGAGAAAGTGTTTTGAAAGACGGCGTATGGAATATGTCGAAAGACCTTGTATATAAAGTTTCTGATACCGATGCTCTTAAAAATGCCGCAGCTGCACTCAACTCATATTACGAAATGCTTATGCTGATAAAAAACAAGGAAGGTGTTCCTCAGGAATTTTTTGAAATGCTACGGAGTATGCCCGTAGGCAATGCGGTTTCTTTATCGGAGACACTTCTTTCGGGAAGTGACGAGGATTTTTATGCATACATAAACAACTGGAAAAATCTTAACGAAACGCTGAAAAGTGTTACAACCGGGCTTTTATCCGATGACATAGCCGAAGTTTTGGACAAGTTCGGAAATATCGGTGAAAGTTTGAAAAACGATTTAAATGCCGCATTAAAAGAATTACCCGATTCATTTTTCGAGGGCGGAAAACTATCCGGAGAAGCGTTTGCAAATGGTTTTATGCCGCAGCTGAACCGCATTGTCGAAAGTATCAATGAAATAAAATCGGGCGTTTCATCGGGAGCCGTTACATATAACAACGCAAGTTACAATTTTTATTCAAGCGGCGAAAGTATAAGTGCACAGCTTGAAGCGGCACGAAATGCCGAAACCGTTAAAAGGCTTAGGGGGTAAATATGATTATAACATACAAAAACAGTATCGGTTCACTGGAGTTTAATACAAAGGGTGATGGTGAAATACGCATTACCGCCGCGGAAGGGCTGTTTCTTCCGACTCCGTCGCATTGCAGTGTAAATTATTTCGGTCGTGACGGGCAGACAACAATTGCCACATACATCAAAAACAGAGTAATTACAATTTCCGGAGATATTAAGATTTCATCATTGAAAAAATTCACGGCAGTATTGTCTTTTGCCGGGGAGCTTACCGTAAAAAAACGAAAAATATCGGTTTGCACACCAACTCTTTCAATCGGAAACCGATACGGAAATTTTGTGAAATATGTTATACAGATGACTTGTGACAACCCGTATTTTACGGATACAGAGAATAAAGTTCCCGTATATTACAGAAAAGACATCATAACTTCCGAATTTACTCTTCCGACAGTTTTCACTTCCGGAATTTCATCTGCCGCATACAATAACGAAAGTTACTATGAAGCACACCCCGAAATTATATTCAATTGCATTTGCGGCGGAAACTACGGCGGCGGAATTACTTTTGAGAATACATCGGTCGGATGTAAAATCACGTTATTATGCACAATGCTCACCGGAGAAAGCATATCGATTGACACTGAAAAACGTACAGCGATAAGTTCAAAGCGTGGAAATATGCTGAAATATCTTTCCGATGATTCTTATCCCGGCGATTTTATATTACGGTGCGGACAAAATTTGCTTAAAGCATATACAAATAATACATCGGAAGAAATATATTGCGATATACTTACGGGAATTAAATATGCGGAGTGTGATATGTTTGAATGATATAAAATTTTATGATTTTGAATTTAATCTTCTGCATATTGAACCGTTTGCCGAAAGTGCGAATTTTACAGTGAAATTTTGCGGAGAGGGAACTTTTGAACTGCACTTTCGGAAAAACTTTTCGGCAAAACGCGAACTGATTGACAATTTCAACATACAAAACGGGAAGGGAATTTGTATAACATCGGGAAACCGAAACGGTATTGTGACCGGGTTGCGAATTGAAGATGATTTTGCGGTATACGGCAAAACGTGTGATTATATTTTTAAAAAGAAAATTGTTTTGCCGTTTGAAAATCTTGAAATTTACAATCCGTCGCAGTTATGCGCACACTTTTTGAATAACGCATTTGCGGATACCGATGCGGTTATTTCCGCATCCGACAGTGAAGAATTTGAAGATATATTTTCAAAACCCTTTACTCAAAAACATCCGAAAACGTTGTATAATACTTTTAATACAATTCTTTCCGGTGCAAATCTCGGATATTGCATGAATTTTGATACTGCCGAAAAGAAATGGATATTCAAGGTATTAAATCCGGTTTTGACCGAAAAAAAATTCATATGCGACAGTGCCACCGCATATGATATAACACTGTCATTCGACACAAAAAACTATTTTTCGCACATTCTTTCAAAAAACGACAGCGAAGAATATGAATATATCAAAAAACACGACGGTACGGGGCTTTATCGTTGGGAAGAACTGTCTCAGCCCGATGATGATTTGCTGTGTGACCTGAATTTTAAATTTATGCGGCTGAAATTTGAAAAAGATTATTTTTTGGGCGACAAATTTAAAATTTTTACCGAATACGGTATTTTTACGGTTACTGTGAGCGAAGTGTCAATATCCGGCGAAGGGGCAATTTTTTCCGAATCCCCCGTGCTGAAAATCTTAAAGGAGGATTATATTTGAGTTTTATTTATGATTTTGCGGATAACGTATCCGTAAGTGCGGCGAATCTTAATGCCATTGCCGCCGGGATAGGCAAAAATACCGTTGTATCCGCGAATTTTGCGGATAACATAAACTATGCCGTCAATAAGCTTAACGCAATACGCAGTGATATACTTAATCCGGGAATTATATCCGGAATGAATTGTTCATGTAAAAAAAATATTGTTTCGATTTCTGCCGGCACAGCCGTTTTTAAAAACGGAATGCGGCTTGAAATTACCGAAACGGAAACTTTTAACGCTTTTGAAGAAAAAACCACATATGTTTATTTGTATGCCTCCGAAAGTTACAATTGCGCAATGCCGATTATAACCGTCTCTGAAAAAGATTCGGATGCATATCTGCCGGTTGCCGAGATTGACAAATACGGAAATGTAACCGATACACGGCGGTTTTCAACAAGCAAAATTCCACTTTCGAGCGGCTCGGCGGTTCAAAGTTTCACAATAAGTTACGACACAGTCAACAACCATGGTAACCTTACAAGCAAAAACAGAAAAACACATACCGTAAATCTTAAAGACAAATATTTCAGTTACATAATATTCGATGTTACGATAAGCGGCACAACAGAAAGCGGCAA
>CAYQKW010000052.1:0-7943 GCA_964418245.1 uncultured Oscillospiraceae bacterium
ACATAACCTGCGGTACAATCCCGTATGGGCGGATAATATCCGCCCATACAGGTTGGTACGTTGTCGTGTGTTGGTACCGATTTTTCGGGCGGACAGGGTCGTCCGCGCCATAGGTTGGTACGGTAATTTCATTTTTCGTACGAACGCCGTGCAAGCAATAATTATGAATTATGCATTTCTAATTTCTCATTTGCCGGTAATCCGTGCGGATTTATCCGCTTAAACATCAAAAACAAATCACATCGCCAAAACCCGATTTATTCCGACAAAAAATTAAAAATTTTTTAAAAAAACTATTGCATCGTACATCGATGTACGGTGTATAATTATTATATCGATAAAAAAATAATGTAAAAATCAGATATTGAATATGTTCTTGGGTGTACTTTAAAGTGTTGCGTAACAAACGCGGCATAATGCCCGGAATTTAATGAAAAATATAAGAAAAGAGGAGTTAAAATGAAAAAATTTTTATCCGCAATACTTTGTGCATCAATGTTGTTTTGCACTGCCGTATCTGCCATGGAATTTAAAGTGGGCGATACTGTCGGCATTGTAACGGGCTCTTACAGTATACCGGTTACGAAAAGTCCGAGAGCCGGAGGTTCCGAAATCATGGTTTATCCGGGAAGTACGGTAAAAGTTTTGAAATCTTATGTAAAAGGTACCGGAAAAGATACATTTCATAAAGTTCGGCTTGAAGACGGAACTTCCGGTTACATTCTTGCCTATGTAAACGGCAAAGATACGCTTGAAATCAAAACGGTGGTTGAAGATGAACCGGATGATAAAGAAGACACTTCCGCTGAGGATAACAAAACGGAAAATCCGACAAATACCACAGAACCCGTGAAATACGGTCACGATATTGATATGAACTTCCTTGCGGATTATATTTACGGCGGAAGCAAGGCACAAACCGGTAAGGATTTCGACTCGAACAGGAAACTTCCTAAAGAATGGAGAATGCATGAGTGTCCGGAATCGCTGCCGATTGTGGCAAAAGCAATCATTCATGTTGGTGACGAGGGCAAGCTTAGCAGTGTTCGTGCATCTTTTTACCCCGGAAAGGCACCGGGAAATTATCATGAAAGACGTCTTGCGGAGCTGAAAGCAATCGGATATGACCCCGTTGTGCCGCAGCCGAAAGGAAATGCAGATACAGCGTTTTATTGTATGGCATCAAGTGAATTTGATGTTGTTGCCTATAACGAAAACTGGGTTGCCGTGTGGTCGTTCGGCGGCGTAGATACCAGCCGAGGCAGAGGCGCAAATTGCTTGGCTTCGTCCGGAATACAGTATGGCAGCTGGAAAAGCGGAGTATATTTCATTCCTCGCCAATATTGTTATCTTTTGGACATAAACAATCAGATAAACTACACTCCTCAGTTGCAGGGAAGAGGCAAGGCAACGGGTCCGCTTATGGTAAAAACAACACCGGACTACGGTGATTATGTGAAATCGGGTGTGTATAAAATAAATCAATCTTTCCCGATTGTAAACGCCGTACCGGAAAACGGACATTATAAAATTTACTACAAAAACGGATTATATTATGTCGATACCGAATATGTTAATCTTCAGCTGTCGGGAGTGAAAACGTCTGATATAAACTATATTGCCGCTGTTAATGCGAGTGCCGGCACGGCGTTGATACAAACCGGTGCCGACGGTGAAACCGTTGCAAAAGCCAAAAACGGTGCTTCCATTGACGTTATACAAAAAGACTGCGGTAACGGATATTCAAAAATATGGTTTAATTCAAAGGAATGTTACATAAAAACCGAACATTTAACAAACTTCCAAAGTACTCCGAAAGCCTCCGGACTTGCGCAGCTCAGCGCACCTCTCGGCACACTTGCCGTGGATTCGCTTTATGCCGATAAAGGACAACCGATTTATTCGGCAGAGGAACTTGAACTTTTGCAGAATACAAACTATGGCAATATAAACGATACGGATATGATGTTGCAATATATCAAGCTTAAAGATAACGTTACAAAGCTGTGGGAATCGGAATGGGTGAATGTATATAAAATTGAAGATTTTCAATCCGGTTCCGACCCGAGATTTTCTCAGATTGTGAGTGGTAAAATCTATACGATTGTTTATGACGGAACAATTCATTATATCGTACAGCCCGATAACCAAAAAGAAACATTTACATACTACCCCGGCAGCGGTTATTCAAAAACAACGGCGGCAAACACGCAGGAACTGTATGTTGACACCGAAAAATACAGTGCTTCGGCATATAACATCAATGACAATAACTACTTCAAACTTCGTGATATTGCAAAAATGTTTGACGGTACAATAAAATGTTTCGACATAGAATATGACGGAGAAACCAATACGATTGATATGGTGAGTTTGATTCCGTATACCCCCGTTGGCGGTGAACTGACACCCGGTGACGGTGTGCAAAGAACGGCATATTCATCCACGGCGTTTTTAACATATGACGGAACACCGATTAAGGCAACCTGTTATAACATAGACGGAAACAACTATTTCAAACTTCGTGATATTACCGATGCACTTGATTGCAGAGTTGAATGGGACGACAAAGACGAACTCATAAAGGTTTACACATCACTTCCGGCACACGACGACCCAAGCGAACCCGTGGGTTAATGCGAGTTTATGAAACAACACAAATAAAAGGAGAGTATGCAATATGAAAAAAATTATATCATGTATTTTAACCGCGGCATTGGTAATTCCCGGCTTTTCAATGCTCGGTAACGGAAACACCGCTTATGCAATCACTTATATATTGGACGAACAGCAAAAGATGAAGGACGAAAGAGAGCATTGCTGGGATCCTATAAGAGAAGGAATACTGAAAGATTCGGAAGTGGCAACAAAGAAAAATGCCGCACTTTTTAAGGAGCTTATAGAAAAAGTCGAAATAACAAACGATACAACGGAAGATGATATTTATCAGTGGCTTTTTGATGCAACCGAATATTCAGGTGTTAAAGACGAGGGGCCGTCTTATAACGTTTATTCATTTGAACTTACAAAAGCAACGGCAAAAAAAGAGGGATCACTTAAATCAACGGTAAGTATTTCTCAATCCGGAATAGAAGAGTTTATCAAAATAGATAAAGTTATTGCGAAACTTGCGGACAGCTCGGAGGACGAAGAAGAACCCACTGTTCCGAGTGAGGATTTGGGAGCGGATTTTGACTATAAAACAGCTTTTCAGGAAGCTCAAACGGCAATAAAAAGTGCTATGGCGGATTATGATGTTTCAAACGACACCACAAAGAACGATATTATAAAAATGGCGGAAAATGCCTTGCCCAAAAACAGTAAAATTAAAGTCAATATAGCAAAAGATGATTTTAATCTGCTGAAAGCAACAACAACCGTAAACGGAACGTTATCGGCAACTATTACGCTTACGTGCGGAACACAGACCAAAAAAATTTCCGCCGCCAAAACAATTCCGGAGATTGTAAACGAAACTTCAAAGAAAATTGAAGATGACAGGCACGAAGTTGCGGTTATTGCAAAAAAAATACCTATCAGCAACAGAACAACAAAAGAAGAAATTTTAAGCAAATGCGAATCTGTGCTTAAAAACGGTTCAAAGATAAGCTGGAAAAACTTTTCGATAAACAAAGCAACTTTCGAGGAAGCCGGAACAATTGCCGGTACTGTTAAATTGGTGCTTGGCGGCGAAGAACGTGAAACAGACATTCAGCTGACAATTCAGAAACTTGTAAGAAAAGTTCCCTCGGATAAACTTTCTCTCACTGCCGACGAATGGGATATTCTGCGACTCACAAACACGGCACGTGTTGCCGCGGGTACTCGGGTTATAACCATGACAGATACATTGCAGAGAACCACCGACATAAGAGAAACGGAACTTTTGGATTTTTACAGTCATACAAGACCTAACGGAGAATTATGTTTCACCGCATTGCCGAGCGATTATAAATACACAGGTGCCGGTGAAAATATTGCGCAGCGTCTCGGCAGAAGAACAACACCGTATTCACCGGAGGAAGTAACAAACGGTTGGATAAACAGTCCGGATCATTATGCCAATATGATAGACGACAAGTTTGCGTATGCCGGAATCGGATTATTGTCTACCGATGATAATGTTGTGGGCGTGCAAATGTTCACCGGCGGTCCAACCATAGACACTGTTGAAACAAGTTCCGGAACATTCAATTTCGACAATACCGACGATTTGCAGAAAGAATATCTTATATGTACCGCAATGGACGGTAATGTTTCTTATCTGCCGCTCGATATAAAGCAAATGAAAAAGATTGACGGCGGATACAGACTTGATATGTACAGCAAAAACCCGGTTGTATTTACAATCGGTGAAGTAACAGCAGCTTCCGGCGGTTTGTCCGACAATGCAGCATCTTTCGCAGATGTCCCGACGGATGCATATTATGCCGATGCCGTTAAATGGGCGGTTCAAAACAACGTAACAACCGGAACATCCGCAACCGCATTTTCGCCGGACGATACCTGCACACGTGCACAGATTTTAACATTCATGTGGAGAGCATTGGGTTCGCCCGAACCGACAACTGCAAATACTTTCAGCGATGTAAACCCGTCGGATTATTATTTCAAATCTGCCGTATGGGCGCATGAAAAAGGCATGGTTTCCGGAACGAAATTTGAAGCGGATATGCCTTGCAAACGTTCCGATACAATGAAATATTTCTGGTTATATGCAGGTTCTCCGTCGGCTGCCGCTGCTAATTTCACCGACGTATCAGTCAAGAGCGATTACTTTAATGCGGTAAATTGGGCGGTTGCAAACGGTATCACAAGCGGTACATCGGCAACAACATTTTCACCGGATCTCATCTGTTCGAGAGCGGAAATTGTAACGTTCTTGTTAAGAGCCATAAATAAATTAAAATAAAAGAAAAGAGGAAGAAAAATGTTAAAAACAAAAAAACTGTTCGGCATTATTTTAACGATGTGTATGATACTTGCATCGGCAAGTACGGTTTTTGCGGCAAATACCGAGAGTGAGCAGCTTAAAGCTGCATTGGCAGCCGTCAAGGAAACAAGAGATTCATCACATATCTATACTGTTGTGGAGGGTTTCACAGGTCATAACGATATGACAGCGGACGAATTTCTTTCTTTGGTAAAAAAATATATCATTCCCGAGGGAAACGAAACCGAGCCTACGTTTTACAGAGAATCGGATTATCGCCTCAGCAAAGCAACAGCCGAAAAAGACGGATATGTTGACGGTAACATAAATTTCGTATGCGGCAGTCACTCGCAGCACGATTCGATTAGGATTAAGATTCCAAAGCTTACGGGCGATGCCGCATATAAAAGCGAGGACAGAGTGAAAATCGAAGCAGACAGAGCCGCTGTGAATAATTATCTGCGTCAAAAAGTCGCTGCCACAAACGACACAACACAAGAAAAACTCTTGGTTGGAATAAAGTCCGTCGTTTCAAACGGTTCCACCGTAACTTGGGACGAAGAGTATGAAAAAAAGGAAGCAACAGAGGGACATACGGGTTATATAAAGGGGAAAATCAATCTTACTTTAAATGCCGAAAAAGAATCCGTAACGGTTAATCTGGCAATATTGAAATTAATCCCCGGAGCACCTCACGAAGAAAAAATCCCAATATTTAATGCGGATACCGAATACAAAAATGCAGGTTTTACGGATGTAAACTCAGATGCATATTATGCAAAAGCGGTAGACTGGGCTGTTGCAAAAAAAATCACGGCAGGCACAACGGCATACACTTTCTCGCCGGACGATACCTGTACACGTGCACAGATTTTAATGTTCCTGTGGCGTGCTTCGGGTTCTCCGAAAACAACGGCAAAAAACACCTTTTCCGATGTGACCGAATCCGACTATTATTATAATGCCGCTGTATGGGCAGGCGAAAAAGGAATGGTTACAGGAAAAAAATTTGAAGCCGATACACCTTGCACAAGAGGTGCAACGGTTATGTATCTCTGGCAGAACGCAGGTTCGCCGGAAGTTAATTCGGCATTAACATTCTCCGATGTTGCAAACGGCGATAAATATGCATCGGCTGTTTGCTGGGCTGTGAAAAACAATATCACATCCGGAACTTCCGAAACAACTTTTTCACCAAACGAAATATGCTCCAGAGGTCAGATTGTTACATTCCTCTTCAGAGCAATAAAATAACACAAAACTAACAAATTACCCAACCCAAAAAAATAGACAAGGGCGTTGCTTCAACAATCGGATTTTCGTGAAATTGAGGTAACGCCCTTGGACTATGTACCGCACCGTTTTCCGCGGTCTGCTTCTTTGCGGCATTCGCTTTTTCGTCAAGAACTGCACTTTGCTGATTTTTTTTAATGAATTTTTGAAAAAAGTTATAAAAATTCTTATAAGATATTTACATATCGAATAATTTGTGTTATAATTTATAATGATGCATATGCAAATTATTATCGGGGAGTGAGAAAGTCGTGGAGGAGCGTGTTGCCATAATAGGCATAATTGTGGAATGTACCGATTGTGCGGAAAACGTTAATAAAATTCTGCACGAATACGGCAACTATATAATCGGACGAATGGGTATTCCGTATCATAAAAAGAATATTAACGTTATAAGCATTGCCGTGGACGCACCGCTTGATATTATAAGTGCGATTTCGGGTAAACTCGGCAGACTTCCCGGCGTAAGCATCAAAACAGCATATTCGAAAATTTAAATTTATCTGACGGGAATGTTTTTTCGAACCCACAGGAAAGGAAGGTTAAAATTATGTATAATCCAAAGTCGTCCAAAGCAGAGGAATTTATTTCCGATGAAGAGGTGAACGAAACTCTGCGTTATGCGGAAGAAAACAAAAACAATGCGGAATTGATTGACAGCATTATCGAAAAAGCAAAATTAAGAAAAGGGCTTTCTCACAGAGAAGCATCGGTACTTTTGGCTTGCGAAATACCCGAAAAAATTGAAGAGGTTTATGCGCTTGCACGTCAAATTAAAAAAGATTTTTACGGCAACAGAATTGTTATGTTCGCTCCGCTGTATCTTTCAAATTACTGCGTAAACGGTTGTGTATACTGCCCATATCACCTTAAAAACAAGCATATTGCGCGCAAAAAACTCACACAAGACGATATTCGCCGCGAAGTTACGGCTTTACAGGATATGGGGCATAAACGTCTTGCCATTGAATCCGGCGAAGACCCGGTGAATAATCCAATAGAATATATTCTTGAATGTATAAACACAATATATTCCATAAAACACAAAAACGGTGCAATACGGCGCGTAAACGTGAATATTGCGGCAACTACCGTAGAAAACTACAGAAAACTGAAAGATGCCGGAATCGGGACATATATTCTGTTCCAAGAAACATATCACAAAAAGAGTTATGAAGAACTTCATCCAACAGGTCCGAAACATAATTACGCATATCATACCGAGGCAATGGACAGGGCAATGGAAGGCGGTATCGATGATGTCGGTCTGGGTGTGCTGTTCGGTCTTGAACTGTATAAATACGAATTTGCGGCGTTGCTTATGCATGCAGAGCATCTTGAAGCAAAATTCGGCGTAGGTCCGCACACCATAAGCGTACCGAGAATAAAACACGCCGACGATATTGACCCGAATGCGTTCGACAACAGCATTGATGACGATATATTTGCAAAAATAATAGCCTGTATAAGAGTTGCCGTTCCGTATACCGGAATGATAATCTCAACACGCGAAAGCAAAGAGTGCAGAGAAAAAGCTTTACAACTTGGTATTTCGCAGATAAGCGGAGCCTCTCGCACAAGTGTCGGCGGATATTGCGAACCCGAACCGGAGGACGAAAACTCCGCACAGTTTGACGTTAGCGATAACAGAACCTTGGACGAGGTTGTAAACTGGCTTATGCGCCTTGGATATATTCCGAGTTTTTGTACCGCCTGT
>CAYQKW010000053.1:0-4946 GCA_964418245.1 uncultured Oscillospiraceae bacterium
AAATAAAAGACCTGCTCAACAGGTAAGCAGGTCACCAAACAAAATGTCAACGACAGAGCGGTACTTGTCGCCGCTCCGTCAACGACATATATATTATACCATAAAAAAAGCAAAAAGGCAAGAAAAATTTTTAATTAGTTTGAGAACGGTGTAAATCCATATGATAACAAAGCGAGGTGGAACAAATGAGTATACAGGACAAAGCAAAATTTATAAATCTTATTCGGGCATTGCCGGAACAAAAGAGAAAAGAATTTTATTATATGGTTATGGGAGCGGCTTTTGTGGCTCAACTGGAAAGTGAGGTGTAAAGAATGAGAGAGAAAGAGCATTATCGAGATTATTTACTTGATTTACACGAGAACGGAGTACCTCGGATAATGTCTAAAGGGAAAGCGGCGGAAATATTGGGAATATCGAGAACAAAGTTATACCGATTAATTGCCGAGGGTGAAATCAAGTTAAAGGGAAACCAAATAACCGACGGTGAAATTGCACGTTATTTATGCGGATAAGGAGGGATAAGCAAATGATAGGGCGATGGAAAGTATTCCGCAATCCTGATGTCGGGTATATCGTAGGACGTGTCAGAGACACAACAAAGCCTATGCATAGCGGCAACGTTGAATATTACGGCGAATATGGCGAAGACAAAGCCGAGAAGAAAGCAATTGCGGACGAGCTTAACAAGGCGGAGAAACAAGCGAATGAGAAAGGGGTGTGAAGCAAATGAAGAACATAGCATACATGGCATTGGGAGCGGCAATAATGTTCTGCGGACAAGCGTATATCGGGAGCAGAACACCGCCGAAAGCAACGGAGCAGATGATTGCGGTTGCAGACGGTGCAACATACTGGGGATATGCGGAAGAATACTGTCCGCCGCAGATAAGCAAAGGCGAATATGTACACAAAATACGCAAGTTGAACGGAATGAAAGAATTACGAAGCGGCGAAGAAATAACAATACTTAAATATGAGGAGAAAAAATAAAATGAACGAGAAAAAAATCATAGCAATATCGGAATTGGAATTTGCAAGATTGGTTAAGAAAGCGATTTTTGAAACATTGTTAGCTAATCCCGAAACACCTGAAAATATCGAATGTTCGGAAGATTTATTAGGTGACTTTACCGGTGAAATATTGGGTAAAATTCACAAAAATTTATTCAGTACCCAATACGTTATCGGTACAAAAGGAAAATGCCGCCGAAGCGGTGACAACGCAATCGGTGGCAAGTTAAAAAACACAATTACAGTATATCACAAAACAGGTGATTTGTCAAGGAGAAATAAGAAATGATTTATAAAAGTTCGGATATTTTAGGAATTGAAAATGCATACGACCGATATTTGGCACGTGGCATTGAAGATGCATACAACAGTTTATACGATGATGACGGCGATTTTTACGATGACGGATATTCATTTGAGGAGGTAGACTGATGAGGACTTTTAAAAACGGTGTATCGTGGTATACAAGCGGAATTGCGAAAGTAAAAATAAACTTTCCGGAAGATGATATTTGTTGCAAATGGTGTCCGTTTTGCCGAAGCGAAAATGATTTGGAAAGATTTTGGTGCAGACTGACAAATAGAATGATTTACAACCCATATATTGGACTTTCGGACGATTGTCCCATAGAATTTGAAAGCGAGGAAACCGAAAATGGAAAATAGTATTAATATATCAAAAGAAGAATATGCGGCGCTTATACAGGAAGAAACGAAGCTTGAAATGATAGAGCAAATTATAACAAACAAAAACATAAAATTTGAAAGCGATAAATTAAATTACATAAGAGTATTTCTCGGAATTGAGGAGGAATGAGAAATGGCAGAGCCGATTTTGGTTTACGGAAAAAGCGGAAGCGGCAAAAGCCGAAGTTTGAAAAACTTTGCCGAGGACGAGATATTCCTTATTAACGTTCTCGGCAAGCGGTTGCCGTTTCAAAACAAATTCAAGTATATGGCAAAAACGCAAAACTACGAAAGCATAAAAGCACAGTTGCAGAAAATGCCGTGTAAAGTTGCCGTTATAGACGATGCCGGTTATTTAATGACAAACACGTTTATGACCGGGCATTCTTGCCCGAAGAACGGAAGTTCAACATTTGATTTATACAATCAAATCGGAGATGAGTTCTGGAATTTGATTTTATTTATAAAAAACACGTTACCGGACGATATAACGGTATATATGCTTATGCATGAGATAAGCAACGATTATGGCGAGGTAAAACTCCGAACAATCGGAAAGCTTCTTGATGAGAAAGTAAACGTTGAGGGTATGTTCACAATCTGTCTGCGATGCATGACGAACGGAGAACGGCATTGGTTCAAAACGCAAGGCGGCGTTAATGACATTGCAAAATCGCCCGAAGAAATGTTTGAAGCGGAAATTGAGAATGATTTAAAATTAGTTGACAACAGAATAAGAGAATTTTGGGGAATTTAAGGAGAATGAAGAAATGATACAAAGTTTTGAATTTGAGAAAAAGAAAAGTGTTCCGGCAAGCGAACCGTTGCCGGCTGGAGGATATGTTGCAAGAATTATGAAAGCCGAAGTTATACGCTATGACTGGGGCGAAGTTTTAAACATTGCATTTGACATTGCCGAGGGTGAATTTAAAGCATTCTTTACGGCACAGTACAATTCAAGCACATATGCAGACAAGAAGTGGAAAGGCAATTTCAGACTGACAATTCCGCAGGCGAACAATCAATATTTCGACAGTCAAAAGCGGTCATTCGGGAATGCCATCGCTTGTCTGGAAGAAAGCAATCCAGGCTATATTTGGGACTGGAACGAAAGCGGATTGCAAGGAAAGATAATAGGCGTATTATTCCGCAACAAAGAATGGGAATACAACGGAAGCCGAGGTTGGACTACCGAATGTTGTACAGTTGTAAGCGCTGACGATATTCGCACCGGCAACTTCAACATGCCGAAAGACAAACCATTAAAAAACAGCAATCAGCAGTCGGAATCTATTCCGCAAGATTTTTCGGCAAACTTCGACGATGAAGATTTACCGTTTTAATTAATCATGAATATGCGACAAATATATGCCATAAAAACGGCACGGGAAAAGCAAATAAACGAGCTATGCCCGACTATAACGAGCGACAGCGGAATATATGTATTCTTCCGTGAAGACGAAAACGGAATCAAGCATTGTTATGTCGGGCAAGCGAAGCATTTATTAGAACGAGTTGCGGCACATTTAAGCGAATATGACCATATAGGATTATCGTTAAAGAAACGTGGGTTATATTCACCCGACAATCCTTTCGGCTGGCAACTCGGATTCAAGGAATGCGATGTATCGGATTTAGACAAAAACGAACAAAAAACCATATTGCATTATGCGAAAAAAGGATATCAACTATACAATGCAACATTCGGCGGACAAGGCAAAGGAAAGACGGGAATTGACGGCAAATACAAAAGCGGTAAAACTTACCGACAAGGGTTATCGCAGGGTTATTTAAACGCTCGAAAAGATATTGCAAATTTATTTAAAAAGCATTTGAAATATGATAAAAAAAGTGAAAAGCCTAATAAAAATCAAGAAAAGGCTTTGAAAAAATTTGAAGATTTTATTAATATAAGCGAACAGAGAGGAGATGAACAAAGTGAAATATTTGACAGAAATAAGTAAATTTTATGAATTTGTCAATAATAATCCACTGCCATATAGCGCGCAAGCACTATGGCATATATTAATGCATATTAATAATAAACACGTTATTAAAACTTCAGACGGATATAAATGGGCGGAAACATTTTCGGTTTCAAACGAAACTCTTGCAAATATGTTGGGACTTTCACGACAATATATCGATTCTGTTCGCAAAAAATTAATCAATGCAGGCTTAATCGAATATACGAAACGCCCCGGAAGACAACATGGAATTTACAGAATGATTTCATTTGAAGAACGGGAACAAAATCTAAAAATTTCAAAAGCCAACGAAAAAAACGAAGAAAAAATGCAAAAAAATCATTCAAAAAACGCAGTTTGTGTTGACACAAATTTTATACCTGTGGATAACTCCGAAAACATCGATAAAAAGCCGAAAAATCATGTGGATAACTCGGTGGATAACTATGTGGATAACTCTAAAAAAATTCAAAGTGTTGACACAAGTGTTGACACAAGTGTTGACACAATCCAAGATTTGACAGCCACCCAAACATCGATAAATACTGATAAAAACGGTACTGGAAAAAAATTCCCTAGATATAGATATATAGATATAGACTATAATAATATATCTTATCCTATCGAATCATATCAAAAGACAGAAGTAGAACAAGATGATACGATGCGATATGATGAGATACACGATGCTGTTAAAGAACAGATTGATTTTGAAAATCTGGCAAAGAAGTTTCCAAACGATGTAGAATTGATTAACAGTATCGTTGAACTTATGACAGAAATTTTACTTGCGAAAACGGATAATATTCTGATTTCGGGAGGAATGTACCCTGCTGAAATGGTGAAGAAACGGTTTTGTGAACTTGATGACGGGCATATTGAATACGTGATTGACTGTATGAATGCAAATACAACGGATATTCGCAATGTTAAAAAATATTTGTCGGCGGCATTATTCAATGCTCCGGCAACAATGGATGCGTATTATCAAAACAAATTCGCACACGATTTGAAAAAATAAAATGCAGAAAATGGATATGGTGTTTATTTTGATTTAAACAACCCAAATTTCAATTTTCGCATTTTGGCATAAACTTAATCGAATTTGATATAAAAACGCAAATTTGACCGCAAATTTTTAAAATAATGAGGTGTTAAAATGAAATGTAATATATACAAAAGACAACCATGCGGAGTAATAATATGTTGCAGGAAATGCGAGAAATACGAAACGTGCAAATATAACAAATGCATGAACGAGCCGAGCAAATGCGGCAAT